>JANZYW010000014.1 GCA_026413325.1 Bacteroidia bacterium | reverse complement strand
AGCTCCTACGATGGTTTGGAGCCCTTCTGGCAGTTCCTTTACGAAAGCTTTCGCTTGTGCCATCTCTAAAGCCCACCACACTCTTTCTTCATCTGGGGGGCCTTCTGTGCCATAGATGATATTTTCCAGAAGAGTAGCATGGAATAGCATACCGTCTTGAGGGACGATTCCTAAGAGTTTTCTATAGCTGAAGGGGTTGATATCCTGAAGACGGCGATCGTCTATCCAGATTTCTCCAGCGGTAGGACGATAAAAGCCACACAATAGGTCTGTTAGAGTGGTTTTTCCACTTCCGGAGGGTCCTACCAGGGCTATCCGAGCTCCGACTGGAATAGTAAGAGAGATTCCCTTTAGTACCTCCTTTTCGCCGTATTGGAAGTGCACATTTATCGCCCGAATACTTTCTTGAATTTTAGAGATGGAAGGTAAGAGGGGGTGGTATTCCTCCGAGATCGGCTGTCTTAGAAGGGATTCTATACGTCGAAAAGATACGATAGCCTTTTGCAGACGGGAGACCGCCTGGTTAAAGGTTTTCATTGGACTCAAAAACTGTCCAAAAATGGCGATGAATGTGATAAACTCTGAGGCTTTTAGTTCCCGTTGGAGCACTGAAAAGGTTCCGTAGTATAGCAGCCCCAGTACGACGATCACACTGAGCACCTCGGTGAGGGGAGAGGCTAACTCCATCCGTCGGCGTAAGGCTATCATGAAGCTTGTATATTCTGCATTTGCCCGCAGGAATCGCTCCCGCTCCTTCTCCTCGGCTCCAAATGCTTTTACAGTTCGAACCCCAGATAAAAACTCATCGAGGATACCTAAGACTTGATCCATTCGTCTTTGGCCTTGATGGGCTCGCCTGCGAAGTGTCTTTGCCAATCGACTGATCATCCATCCTGTCAGGGGGAGAACAAGAAGCGAAACTAAGGTGAGTTTCCAGGAGAGGATCAGCATCGCGCTGAGATAGAAAAGCATGGTAAGAGGATCGTTGAGGAGGTTGTAAATGGTACCTATAGTCGCTTCCTGGACGATCTGCACATCTTGAGTGGCAAGATTGAGGAGCCGCCCCTTTCGTGTCCGAATGAAGAACCCCAATGGCAGCTGTGTAAGATGACTGAAAAGCCGATTCCGAAGATTTTGAATGAGTGTGTTCTCATAAGCCGCCATATGCCAAGCCCCCCAGTATCGAAAAGCGTTCTTTAGCAAGATAGCAGCAGCGATAGCTACACTGAAATAAAACAAAGCTTCAAGGGCTCCTTGCGTGGTTCGGAAGAGATATAAGCGGTAAAAAAGGTATTTTTTCCAGCTTTCGATCGACAGGGTCGTCGGATAAGCAGCGGGAGGGGCTTCCTGAGAGAAAAGGATTTCTAAGAAAGGTATGAGGAGAGTGAGTGAAAAAACATTGAAGAAATTAAAGAGGAAGAGGGCTAAAAGAGCCAGAAAAAGACGATTCTGTGCAGTTTTTCCAAATGCTACGATTCGAAGGGCTGTAGGCACCGCTCAAAGGTAGAGAAAGCCCACACTCCCGCGAGGTGAAAGTAAGGAGGGTTGCCTATCTTTGTAGGGCGGCCCCATAGTTCAAGGGATAGAACGTGAGCCTCCGGAGCTCAAGATCCAGGTTCGAGTCCTGGTGGGGCTACGCTCTCCTCCGGTATCGAGCCGACGCCGGAGTGCACAATCAAAGCGTTCGGGATTCTTGCTCGTGGCTGGCCAAAGCCTCTCGGCTCGAGATGAAAGCAGGTGCATTCCCTATACTGCAGGTACGATGAAGCGGTTTATCAAAAGGTCCCCTATAGTGACCTGAGCCTCTTTCGAGAAGAGGGCCAGTAAGTAAGGAATGCCTCGCCTATTTATTGTCTTTCTTCAATATGGGGATACCCGCATGGGCCAGGGTCTATGACTCAGATTGAGGATTCCGTGTAGCTTAGGAAAGTAGCAGCTTCCTAATGGGTTGGAGGGGGATATTCTCTGCATTTCCGACAGAAGGAGCGTGTTCTCGTGAGCACCTACTTAGTTGAGCTATATTTTGCCTGGTGCGCGCTGCTCTAAGGTGTTTTCGGCAATCGTGGGTAAGGTAGCGCTAGGTACAATCCCTTTCTGCTGCCCGCTATCGCCTGAGGGACGAGGTGAGAGTGAGTGCCAAGCTGGCTGTGCCTGAGCAAGCTTCTGAAGCGCAAGGTATGCTGTTCTCTCAGTGCGTCTCCGAGGAGGAGAAGAGGAGGATACCTATGCACGACCAGAGCCGAATATGGATTCGATGTCGAGCTGTGCTGTGCTCGTCTCGAGATGAAGGCTTGTGCAAACACAGATCTGACCAATTTCTGGCTTTCCACATAGGCGTAGTACTATATTCTTCCGACAGCAGAAAAAAGGTAGGCTATCTCACAAGCCCCCGATACTGTAAAAAATAGGGGGAGTGTATCTCTATTCTCCCATCAGAGGGGGGCACGTCCCTTGAAGAATTTTTCTCGAAAACTCTCTACTTTGGATTATGCGGCGGACGCTGATATGGTTCGGGATCGGGCTACTTGGAGTTTTTCTTATCCTACTTGGAATTCTGCAAGGGACGGACTGGTGGGTCGTTCATTATACGAGGGCCGTCCCGGCTGTTAGATATGTTTCCCCCTTAGTTTCCTCTCCTGCTCCCAAAGAGACGCTTACGGTGATGACTTGGAATATCAAGTTTGGAGGGGGGAGGATCGACTTCTTTTTTGATTGCTATGGCGATCGGGTTTGGATGACGAGTGAGGAGGTAGGGGATAATCTGAAGGCCCTTCTGCGAAAGATCCGGCAGGTGCAGCCTGACATCCTTTTGATACAGGAGCTGGACAGAGACTCCAAGCGGTCTGCTTATGTTGATATGCTCAAGTATATTGCCGATAGCAGTGGGCTCCCCTATGCGGTGTACGCGAGCCAGTGGGACATTCGATATGTGCCAAAGAAAGGCTTAGGGCGGATTAACTCGGGAAATGCGATTTTCTCGCGCTGGCCGATCGATACGGCTTATCGCATTCCTCTGCCTTTGGTAGAGGCCTATCCGTGGTGGTATCGACTCTTTTACCTGCGGCGGAATATCCTTGTTGCTCATATTCCTTTGCCCACAGAGCCCAATTTTTGGGTTCTCAACACGCATTTAGAGGCGTATGTGCCTGAGCCAGATAGCACACGCTACTTTCAGATACAGATTTTCAAGCACCTGCTGGATAGCCTCACTCAAGCAGGTGCAGTCTGGGTGGCAGGGGGCGACCTCAATACCGTACCTCCAGGGACCAAGAAGCTCAAAGATTTCGATGACAACGCTTGTAAAGAGGTAGATCCCACATTCGTTGCCGATGACTACACGCGAGAGGTAAACTGGCTTCTCCCTCTATACAATCAATATCGGGAAGTCATACCCCTTGAGGTATACCAGGCCCGAGAACAGGACTTCTACTCCCATACCGTAAATGGGGGAGGCTGGTGGAATCGTCGGCTGGATTATCTTTTCTCTAATGCCACATGGATAGAAGGACTGGTGCATCAGGATGATACGAAAGGGGGGATGGCGACCTTTTCTCTTTCTGACCATGCTCCCGTTACGGGGAGGCTGATAGTACCTCCCAGGCGGCGGTGACCGTAGAAGGGAGGGAAACAGTGCGTAAGGCCATTAGGTTATTCTTTGGCCCTGTAGGAGCGATCGGTTTGGCTGAGCTTATAGGGATTTCCTTTCTTTTTACCTATCACGCAGAATGGGAGGGGGGGGCTTTGCGGCGTTTTCTCCTCATGGATGATGCGATGATTTCTATGAGCTATGCTCGCAGCTTGGTAGAGGGATGCGGGTTGGTCTGGTATTGCGGGGCTGAAAGGGTAGAGGGGATCACTAACCTGGGGTGGACCTTGTATATGGCGCTTTGGCAGGCTCTGGAGATCGCACCCGAGTATGCCGCCTTTCCCATTCTTTTGACGGGACTTCTGACGTTGGGCTTGCATTTGTGGGGTATTTATTTGCTGGGGGTGCGATTTTTCAGTGTGACCGTCGGACGACTGGCGGTGTGGGCTATGGCACTCCTTCCCACGGTCTGGGTGTGGCACAGTGCGGGTTTAGAGACTGGAGCGCTCGCTACTTTGCTTGTGAGGATAGGATTGGAGCTGGAGCGAACCGTTCCTCGGCCTTTTGTGCTGGGCCTCCTTTCGGGGTTGGGTACCTTTCTACGAATGGATTTTTTTATCTGGGCGTTGGGGGCTGCGACGGGGAAAGCCCTTTCAGCGCGCTCCTGTAGACCCCTTTTCCCGGTTGTTCTTGGAGGGATTGGGCTTGGAGTGGGAATTCTGCTTTTCAGAAAAAGCTATTACGGGGATTGGTGGCCTAACACATATTGCTTGAAAGTAACGGATATCCCCTCCCTCCATCGCTGGGTAAACGGGATACTGAGTACCTGTTTTCATATCATATACAACCTTCCTCTATGGATATTGGCTATAGGGGGACTGTGGCGAAGGAGAGCCTTCCTTTTTGGGGGTCCTATCTTGGGTGTGAGCCTGCTCTATAACATTTACGTAGGAGGTGATATAGAAGAAATGCCTTTCAGTAGCAACCGATTTTTATTTATGTCCAGCACCTCGCTGGTTGTGTTGGCTGGATCGATTGTAGACCGAGGAGGGGTAATATGCCGACTGATGGGGGTGCTGCTCATAGGACATGGGGTACCTCTGTATCCCTTCGAATGGGGAGCGCGATGGCGAGCGCTTTTAGGGCCTGTAGGTGCCTATATCTGGAAAGGACGATGGGCAGAAGAGAATAGATACCCCATTTTGGGGGTGCGTCCTTTTCCCGTAGAGCGATACCTTTCTCCAGGTCAGAAGGTCGCTGTGGGATTCGGAGGGACCTATCCGTTTTTTACCGACAATATCGCTGGGTCGATTTTTTTGGAAAATCAGATGCAGAAGTCCGCAAGACAGGGGACCTGCTCTACTGTGGGATAATGCCGTATTTGTTGTATTTTCCTGGACATACCCGTTGGGGTTGGAAGAAAGCGTTGAATGCGGATGCGCTCCTGGACATCTTAGGTTTTTCGGATAGGCTGCCTTGTGAGGGGAAGGGAAAACCTCCCCCTGCGTGTGCCCATCGAATACCTACTTGGCTATCTATACCATCTTGTTGTACGCATCCTGCGTACTTTCCGTTTGGGTGTAGGGAAAAAGCCCTCCAGGTATGCGATCGATTTGTGCCAGTAGAAGGGAGGGGACTTTGGATTCGAAAGGGGATTACTTTTGGCCGTTGAGTGATGTTAGGATATGCAAGGCGGGATGATCAGCAGGTAAGTCACGGCGAGCTTCTTTGAGAGCCTCTTTTGCTTCTGAAACGCGCCCTAACCGTTGATACAGGGCAGCCTGTGTTAGAAAGGCTGCTCCAGAGGGTTCTTTCTTCACGCCGAATGATACCCACTGGATTGTTTCTGGTGGAGGAGAATCCCAGTACACTATAGCATAAGCCCCCAGCCAGAGGGCCTGGAGGGGGGACAGTTTCTGACTTTGGTAGAGGCGGTGATGTAGAGTATGAAGGGCAGACTCCTTTTGTCCTTTGTGCCACTGGGCCAAGGCAGCGAGAACGTCCGGAGCTGGAGCAGGAAGAGTTTGGGCTATTTGTGATCCTTGTTCGAGGTCACTTTGCTCTATAGCAGTTCTCCAAGCGGAAAACCGTTCTGCAAAAGTGCTACCCCACGCCTTCTGTGTGAAGTCAGTGAAGAAAACCCGATATTCTCTTTGGAAGTTCTCCCAGCTGGGTTGTATTTCTTCCCGTTTATCGCCAGACTTTTCTTGATATCTTTTCAGGAGTGCCAAGAAAGTGGGAGCATCTACGAAGCCGACCTGCCTGCCCAGTTCATTTCCCTCGGGATCTAAGAAGATAAGGGTGGGATAGGCTCGTATCTTGAATCGATTGGCTAAACGGGGACCTTCTCCTCGCTCTGCATCGATTCGATAGGCGATGTAATTTTTTTCTGTATAGGCTCCTACTTCTGGATTAGAAAAAGTATGCCTTTCTAACATCTTGCAAGGTCCACACCACACTGTATAGAAGTCGACGAATATGGGCTTGTTCTTTTTACGTGCTTCTTGCAGGAGAGTCTCCCAGCTTCCTGTGAAAAACTGCACTCCTCCACCCTGGGCTGCGGCTATCCCGAGGAGCCCCCACAGTAGGAATTGCATGGGACAAAGATAGGAGGTTTGGTTGGGGGGAGAAAAAACGTTGTGGAGAGGGTCTGCTCGGCATAGGATAGAGTCTTATTCTGTATAAGCGAAACTGGGCATAGGATACTTTCTACTTAGGGTTACCCTTTCCTATGCGTGTATCTGTGGACAAATCGTGGAATAAAAGGCTTGCGAGAGGCTCTTCATGAGTTCAAAAAAACTTTACCTTTGAGGAAACCACAAAACTATAAGACTATGGCTAAGCGGTATGAAGAGCTTGAAAAGCTCGTTGGAGAGGTCCTGGTGGACCTTCGCAAGTTTTACGACGACGGAAACAAGGCAGCTGGTACCCGAGCTCGGAAGGGTCTCCTGGCGCTAAAGAATTGGGCGCACGAAGTTCGAAAAGAAATCTCCGCTCAGCGTTCCGCTGAAGGGAGTAAAGGGGCAGCTGGGAAAGGTGGAGCGAAGAGTGGAGCGAAAGCACCAGCCAAAAAACCCCCCGTCAAGAAAAAGTAGTCCGTTTATTTGGCAGAAAAAGTTTACCTTTGCCCCCGCTCAGTCGCCCCGTTCGTCTAGCCCGGTCCAGGACACCTCTCTTTCAAGGAGGAAACAGGGGTTCGAATCCCCTACGGGGTACGCAGGTGGGTTCTCTTCTCTTTGATAGCGCTTATTGTGTTCTTCACCAAAGAAGGCCCCTCATACACAAGGCCTGTATAAAGCTCGATTAGGGAGCATTTTTCCTCTTCGAGAACTTCAAGAGCCTCGTTTGGGCTAAATATCCCACCGACTCCTATGATGGGTAAGCCAAAGGGTCGGAGAGTGACTACCAGTTTCTTTCGCAGGAGATAGAGGGGTTTTCCGCTTACTCCCCCTGGTCCCATTTGGGGGTAGCTAACTTGTGTAGTCGTATTGCCAGCTACGAATCCTGCTATCCCTGTCGTCTGGCTGATAAGGCCGATCTCTTGGATGGTTGTATCATCCAGGTCTGGGGAGAGCTTGAGTAAGAGAGGTTTTTTCTCCGAGTTGTGTGCTTGCACGCTTTCGATGATCGGGATAAGGTGGCTTTTACTTTGAAGTTCTCTCAGACCGGGGGTATTAGGTGAGCTTACATTTATTACGAAAAAGTCCCCGTGTTCCTTCAGTATTTCGAAAGCTGCCCTGTAGTCTTTATGCGCTTTTTCTAAGGGGGTGTCTCTATTTTTTCCGATGTTTATTCCTACGATCAGGCCCGGAGGCCTTTTCTCTAACCGTCGAGCGATGCATACGGCTCCTTCGTTGTTGAACCCCATCCTGTTCAAAAGGGCCCGATCTTGCGGGATACGAAAGAGGCGTGGCCGTGGATTTCCCTCTTGTGGCCGGGGCGTGACCGTTCCTACTTCTACGAATGCAAATCCCAGATGAGACCACAATCGTAGCAGTTCGGCATTTTTGTCCATACCGGCTGCCAGACCTACTGGATGGGCAAACTCAAGCCCCCAAAGGTGTACGGGGGCTACTTTCGGAGGGAGGCGGTGCCACATGCCTATCTTATCCAGTAAGTGAGCGACTTTGAAAGTTACACGATGAGCTGTCTCTGCCGGCAGAGCAAATAAAAAGGGTCTCAGCCAATGCCACATGCCATCAAAGTAACAGACTCTAACCTGTCTTATAGAGGATATTAGGTATCCTTTTACATAAAATTTCCTTTGGCTACCTAAGATGAGGGGGAATCCCTTCGGCTCTCTTTTTTTGTTTCGACCATTAGTATGCGTATCCTACGTATTATAGCGATTGTAACCTTATGGGTTACAGCAACCTGGGCGCAGAATGCGTATGTCCAGCTCATCCACAATGTAGCAGATGTAGTGGGAGTTAGTACTCCAGTTGTGTTAGATAGTATTGATATCTACCTCTCTACAGATGGAGGGGCTACCTGGACTTTGCCTCCCGCCACTTCTAACTTTAAGTTCAGGCAAGCCACCCCCTATGTACAGCTGCCAGCCAATTCTACATCCATCCTAGCGGGCATCGCACCAGGTAACTCCACAGGTCCCGCACAGATTATAACTACTTATCCTATACCTGCTCTTGCCCCTAATAGTTACAATATCGCCGTCATCGCAGGCACGATTGACTTTGTCAGTCTCCAGGTGAATGTCGATATATACTACTACAATGCCGCCCGAGCAGTTGCTCAAAACTCCTCGCAGTTTGAGTTTCTCCTTTTTCATGGCTCGCCCGATGTCGGCACGGTTGGGGCTTATTTGGCATACGACCGACCTGCTACCGCTTCTGCGTATCAGCCTGACCTCACACTTGCGCAGTACGCGTATTTCCCCTCTTACCTTGGCTTGAGCTCTGAGAATTTTGTCGTCTTAGACACTTCCATCGCTAATCCGAACGATATTTTACCTGTGGGATTCTATGTTCCGGATCCTGCTTTGCTCGGACTGATAGGGCAGACAGGGGTGGTATTTGCTTCTGGTTATGCGAATACTCTCGATCCGAATAAGGCCTTTGGGTTATTTGTCGCCCTCTCGAGTGGAAATGTGCTTCCCCTCCCCGCGGATGAGGTACGTCGACTCCAGATTGTACATAACGCAGCTGATCCAGCCTTAGCTCAAGTAGATGTGTATGCAGGCTCAATCACTCCTGCCAATCTTCTCGCCCGGTTGGATTTTCGCCAAGCTACATCCACCATGTTTGCTAATGCTCCCACGGGGGCTTCTATCAGTCTCCTTTTTACTCCTCGCAATCAGCCTTCTCAGACTTTAGCCACCGTCCCTCTGGCGATTCCCCCTGCTGGCTCAAACTATATCCTGTTTGCGCAAGGTGTCTCTAATCCTGCCTCGTTCGCTTCCAATCCTAACGGTATCCCAACCACTTTCGGCCTTACGGGGGCTTCCGTGGAGGGATGGGCGCCTTCTGGTAGCTTCAAGTTTCGGCCTTTCCACGGGGTAACAGATGCACCTGCGGTAGATCTATATGCGGGTAGCACACCTCTCGCTACTAATTTACAATACAAAGATTTCGGAGGGATGGTAACCCTCCCTGCGGGCACGGCCGCCCAAGTGGAGGTGCGACCTGCTGGCCAGTCCACTCCAGTGGCTACCTTTCCCCTTTCTTCAGCCCAGTCCCGCAGCGGAGAGGGGACGGTAATCTTCGCAAGTGGTTTTCTCAATCCCTCTGCCAATCAAAATGGCCCTGCCTTCGGATTGTATATCGTTTATCCGAATGGAGAAGTTCAGCCTTTGAGCACCTCCACGGGTATTGCGCTTCCTGCGCAGGCACTTTTCATCCAAGTGGAAGAGAATCCTACTCTTAATGGCAGCTGGAGGGTGTGTATCGGAGCTGCTGATAGAGGGCAGTTGGATTATGTTCTATCCACTGTCACCGGGCAAGTTTTAGAGAAGGGTAGCTGGTTTGTACCAGGGCAAGGGACCTGGTTCTATGTCATCGAAGGAAGCCAGTTGCCCTCAGGGGTCTACCTGCTTCAAGTGGGAGGGAAGACGCTGCGGCTCGTCCGCTACTGACGTTCTTGTTTGTAAGGGCATCTTATGGGGAGGCTGAAGCCTCCCCATGATTTTAATGGAGAGGATAAAGAAGCAAACCGAAAAAAAGAGGCTTTCAGTGTCGTTTTGGAAGCATTTGCTTCGTATCTTTCGGCGATGCGAGAAGATGTGCTTCTGGGAGGGCCTGTTGCTTTCTTAGCCGAGGAGCTGGGGCTTCTCCCCTCTGAGCGGCTTCTGGCCTATCAGGCTTGGTGGGAAACAGAAGGATTCTCTCTCTCTCTTTCGGTCGACAGGCAAGGCACTCCATCTCTGAAGCAGTTTAATGAATGGGGGGAGCGGATCGATGAGATAGGGTACCCCCCTGCGTATGCCTATTTGTTGGGAGCTGGTTACAGCGCTGGGGTCATATCGGAGGTGGCTGCGCGGCATGATTTCCGCCTGAGCTATATGTTAGGTTTTGTTACCAGCTACTATGATACTGGTTTGTACTGTCCATATACAGTCAGCCTATCAACATGGGTGCCTTTATATAAGTATTTCCAGGGTGCGAGACGAGAGGAATTTTTAGGTATCCTGGCCCGTTCTGAGCCCCCTTTTGGGCAGGGAGCCACGTGGATGACCGAGATCGGGGGAGGGTCAGATTTGGGTAGTCATGTTCGCACTGCGGCTTATCGGCGAGAAGGGGAGCTGTGGCATTTGGAGGGAGAGAAATACTTTGCCAGCAATGTGGGGGCGGACTTAGCAGTGGTTGCGGCTCGGCCAGAAGGGGCTCCTGGTGGGGTGAAGGGTTTAGCTCTATTTGTAGTACCCAGAGAGCGGCTCGTTGGAAAGGGGCGAAACTACCTGATTCGTCGTCTCAAGGATAAGATAGGTACTCGCAGTGTCCCAACAGGAGAGGTGGAATTGCGTGCAGCGGAAGCCTATCTCATCGGGGAAGAGCGTTACGGTATTTATTACATCTTAGAGGTGTTGAATTTTTCTCGAGTGGCGAATGCAGTGGGTGTAGTGGCGCACGGGCTCCATGCCGTAGCCCAGGCTTTTCGATTTGCTCAGCAGAGGCGGCTATTTGGGCGTGCTTTAGCAGAACAGCCACTTTTCCGCCATGAAGCCGCCCTTCACTATGAGCGGCTACGATGGGCGGGTGCCCTCGCATGGCTTACGGAGCAGTGGCTGGAGACAGTATGGCTTGAGACTCCCCCTTATTCTGAGCGATATGCCGTATTCCGCCTTCTCACGCACTTAGCTAAGTTCTGGACCGCAAAAGTGGCGCTTCAAGCTGCCCAGTGGTGTGTAGAAGTGTGGGGAGGCTTGGGTATTCTTACGGAGTTTCCTCCAGAACGGTTCGTTCGTGAGCTTTTGGTCACAGATATCTGGGAAGGTACCCGACATCGCCACCTTTTAGATGGATGGGAAGTACTGCGTCGATATAACTTGCTGGAGCGAGTGCGAACGCTATGGGATGTGGAGGGAGTGGATAGCACCCTTCTTCAGGACATAGAAAAAGCTCTCCCTCTCCCAGAGGAGGAATACGTCCCCCATGTGGAAGGGCTTATGACTCGTTTGGCGAAGGCGATAGGGCAGATTACAGCCTACCAACGGTCCTACAGCGTATTGGCTTAGGGAAGAAGGTCAAGGGTCCTCTTCTTCGTCTTCTTCGATGAGGGGGGGATCAAAATCACGGCTCACAGGCTCCTCGAACTCATCCCCTACATCAGGTACTTCCAGTTCGGGAGTCTGAAACTCTGGGTCTAAAGGAAACTCTTCTGGGTCTTCTGTCTCTTCTTCCTGTAGAGGGATATCCCACTCTTCTCCGAAGAGGAAATCTAACCGCATCAGTGTCAGCTTCTCGGGGGGAATCTCGAGGATAAACTCTACCCGGCGGTTCCGTGCACGGTTTTCTGGGGTAGTATTTGGGAGTAGGGGGCGGTCTGAACCATAGCCTTTGGCCTGTATCTGGTCGGGAGGCAACCCTGTCAGGCGCAGCAGGTATCTCCGGATATTTTCAGCTCGCTGTTGGGAAAGTTTGCGATTGTGCATAGGGTCTCCTGTGGCGTCCGTGTGACCCTCGATGCGAAGGGTAACGAAAGGATATTTGAGGAGGAAGCTTGCGATGTAGTCCAGACGAGGATAGGCTTCGGGCCCGATTTCAGCACTATTCGTCGGAAACTCGAGATTTTCCAGGACATAGGGTCTTTGAAGTTCCGCTGTGCTGAGAAAGAGTGAGTAGGTCTGGTCGTCTATGAGGGCGACAGTGTCAGGTATGCGGATAAGATGCGTATCCAGCACCATGAGTTGGTACTGTCGATTTTGTACGAGTTGAAACTCAAAATAGCCCTGTTTGTTTGCGAAAACTGGAGTGATTTCTGTTCCTTCGGTGAGATCTACAGCGATCACGATTCCTACCAGGGGTTGCCCGGAAAGGGAGTCGATGAGGTATCCTGCGAGTTTCGTAGTGGCATCGGGTCGGGCCTCCATTGGCAGCTCAAACGAGTACAAGTCGAAGTTACGCAGGGACTTCCGGCTGGCTCGAGCATAGTAGATTTTGTTCCCTCTTCCGTCTATGGAGAAGTAGTATTCGTCTCCATCGGTGTTGACCAGGGGGCCGAGATTTCTTGGCTCTTCCCAGAAGAAATCCTGCCTGCGACTCTTATAGATGTCATACCCACCATATCCAAAAGGCTGCCCAGTAGAGCTGAAATACAGCGTTTGGTAGGGCTCATAAAAGTAGGGGGTCACTTCATCTCCCAATGTGTTGATTAGGGGACCCAAGTTCTCGGGAGGGAGCCATTCCCCATCGGGGCCCAACCGGCTAACGTAAAGATCAGATTGACCGAAGCCTGTCGGTCGATTGGAAGCGAAAAACAGCAGTGAATCTCCAGCCAGAAAGGGGTGAGAATCCCAAAAAGAGGAGTTTACTCGGGGGCCCAGATTCTTAGGGTTTTGCCATCGTCCGTTTTCATAGCGAGAGATGTACAGGTCGCACGATCCATAGCCATCCGGGGCATCACAGCGGGCGAAAATCAAAATCGTCCCGTCCGAATTGAGACAGGCGGAGCCTTCGTTATAGGGGCTGTTGATGACATCTCGAAACTTCTCCGCCGGCTTGAATCCTCCCCGTACAAAATCCCGTTGGCTGTAGTAGAGGTCTTCATTTCGGAGTTGGTCTGGATCTAATGCGGTAAGAATCTGTTCCCTTCGAGAAGTGAAAAGCAGAACCTGTCCGGAGGGGTGCATATAGGGAGCATAATCGGGATAGGGAGAGTTAATATGAGGACCGAGGCTAAGTAAAACCCCCCGGGGAGGGGCTAATGTGTCTATTTTTTGGCGCAGTCGAGCGATTTTTCGGTAATATTCTAAGGGGACCCATTCGCTTCGCCACCGTTCTTGTAAGCGACGATACGCAAGTCGAATTTCTGACGGGGCATGGTGCATGTTCCGTAGGCATAGTCCATACAAGTAGGCACTGAGAAGGGAGTCACCGAAGTATTCCCGTATCTGAGCCCATCGCCATAAAAGCTGAAGAGAAACCGTATCCTGAAAGTTTGAAATAGAAAACTGCGTTACATATAGGCGGAGGAGACTATCTATGGCCTGAAGGTTCTCTTGTTCTTCAGCTCGCGCCAGCGCGCGAAGAAGACGGGGATTGCGATAGGGTTTCTCGGCTGAAAGTCGGGGGAAACTTATCGGTGGCGGAGTTGGAACCTCTCCCTCTGTGGGGCGTAGATAGGTGCCGACCAAGTGTCGCAGCCGTGGCTGGGCCCAGCCTTCTCCTATGTACAAGAACATGCTTAGAAAAAAGAAGGCTCTGCTCATCATAGGAGGAGGAGGTAGTTAGGCAAAAATAACTCATCTCCTACTCGCAAGGATGTAGAAGCATTTCAGGGGGAATCTGTGGGGTCGTGAGGGGTACATACTCCTGGGTGAGAGCCGCTACTTCTAAGCCATAGGCGCTCTCGACGGGTAGGGAGAGTCTATCCAAGAACTGATAGATCTGTAAAGCCAAACGTTCTCGAGCCGAAAAACGAGCGTCGAAGTTGACGACTCGCCGCACAAAGAGAAAGCGAAAGTCGCCTGTTTGGCCATAACGGCGGAGAGCGGGATAAGGGCTGAGCAAGTCGATTTCTTTTTGCTGTGCTAATTTTTCGACTACCTGCCGAAGAAGGAGGCCGATCCGAGGCTGTAACTTGAATCCCAGAAAGAAATCTACTCGATACAACCGCCCAGGCACATAGGTGTGGAGTCGGTACGTCGCTTCGTACGGTTTTTCACTTACGGCTACGTGGATGAACCAGTAGGTACGAGCCCTTTTGGGTTGCCGGTTTAGGATGGCATAGATAAGTCTATGCTCTATCTTCTCCGGGGTCGGGCTGGTAGAGAGACTAACCAGGTGTGTGGCAAAGTAAGGAAGCTTTTCCTCGTCCGATAGGGCTACAAGCCGCTCTGCGTAAGGAGCGAAGTCGACCTGGTCCCCAAAGTGTTTTTTCACCCGCTCACCCCACAGCCACAGCCCCATGATAAGGGCGGCACCTCCACCCAGCGCTAACGCAATCCATCCTCCCTCAGGTACCTTATGAAGGTTTGAGTAGAGAAAAATGATCTCGATCGGGAGATATAAACCCAAGATCAGGGCGGCTGCCCAGCGTATGCGCCGCATGCGCCACCAGAAAAAAGTGGCGAGAAGGATGCTCGTAATAAGCAGGGAAATATTGATAGAAAGTCCATATGCAGCCTCCATAGCACTGGAGCGCTGCATGGTGAGGACGATGAGCAGAACCAGAGCTAAAAGCGTCCAATTGATGAAAGGTACATACATCTGAGCTCGAGTGGTGGCCGGATACAGTACCCGTAATCGAGGCCAAAATCCCAATCGGCTCGCTTCGCTGAAGATGGTATAAGCACCCGTAATGAGGGCTTGGCTGGCGACGATGGTGGCTATAGTAGAAATTCCCACTCCGAGGAAAAGCCATCCTTCTGGGAGCATGGCAAAGAAGGGCTTCTCTGCCTCTCCCAAGATCCGACCCTCGCGCTGAGTAAGCATCCACGCTCCCTGTCCGAAATAGGAAAGGAGAAGGGCGGGCTTTACAAACAGCCAGGCGATCCGGATAGATTCCCTTTTCACATGTCCCATATCAGCGTATAAAGCCTCTACCCCTGTGACGGTGAGAAAAATCGCCCCTAATAGCAAGAATCCTTCCGGATGGGTTCGCAGGAGTTCTATAGCATACAGAGGGTTGAGCGCAGATAAGACTTGAGGGGCTTCTACCAGTCTCCAGGCCCCTATCCCTCCGATGAAAACGAACCATAGAAGCATAATAGGTCCAAACAAGCCTCCCACCCACTCTGTACCAAACTGCTGGATAAGAAAGAGCCCTACCAAAATGCAGACGACGATGGGGACTGTCTTCAGTGCAGGGAAGTAAAGCTGGAGCCCTTCTATGGCTGAAGAAACAGAGATCGCTGGGGTAAAAATAGAATCCGAAAACGCCATAGCTGCACCTGTAATGACCAACGGGATAATCCAGGGAGCGAAACGGCGCAAAAGAGAGTACATAGCGAAGATTCCGCCTTCTCCATGATTGTCTGCCCGCATCACCAGTACGATATACTTCACCGATACGATCAATGTCAGGCTCCAGAAGATAAGGGACAGCCCTCCGAATACAAGAGAAGGTTCGATAGGCTTGCCTCGCGCCAATGCATCCAAGGCATAGAGCGGAGAAGTCCCTATGTCACCAAATACGATCCCGAAGGCAAGCAGCGCTCCTTTCCACCGACTGGAAGAGGCACGAGTGCTCATGGAATGATCTGTTTTCCCAGATTCTCTTCTGTCCAAAATCCCCCCCAAGAGTTAGCCCCTTTTTGGTAAGAGGCAAGGGGAGGGCTGGTAATCAAAAAAAGATATTCGCGAGCTCGGGTCGTGGCTACATAATGAAGGTTTACATTTTCTATCACTTGGCTCTTGAAATAGGCAAAGTATAACTCGGAAAAGACCTCCTCTTTTGTGTCAGAGCTGATTTTGAGAGGTAATAGGTAGGAAGTCAAGTCGCTCGTAGGGAGATACTTATCAAGAGCGCTCAGCGTTTTTCTGAGGGAGGGGGGGAGAGCCGAAGCAGGTACCTTTTGCCACGTAGGGCTGCGCCACTGAGTAGAGAGAAGATCCCATTCTACGAAAGGGAGGATTACGGCTCGCCAAGCCAGACCTTTTGCTCTGTGAATGGTAGTAACAGGATAGATGCCAGGCGAGGAAGGTATCTGGAGCTCTATGTACTTCCCTTTATTTTCCCACCACCGGAGGATTTCTGCCCTCCCATAAAAAGGATGACGGAGGAGCAATGTATACAGACGAGAGAGGAAGAGCATCCAATGAGCCCGTTGGGATGGAAAGTACTTACTCCACCAGAGCTCCCCTACTTTGTAAAAAGCTTTCCACTTCTGTAGGGGGGTAGAGTCGCTTTCGTCCACTGTGCTTTTCAGAATATCAAGCTCCTGCTCGAGATAGGGTGCATCCTCGCCCGCTACCCAGCGCAAGAAGCAGCTTTCTACAGGGCCGGGTTGATGGAAATAGCGTAGGGTGACTGTCAGGGTAGTGGCATTTCCGATGGGTAAAGATTGAACTTGTAGGGGAAGGTCAGGAAGTAAGGAACGCAGTTTGGCTACGTCTTCATTCCTCCGGACAAGAAACGCAGTCTCCTCAGCGGGGACCCCTTTTTGATTGAGAAAATCTATTATTTCCCGAATAGCCTTTGCGCGTTCTGTTTCGTTTCCTCGGCTCGTTAGCCGTTTTATTTCTACCCCGCCGGCTTCACAAGAGGAGATGTATTTGGGTGTCTGACATACTTTGCTGATGTTGTAGAGATGCTTTAGCTCTTCTATGGCTTTCGTAGCGTAGGAATATGAGTTTCTTTTTTTGCCACTACTTTTGTATTTCTCCAAGAGAGATGGGAGCTTAGAATAGAGATTATTATTGAAACAGACGATAGATGCATGACTTCGAAAATTATCGGAAAGGGTTTTTTGCTCATCTGCTTTGTCCCATGCGTGGAGCACCTGGCTGTAATCGGCTCCTCTCCAGGCATAGATCGACTGCTTGGGATCGCCGATCAGGGTTACATTTCCATTTTGGGCCAGGACTTCTTGTAGCAAAGGCCATAAAATTTCCCATTGGAGGGGGGAGGTATCTTGGGCTTCATCTATAAGGATGTGTGTGTAAAGAGAGGCTCGTTCTGTAAGGAGCTCGGGGACGTGGCGAGCTGTGAGCCAGACGAGTGTGGTGAGATCGCTTAGAAAAAGACGTTGAGCGGTCAAGCGATAGGTGTGGAGGGCTTGATAGATGCTGGTAATGAGGTATTCTCCCTTCTGTGTGGGCAAGATAGACAACCATCTTTTCTCTTCCTCTGTAGGATGAATAAGCGAAGTGTGCCACTTGTGTAGGAGGAGGCGGATGTGGCTTTGGAGGGGGGTTTCTGTGAGTTGACGGTGACATTCTTGATGGAGGATAGCTTCTGGTTTGACCCTTTTCCCAGCAGTTTCGAGTTCTAATCGGATGGCCTGTCGAAGGGTTCGGAGAAAAGACGGGGAGCCCTTGAGTTTTTGGAGAAGTTCGGAGATGAGGAGGGCTCGCACCTCTATTTGATCTTCTTCCTCCACGATAAGGTCTTGGTAAGCGGCGAGTCCGAGAAGAGGGGCTAAGTGAAAGTATAGCTCTCGGATCAGCCCATCGATCGTGCTGGTGTAGAGAGGCGCTTGATTGAGGATGAGCTTACGGGCCAGTAGGTTGTGTCCTGTTTCTATGGCGACAGATAGGATGCGCGCTTTGAGTTCGGCTGCTGCGTTGCGGGTGAATGTAATCGCCAGTACTCCTCCTTCTGTAGTTGAAGAGGAGAGCCGCTGATCCAGGGCTCTCACACTAAGGGAGGCCAGTTCTTGGGTTTTCCCTGCGCCAGCGGAGGCGAGGATCACCCGTAAGCTCATAACTGGTTTCGAAGAAGGGCAAGTGCAGCCTCGGTCGGATGAGGTGCATAGCCGAGGGCTCGCGCTTTTTCGATGGAAAGTGGACTGTAAGGGGGCCTTGGAGCGATGGGTTGAAAGTCTTCTGCAGTGAGAGGTTGGAGTTTATCGAGGGGAAGGTTCCAGGTGCGGGCGACTTTCTCTCCAAAGGTGAAGGGGGTTTCGATATCAGGTCCTGCGAGGTGGTATAGACCTTGCCCCTTTTTTTCTGCCAGAAGGAGCAGTCCTGTAGCTACGTCCGCGGCCCAGGTTGGCGTGCGAACTTGATCGGTGAAAAGAGAAATGGGACGGTCCTCCCGGAGCTGATTGAGTACTCGCAGCAGGATATTGTCTCTGGGAAGGGTGGGAGCCCATCCGTATACAAGGGCAGTCCGAGCGATAGCCCAAGGCCCCGGATACGTTTTTACCCAGGCTTCGGCTGCGAGTTTGCTGGCTCCGTAGACAGAGAGAGGAGCTTCGTAGTCTCCTTCTATATAAGGGCGCCTTTCTTTAGGAAACCCATCATATACAAAGTCGGTAGATACGAAGATGAAATGGGTCTGGGGTCGGTAGTTCCTTAGAGCCTCCAGTAAGAGCTGGGTAGAAGTCACGTTGTGCTGCCAGCAAAGAGCAGGATTCTCCTGGCAGGAATCGACGAGCGTCATCGCAGCGCTATGGATCACCACATCGGGCTGAGCCCAAGAAAGGAGCTGGATAATCTCTGCTGGCTGGGTTAGGTCTGCCCGTTGGTAGGAGCTTTTTTCATCGGGCGACTCTCCCCTTCCGGTAAGGAATACTTTCCAAGGGCGATCCTGGGCGGCTTTCCAGAGGTGATAGCCAACGAGACCCCGACTGCCGGTGATCAATATCCGCATCGGACAAACTTACGGCAAAGGGTAACTTTGTGCGGCGGTGCGGCGCATACATGTCATAGGTATAGGCGGGAGTGTTATGCATGCTCTTGCTCTTCATCTGAAGAGAGAGGGATATCTCGTATCAGGTTCGGATGATCGGATAGAAGATCCGGCTCGGACGCATCTCGCAGAAGGGGGAGTGCTTCCCCCTCAGGAGGGATGGTTTCCAGAGAAGCTTACAGGGGAGGAAGAATTTGTCCTGGTAGGCATGCACGCTCGGCCTGACAATCCGGAGCTGCTGAAAGCGCAAGCTTTAGGGATCCCTCTTTGGGATATGCCCACCTATATCGCTCGAGTAGCTCAACACAAGCATCGAATCGCAGTGATAGGGAGTTATGGAAAGACTACTACTACTGCCCTTCTTGTCCAGGCGTTTCGTTCGTTGCGCTTACCTACAGACTGGTTGGTGGGGGCAGCACCCAGGACAGGACTTCCTTCGGTATCTCTGAGTGACGCCCCTACGTGCATTTTGGAGGGAGATGAATACCCTGCCTCTGCATGGAACCCGCAGCCCAAAGCAGCAGTGTATCGTCCGCACTGGCTTATTTTTACAGGTGTAGCGTGGGATCATGCGAATGTCTATCCGACGCCAGAGCGGTATCAGCAGACCTTCGAACATATCTTACAGATCCTGCCAAAAGGAGGGATATGCTTTTATAACTCGACGGATTCCCTCGTTAAGTCTCTTGTCGAAAGGCACTTGAGGGCAGGATGGCATTATATGATACCTTATCAAGAGCTGCCCTATTTCCGCAGAGGGTCTACGTGGTTTGTGCGGATTGGGCGTCGAGTGGTGCCTTTGCGGTTTTGGGGTCGACATAATATCCTGAATGTCGCGGCGGTGTGGCGCCTCCTGCAAGAGTTTTATGTGGATGATCGTGAGTTCGCTGATATTTTGAGTGCTTTCGAGCTACCGGAGAAACGACAGGAGGTATGGTATCGTTCTGAGAAGCTTATTCTGGTGCGAGATTTTGCCCATGCTCCAAGTAAGGTCGAGGCTACCTTGCAAGCGCTTCGAGAAACCTTTCCTCGACTTCCGCTCCTCGCAGTCGTGGAGTTACACACCTATAGCAGCCTTTTACCTACCTATGCAAGCCAGTATAGACAGGCGCTTCGGTTGGCGCAGCAGCGCTGGATCTACGTCGATCCGAAAATAGCCTCCGATAAAGGAGCAGACCTTGCAGCCCTTCGAAAATCGGTAGGAGAGAAAGGGGTGGAGTGGTTCACGGATAAAGAGCATTTAGTGAGTGCCCTGAGAGCTACCTTGGAACGTCCCCCCAGAGTAGTGGCTTTGCTTTCTTCTGGTACATTCGGGGGTATCACTTCATCTGACCTCTTGTCCTAATAGTACCTCCCCCGGCTTATTTCCCCAAAAAGAAGGAGAAATACACCCTTGCAACCTGGTTCAGGAGAGCGTGCGTATACATATTGTATGCGAAACAAACTCAACACTTTCGGGTTACTTCTGGGATTGAGCTTCTCTTTCGCTCAATCTGCTGGAGAGAAAGCAGTCGGGGTTATTTTCAGCAAAGATGGACTGCTGGCCTTAAGCGGACGGTTTACCCTGGGTGGAAACCCTTATCTCAATCTTGCTTTTGTGGGCGGATATGATAGGGGGTGGGGACTCACGGCAGGGGTAGCCTTCCAGCAGTATATCAACACAGCGGTATGTGAGGGAGGGGTGTGTGGAAGAGGGATGGCGCTCTCCCCTTATTTAGAAGGAGGATTTCGAGTGCGTCAGGGAGGTGACCGAGATCCTGCGCAAGCTCTTGCGCATCTTGGGGGAGGGATTCTGCTCCCGATACGTTTCATGGAGCTATTTGCTCAAGCCAATCTGTACACGCTTCTCTCTCCCGCTAAGCCTCGATTAGATGTAGCAGGAGGGCTTCGAGTGCGCATCTGAACGACTTTTCTATAGAGTGTTCTTTACAGAAGTTCTGGGTTCGGCCCCCGTAAGGGGGCCTTTTCATTTTGAAGGGTGCAGTGCTTTTTGCTTGGCGAGCGCATGTCCTCATAGAGTAGGAAAAAGAACCTTGCCTGGCATCAGCTTCTACCTTTGGGGCATGTCACTCCGAAGGCTGCTCTATCACGGTGCTATTTATGGATTCACTACGGCCACGGCTCGTTTCCTCAACTGGGCTTTGACGCCCTTGTATGTACATCGTCTTTCTATGGAGGAGTTCGGTAGGCTTTCTGAGTTGTATTCATGGATGGTATTCGGACTGATTGTAGCGGGTATGGGGATGGAAACGGCTTATTTTCGTTTCGGGCGAAGCGCAAGGGTCGAAGGACAAGCTTCTGCTACGATTTTTTGGCACATATTGAGGCTGATGGGAGGAGTGGGAGGGGGAGTTGCGGTCGTTTTGTTTTTGTTGGGCTACTGGGCAGCTCCATCTTTAGGGTACGAAGGAAGGGAAGACCTTATAGGGCTTGCCATCGCCATCTGGACGGTAGATGCATGGGGTAGCTTCGCTTTGGCTTATCAGCGGGCAGTCGGGCGCCCTTTTCGTTTTGCGGTTATTCAACTCACCCACGTAGGTGCGATTTTGGCCCTAAACTGGTGGGGAGTTGGCATGCGGGGATATGGCTTAGCGTATATCCTCTGGGTAAATCTTCTTGCCTCTCTTCTGCGGTTGGGATGGGCTTTGAGTTGGGGGCCATCTCGGGTTTCTGAGGCGTCTGCCCAGGAGGTAGGGTACCCTGTCCTTTTGCGGTATGGGCTGACGCTGACTTTGATCGGGCTCCTGGGGGCTACTAATGATGTACTGGATCGCATTCTCCTCGCCCGACATGATCTGAAGCAGACGGCTTTGTACAGTGCTGCCTATAAGGTCGCAATGGCGCTGGCCCTTTTCGTACAAGCATATCGGCAGGCGGGCGAACCTCTTCTGCTGGGGGAAAATCGAGGAGATCGTTCTTTTTATCGGAGAAGTTGGCTCCTCTACCATGGCGTAGGACTGATGGGCGTCCTTCTGCTTATGATTTGGGTGGAACCGCTGGTGACGACCACATGGGGAGGCCTGCTTCCGAAACCGCTCTTTCCCACTGTTTATCATCCTGCTCTATCTGTGGTTCCCCTTCTTTTGTGGGCTCACCTCCTGATGGGGACCTTGGTCCAGGCCTCTATTTGGTACAAGCTTTCTCATAAGCCTGAAGCGGGTATCGCGATAACAGCGCTGGGGAGTGTCATCACCTGGTTAGGCAATCTTTACGGCATCCCGCGCTACGGATACATGGCTTCTGCTTGGACGACCCTTGTGGCGTATGGGGCTATGGTTATCCTTTCGGTGGGGAAAGGAAGACGAATGCTACCGGGAGCTTTTCCCCTCCTTCCTATTGGTATAGCTATTCTGATCGTCGGAGTCGCCTTAGCAGCAGCCGTTCACCTAAGTAGATGGGTAGGAACCATCGCAGGATTAGTGGGACTCTTGAGCCTCTTTGGGCTACTCCTCTATCGAAGAAGGTGATTCTCTTTTAGCTAAGAGGAACTGTAAGTAGGGCGGTCATCCATTGAGTAAAACCCGCATAGGTACGGCCTGAGAGTTTCTAAGAGAAGCCCTTAGGTCATCCCTCCGTCTACAACGAAGACCTGTCCCGTAATGTAAGAGGCTTCATCTGAGAGGAGGAAAGCGCAAAGGGAAGCGACTTCTTTTGGCTCTCCTAACCGACCGAGAGCGATATTTTTTTTCCACTCTTCAGCGGGGAGCTCTGCTGTCATATCTGTGCGGATGAATCCTGGCGCCACGACGTTGACTCGAATGTTTCGAGAACCGATTTCCTTTGCGATCGATTTTGAAAATGTGATCAGACCCGCTTTCGCTGCGGCGTAGTTAGCTTGGCCTGGGTTGCCTTGGAGGCCTACGACGGAGCTGATGTTCAGGATACTCCCTTTGCGTTGGGAGAGCATGGGTTTGAGGACCGCTTTGGTATACAGGAAAGGGCCTTTGAGGTTCGTTGCGAGGACGAGATCCCACTGGGCTTCTGTCATGCGGAGCAGGAGATTATCCTGTGTGATTCCTGCGTTGTTGACCAGTCCGTCGATTCGTTTCCACTCTCGGATGAGCTCCCCTACGATCGCCTCTGCTCGGGGTCCGTCGGTGACATCGGCTTGGTAGGCGCGTAAGCGGTCTGGAGCGTGCGCTACGAGATTCTCTGCAAGCTCTCGGGAGCCCCGATAGGTAAAGGCTACGCGAGCACCTTCTTCTAAGAGTTTTTCCACAATAGCTCGGCCGATACCCCGAGTACCGCCTGTAACGAGGATGACTTTATCCACAAGGAGGGGCATGGCGCAAACATACGGGGTTTCTGGCTGCTCTGGTAAACTTCTTACCTTAGCTTATCATGGCGGGGTGGGACCTTTCCCCCCTGCTGGCTCGCATAGCCGCGGGAGAGGGATTACATTTAGACTTCAAGCAGCGCATCGACAGCGCTCGTAAAATTGCCCGTACCTTGTCTGCTTTCGCTAATACAGAGGGGGGAAGTTTGCTCATTGGCGTAAAGGACAATGGCCGCATCTGTGGAGTAGACCCTGACCAGGAATACTACATGGTGGAGTTAGCTGCGCAGCGCTATGTAGCGCCCGCAGTAGATTTTTCGGCTGAGCTCATCCGATGGGAAGACAAAATCATTTTAGAAGTGATCGTTCCTCCTCAACCTGAGCGACGCCCTTTTTTGGTTCGAGAGGAAGATGGCTCGCATCGGGCGTATGTACGGGTCGGGGATCAGAGTCGTCTGGCAGGCTCCTTATTGGAGGCTCTCTGGCGAGCAGAGAAGAAACCTCAACAAGTTCTTTTTCGTCGTGCGGAGGCCCTTCTGATGGATTATCTGCGTACGAACCCCTATATCGATGAGCCTACCTTCCGTCATATCTTAGGTCCAAAAGAAGGATGGAAGGCTCGTAAAATCCTTATCAAGTACACTTTGATAGGACTTCTTCGGTTAGAAGTGCGCCCAGAAGGCGAGCGTTTTTATCCTACAGACCTTCCTGTAGAAAGGCTCCGGTTCGTCTCAGAGAGGTAGCCTGACAACCTTTTGATGGATTAGGGCAGAGGTGGAGCTCAGGGATAGCTCGCTGGGCCTGGAACTCAGAAGTGGCGGTCGAGTGGGGAGCCTTGCCCGCAGCTGGGGAGAGTATATCGGTCATACCTATCTCCCTTTATAATAGTTGCAAGGCGGAAGGTGTAGGGGGGGCTTTATTTCGCCCTTTCGACGGAGGGGTGAATACACGTATGCTCGACACCCACTGTGTCTTGTATCTTTGTCGCATGCAAGAGGCTTACCTCGTGGCTGGTTTTCGCACCGCGATCGGAAAGGCTCCTCGGGGCCGATTGCGTACAGTGCGTCCCGATGATATGTCAGTTGCAGTGATCGAGAAAATCAAGAGTCTTTTCCCTCAGATAGATTTTGCTCGAGAGATAGATGATCTTATCTGCGGAAATGCGATCCCGGAGGCGGAGCAAGGACTCAATATGGCTCGATACATAGCGCTGCGAGCGTTAGGCAGAGAGGTTCCCGCTACTACTATTAATCGCTATTGCGCTTCTGGGCTCGAGGCTATAGCCATGGCAGTAGCTAAGATTCGCACAGGGCAGGCGGATGCGATTATAGCAGGAGGGGCAGAAACCATGTCTCTCGTTCCGATGGGAGGCTACAAGATCGTCCCTAACTACGAGTATGCTGTACAAGCTCCGGAATGGTACTATGGAATGGGAATGACCGCCGAAGAGGTGGCTAAAAAGTATGGTATCACTCGAGAAGAGTCCGACGCCTTTGCTTTGCGCTCCCATCAGCATGCCCTATCAGCCATCGCATCCGGGAAGTTTCGAGAAGAGATTGTCCCCCTTCGAGTGGTAGATGTATCTGTAGTCGGAGGCAAAAAGCAGGTCCGAGAGTACATACATGATACGGATGAAGGACCCAGAGCGGATACGAATATGGAAGCTTTAGCGAAGCTCAAGCCAGTATTTGCAGCCAATGGGCAGGTTACAGCGGGTAACTCTTCTCAGACTTCCGATGGGGCGGCGTTTGTGCTCGTGGTGAGTGAAGCTTTTCTCAAGAGACATGCTCTGACGCCTATCGCTGTCTTGCGGGGCTATGCAGTCGCTGGGGTGGAGCCTCACATTATGGGTATCGGACCTGTCGAGGCTATCCCAAAAGCCCTCCGTCGAGCAGGTCTGTCCTTGGCTGACATCCACTTGATAGAGCTAAATGAGGCTTTCGCGGCACAATCTTTGGCAGTGGTGAAGGAAGCAGGCCTCCCCATGGAAAAATTAAATGTCAACGGAGGGGCAATCGCTCTGGGTCATCCTCTGGGCTGTACGGGAGCCAAGCTCACAGTCCAGATTATCAACGAGCTTCGTAGGCGAGGAGAAAAGTATGGGCTGGTAACAGCATGTGTAGGCGGTGGGCAGGGCATCGCTGGAATTTTTGAAAGGCTAAACTGATGATACAGGAGGCCCGCTGGCGCATTCGGGTCTTCGGTAAAGTGCAAGGGGTCTTCTTTAGGAAGTATGCTCAGAAGACGGCCCATGCCCTCGGGGTAGTTGGTTTTGCTCGCAACGAATTAGATGGGTCCGTCCTGATAGAAGTGGAAGGTCCTCCGGCCCAGCTGGAGCTTTTTCTTCAGTGGGCTCATCGAGGTTCTCCCGCTGCTCGAGTAGAGAAGGTAGAGGTCGAGAAAGAATTGCCTCTCCGTAGGGATAAAGAATTTCTGATAGGATAAAAAGGAGGAGCTTTTATCTACCGAAGTCCAACTGCGAGCTTCTCTGTGGGAGCCAATTCTCTCTGGGAAAAGCAGAATTTGTGGTTTGAGATGCATTTCTTCTATAGAAGGTTGAAGACCAAAAAATCCTACAGCTCCCGTACTTTTACCAGATGGCACCACAGGTCGGTATCGTAATGGGTAGTTCCAGCGATGCCCAGGTCATGGAGGGGGCGAAAGCTATGCTGGAGCAGTTTGGCGTCTCCTATGAATACACTATCGTCTCTGCTCATCGAACTCCAGATCGGTTATGGGCATATGGGAAACAGGCCGCTGCTCGGGGTCTCAAAGTGATCATTGCTGGGGCTGGGGGCGCCGCTCACCTACCGGGCATGCTCGCTTCTCTTACAGTGCTGCCTGTGATCGGGGTGCCTATTCGCTCCAGTCAATCTGCCGGCGGTATAGATTCGCTTCTCTCGATCGTGCAGATGCCGAAAGGAGTCCCCGTTGCTACTGTTGCGGTAGACAACGCAGCGAATGCAGGGCTTCTGGCAGTCCGGATATTAGCTATTTCTGATGAGGCGCTCCAAGTTCGATTGAGGGCTTATCAGGAGACTCTCCATGAAGAAGCGCTACGCCCTCTTAAGGAAGAGCCCCAACGATTCCATGCGATTTTGCTATAGGGGGATGCGAGGGCTATTTTTCTTGTTATTTGGGATGATGCAAGCGCAGTTGGAGGAAGCTACCTTCGGAGGAGGCTGTTTCTGGTGTACCGAGGCTCTCTTCAAGCCCCTGAAGGGGGTAGTTGAAGTTTTCCCTGGGTATGCAGGGGGGCATGTACCTCACCCCACGTACGAACAGGTCTGCTCCAAGACCACGGGCCATGCGGAAGTGGTTCGGGTTCGTTTCGACCCGACTCTCATAAGCTACGAAGAGCTAACCGAGTATTTCTTTTTGACCCATGATCCCACCACTCCCAACCGACAAGGAAACGACGTGGGTCCTCAATATCGCTCCGTTATTTTTTATCATTCTGAGGCGCAGCGGATAGTTGCTGAGCGTGTACGGGAGCGATTAGAAAAGGAGAAGGTTTTCTCTGCGCCGATCGTGACTGCTATCGAACCGCTCCGTTCTTTTTATCCTGCGGAGCAGTATCACTGGGATTACTATGCGAAAAATCCCTCCCAGCCCTATTGTGCTTTTGTTATTGCCCCGAAGGTTAAAAAAGCGCGAGAAAAGTTTCGGCACCTGCTCGAAAAATGAAGGAACATAGTACCTTTGTTTTATGCGGATAGGAATCGCGCTTCTCTTGTTATCCTTCTTGTGGGCCCAGGACGCTCCTGTGAGTCTGGCTATAGCTTTGCGGGCTCATAGTGGCCTGGGTATAGGTTTCTTTGGGAAGCTTCAGGATGATTTGAAAGCTTCGACGGCGCTGGGGAAAGATTTCCAGCTGATTCCCTGGGCTACCACCGCTGGAGCCAATATAGACTTCTTATTTGCCAAGAAAATCCTGTTATCGGGCACCCTCCAGCTTCAGCACTACGATGCTTCTGAGACGGAACGGGGGCTGGCTCGTCCCTATGCCTTGCATTACGGGGGGCAGCTGGGATTTGCGCTCATCAATAAGAATCTTTGGCTCTTCTACCCCTATCTGGGATACCAAGTAGGAAGATATGAGGTTCGTTATACCAACTACTTCACAGAGCCGATTTTCTTTGGTTCCAATCAGGAACTGCGTCCGCTGGAGAAGCGTACCTTCTCCAGTAATCTGGGATTAGTGGAGGTAGGGGTAGGGCTTCGTCGATGGAAAAGAGGGGAAGGAATTTCTTTGCTGTGGGGAGCGGATCTGGGAGGCGTTTTGTCTCCATCCAAGGGGAGTTGGAGCGCTTCTCAAGGGCCTGCTCCTGCTGGGGTAAATCCTCCTCAGCTCAGAGGTGGATACCTGCGGTTTTCCTTAGGTTTCGGCTACGTAAAACCTGTTTCTGAAACGTCTTCTCCCCTGCCGCCGGCGCCAGGGGAGCGACCAGAAAAAGAAAGACGCAAGAAGACGGAGGTAGCTCCTTCTACTTCTCCCTCTCCCAGTCCAGCTCCTGAGAAGCCCAAGAAAAAGAAGGCCGCAGAAGACGACGAGTAACTCTCTTTCTCATTTTGTTTCTTGTTCGAGATGGTTTCCAGAGAGGCGGTTATATATGATGCGCTCCGCACGGTTATAGACCCTGACCTGCAGCAGAATATCGTAGATGCGGGCATGGTAAAAGGGGTGGCGTGGAATGAGGAGAATGGCCAACTTTCTCTCACGCTACAGCTCACCACTCCCGCTTGTCCTCTGAAAGGGTACTTTGAGCAGCAAATCGGTGAGGCGGTACGCCGAGCGATGGGAGAGCGCTGGGAGGTGAAGATTGATTTTAGAGCCCACACTTTAGGGGCCTCTGCTGCGCATTTGCCCCAGGTAAAAAACCTTCTGTTGATTGCTTCCGGTAAAGGGGGGGTAGGTAAGTCCACCGTGGCTGTTAATTTGGCTATAGCTCTTGCGCAGGCTGGTGCACGAGTGGGGCTTCTTGATGCAGACATATATGGTCCCAGCGTTCCTATCCTGCTGGGGCTAGAACATGCGAAACCAGCCGTCCGAGAGATAGATGGACGCCCTTACCTCATTCCCATTTCCAAATATGGACTTTCGGTCATGTCTCTAGGCTTTTTGGTGCCGCCTCATCAGGCTACACCCTGGCGGGGTCCCATGGCTTCCAATACGCTGCGACAGCTGCTCACGGAAACGGATTGGCCGGAGCTTGATTATCTCATCGTAGACATGCCTCCTGGCACAGGAGATATACAGCTCACTCTTGCGCAACAGTTTAGGCCACAAGGCGCGATCATTGTCACTACTCCTCAGAAAGTAGCACTTGCCGATGCGGAGAAAGCCCTCGTAATGTTTCAAATGCCTTTGGTACAGGTACCTGTTCTCGGCATCATCGAAAACATGGCCTATTTTTGGACGGCAGACCTTCCTGAAAGAAAATTTTATATCTTTGGCCAAAACGGTGGTCGTATGCTTGCCGAGAAATATGATATCCCCTTCCTCGGAGAAATCCCCTTATTGGAGGAGGTGGTTCAGCGAAGTGATGCTGGGATACCAGCAGCTCTGTCTACGGAGACGCCCATGGCAGATGTTTTTTCTCATCTCGCTGGGACTCTCGCTCGCGAGGTAGCTCGGTTGGCTTTTGCGAATACAAACACCCTCTCATGAAAACTACCTTACAGGATATCGCTCCTCATATCTCCTCTATTCGGGAGTACCTGGCTCTGGATGGAGGAGATATTGAGCTTGTGCGTTTGAGTCCTGATGCGAGTACTTTATACGTCCGCCTCTTAGGGAGCTGCCGCACGTGTGATCTGAGTCCCACTACGATACAGCTGGGGGTTTTAGAGCCACTGAAGCGGCATTTTCCTTCTTTGCAGGCGATAGAGGTGCTCAAAGACTAAATGGGTATGGGTCGATATACGATAGGTGTAGCAGGCTTGCTCCTGATTTTGATGGGTTGTGAAAAACTGAAGCTGCCCGAGGGAGCTCCTCTTACTGAGGAGGAGATCGTAGCGGGCCTTAAAGAGGCTCTTCGAGTAGGCACTGATACCACCGTCCGGTATTTGAACCGAATAGATGGCTATTACGGAGATGCACTCATTCGGATCCTTTTTCCTGAAGAAGCCTGGAAGGTAAAGCTGGCGATAGAAGCCCTTCCTGGGGGGCAAGCTCTCATCCAAGATTTGGTCGTCAAAATGAATCGTGCGGCGGAAGAAGCGGCTGCTGAAGCAAAACCCATCTTCTGGAATGCCATAACTGCTCTCACTATCCAAGAAGGGATGCGTATCTTGAAGGGAGACAGCGTAGCTGCCACTACCTATCTCAAAGCGAATACGCAAGACAGTCTTTATATCCGTTACAAGCCCAAGATCCAGGATGCCATGCAAAGCGTAGGAGCTCAGCAAGCTTGGGAATACATCGTGGATACCTATAATAGCCTCCCTACCACGCTCGAACCTCTCCAAAATCGGGACCTGGCGGCCTATGTGACGGATCGTGCTTTATATGGTCTCTTTTTGAAGGTAGGCCAACATGAGACCAAGATCCGCAGGGATGCCAGCTATCGAGTTACTGAGCTGCTTCGGAAAGTTTTCGCGCACGCGACGAGCTAATCTGCCCGTTCTGATCGGAGTAGCCGCAGTTGGGCTACTCGGCACAGGAGCATGTCGCCGAGAGATTATCGAGCCTCGTCCAGGCCTGCTGCGTTTCTCTCGAGATACGATCTATTTTGATTCGCTTTTCTCCACGGTACTGTCTCCGACTCAGCGCCTTTGGGTGGATAACCCTCCCCCCTATCCTGTCCATATCCGTGCCGTACGACTGGAGCGAGGGGAGGCAAGCCCTTTCTCCTTTGTCTTCGACGGGCAGGCTGGCCCGATAGGAGTCCGGTACACGATCGGTAGCCGAGATAGCCTACAGGTCTTTTTGCAGGTGAGGGATACGACGCAGAAGAACACGATCCAGGAAGACAAGCTGCTCATCGATACCGATGCAGGGCGACAAGAAGTGCTGCTTCGAGTAGCCTTGATAGCCGCATATGTGTACCGAGATTTTGGATTCGATAGTGTGATTGTGTCCTTCCCTACCGACAAGCCGGTGATTATAGATGGGTACTTTTATGTAGGTCCTTCAGCGACCCTTCGGATACTTCCTGGTACCCGTTTGTATTTTTCAGGCCGCAGATGGGAGAGTGGTCCCCTTCAGGGAGAGTTGGCCTCGGGCTTGTATATAGCGGGCCGCTTAGAAGCTATGGGGACTCCCCAATCTCCCATTTTTATGCAGGGATGGCGGTTAGAACCCTACTATAGCTCCGCGCCTGGCCAATGGCAAGGGATTTGGTTTTTCCCTTCCAGTAGCCAGAATCGCTTACTTTACACACATATATCGCAGTCCAGTATTGCGGTTCGAATAGACTCTGCTGGGGAAGGGAGCACCCCCAAAGTCGTCATGGAGGGCTGTCTCATCCGAGATGCCGCCAACTACGGTATTCTAACACAGGGATTCGCTCCTATCCTTCCTGCACAACCGATCCTACAAGCGGTCAATACACTCGTGTATCGATGTGGGCAGGCCTGTGCCGCTTTTCTGGGTGGAGGGACTTATCGGCTGGTTCACTGTGCCTTTATTTACGATCAGGGAGACCTTAGGCGAGGTGTAACCAGCCTGGCTGTTTCAGATTACCTTGAGGTACAGAATCAGACCCGCACTTACCCGATAGATTTTTGGGCGTTGAATAGTTTATTTTGGACGACGAAAGAGGATGCCGTTTCTGCTGACTTACGAGGGGGCACTCCTGTGCAATGGCTATTTGATCACTGCGCTTTTCGGCAAAAAGATCCTCTGCCAGGAGTAGGAAATCTATCTCTTACCAGTCCTGGGGTGGGTTCTGCCTCAGACGACTATCCTCTATTAGAGAATAGCCCTCTCATAGACAGGGGCCGGTATGATGCGGGGCTCTCCCCTCAACGAGACTTAGTGGGAAGGCGGCGAGATGCATTTCCGGATATAGGGGCCTATGAATACGTTCGGTAGGCTCTTTCGCATTACTACATTCGGGGAGTCGCATGGGCCGGGGATCGGGGTAGTCGTCGATGGGCTGCCGGGCGACATTCCGATAGACTTAGAAGCAGTGGCGGCGGCACTTCGCCGGCGCAGGCCAGGACAGTCCGAGTTCACTTCTCCTCGGAAAGAAGACGATACTGTGGAGGTGCTCAGTGGTTTATATCGGGGGCGCACGACAGGGGCTCCTCTGACACTATGGATAGCCAATCGAGATCCTCGACCCGGAGAGTATGAAGAGTTAGCGCGTTTGTACAGGCCTTCTCATGCAGATTACACGTATCAATATAAGTATCGCAATCCCGATCCACGGGGGGGTGGGCGAAGTTCGGCTCGAGAAACGGCTGCCCGAGTAGCAGCGGGAGCCATAGCAGAGCAATTCTTACGGGCTCAGCTTCCTCAGCTATCAATACTGGCTTGGACGGCTTCTATAGGACCGTATTGCACTTCTTATGAACCGGTGTCTCAGGAGGAGGTGGAGCGCTCGCCTGTCCGTTGCCCGGATCCTGAACTGAGTCTCTCCATGGAAAACTACCTTCTACATCTAAAGGAGGTGGGCGATACGACGGGGGGGATCATCGCTGCTCGGGTCCGAGGCTTGCCCCCTGGTTTAGGAGAGCCGATTTATGATAAACTCTCAGCCCGTTTGGCTTACGCAATGCTAAGCATCAACGCAGCCAAAGGATTTGAGATGGGAAATGGCTTCGCAGATACACTGCTCAGGGGGTCTGAACACAATGACCAGCTGATTCGATCAAGTGAAGGGCAAATTCGTATGGCAACAAACAAAGCAGCGGGTGTCTTAGGAGGGATCTCTACTGGCGAAGATCTTTGTTTTCGAGTGGCTTTTAAGCCGATAGCTACTATTCGACAGCCGCAACTCACAGTCACCCGTCAGGGAGAACCGACGGTATTAGAGGCTCGAGGTAGACATGACCCCTGTCCTGTACCTCGGGCAGTCCCTATCGTAGAGGCGATGACTGCACTGGTTTTGGCGGATTTCCTTCTTTTAGCTCGCACTACTCATTCATAGCTCTCCTCCAGAGAAGGAAAGTCGCGATTCTTCACATCTTGGAAATATCGGGTGCAAGCTGCTTTTACCGTCTCGGCCAGGTCTGCATAGCGCCGAAGAAAGCGGGGAGAAAAGTCCTTATTGAGCCCGAGCATGTCATGTAAGACCAGCACTTGTCCATCACAGTAAGGCCCTGCTCCTATACCTATTGTTGGGATAGGCAGGTGTTCGGAAAGATCCTTTGCCAAACGGGCAGGAACCTTTTCCAGGACGAGGGCAAAGGCGCCCGCTTCAGCCAGGAGTCGGGCATCTTCTCGGAGTTTGATTGCCTCTGCGGGATCTTTTGCCCGGACCCTATACCCACCGAACTGATAGATGGACTGAGGGGTAAGACCGAGGTGCCCCATTACGGGTATCCCAGCCGAGACGATCCGACGTACAGAATCAAGAACTGCTTGTCCTCCTTCCAGCTTTACAGCGTGAGCTCCACTTTCTTTCATAATACGGATCGCGGCGTGGAGGGCAGCCTTAGAGTCACCTTGATAGGACCCGAAAGGCATGTCTACTACCACCATGGCCCTTTTGGCCGCCCGTACCACAGCCGATCCGTGGTAGATCATTTGCTCTAAGGTGATCGGAAGAGTAGTTTCATGGCCTGCAATGACGTTCGAGGCAGAGTCACCTACCAGGAGAACTTCTATACCGGCCTCGTCAAGCAATCGAGCGAAGGTGTAGTCATAGGCGGTAAGCATGGTGATGGGCTCGTGTCTTGCTTTCATCTCGGCCAGGGTCCGAGTAGTGATACGCTTAACTTTGCCTTCCACCCTTCAAATGTATGGAAAACACCGCCGCTATCTCAGCTCTTTTCCGACGGATTGCGCCTCGTTACGACCTGATGAATCGGTTGATGACATGGGGGCAGGATCTTCGTTGGCGACGGGCAGCCTCGCGTCTCCTCCTGACTGAGCAGCCAGAACGGCTCTTAGACCTGGCGGCGGGTACGGGTGATTTTGCGAGCATTGCCTCTCATCTTATTCCTTCTCTTCGTGAGGTGTACCTCGTGGATATTACTCCTGAGATGCTGGCCTATGCCCCCTCTAAGAAGCCGCACCGGGAGGGTCTTCACTGGCATATCGAGGTTGCAGATGCACATTCCCTCCCTTTTCCTGAAAACTTTTTCGATGCTGTGACGGTGGGCTATGGCATGCGCAACTTTTCAGACCGTCCACAAGCTCTGCGGGAAATCTATCGCGTACTTCGCCCCAACGGTATGGCCCTCATATTAGAGACAGGTATACCAACCTCTCCACTGTGGAAAGCTATATTTTGGGTTTATTTTCGATTTTATGTTCCCTTCTTGGGGAGAGTCCTCACTCGAGACAGAGAGGCATATGTGTATCTCCCGGAATCTACTGCGGCTTTCCCTCATAGAGAGTCATTTGTGTACCTTTGCAAAGAGGCGGGTTTCTCTTCGGTAACTTACGATGCATTTTGGGGCGGAGCCTCTATTCTCTATAAACTGCGGAAAGATGCCTAAACTCTTGCATTTCCTGGGCTGTCTGGGCTGCCTCTTTGCCCAATACAACTTGTATTATGATCTGCGCGAGTTCAACTTAGGTTTCAATATGGGTGCGAACTATAGCCAGGTCAAAATACAATACAATCAACTGCAGTACAATACGCCTGTATCGACAGCTCCTTCTATGGTCAAGATCGAAGGGGTCCCCGGCATCAATCTGGGACTTATTCTCAATAAGAAACTGCATAAGTACTTCGATTTGCGAAGTGTCGTGTCTGTCTCTCTCCAACAGCGCAATATCTACTTTGTGCTTCGTGATACCACAGTTAAACGTCGCCTGGAGTCTTCGTATCTGTATATACCGCTCTTCTTGAAGTACAAGTCGCAGTTTTACAAAGGGTATCGAGTGTATGTGTTGGCAGGTGGGCAGCTGGGTATCAATCTTGCCAGCGATAAACGGATGCGAGATAACCCGGATTTGATTCGGACGGAAAGAACTGATTGGCAGTGGCTGGCAGGGGTAGGTATTGATATTTATGGGGATAAAGTGAAGCTTTCCCCCGAACTGGTGTATTCGTTGGGGGTGCGAAATATCTATGATCCGACGGGTACTCGATTTGGGTATGTCATAAAATCTCTTCATATGCAGACATTGACATTTAATCTGAATTTTGAGTAGGCTATTTTTGCTCTATGGCGATCGTACGTTCGCTTGGGGGTAAGACTCCTCAGATCGGGGAAGGTACTTTCCTTGCAGAAACAGCGGTTCTCATCGGAGATGTCATACTGGGACGGGAGTGCAGCGTTTGGTATCATGTGGTCATTCGAGGAGATGTTCACTATATCCGTATCGGTGACCGAACCAACATTCAGGATGGGGCGGTTTTGCATTGTACCTACCAGCGGGCGCCTCTGGAGATAGGGAATGAAGTAACTATAGGGCACGGGGCTATTGTACATGGATGTACAATCGGGAATCGGGTATTAGTAGGTATGGGCGCTATTCTCTTAGATCATGCGGAGATACCAGATGAGGTTCTTATTGCGGCTGGGGCTCTTGTTCCGCAAGGAGCGAAGCTGGAGCGGGGGTATCTATATGCTGGGGTCCCAGCTCGTGCAGTAAAGCCGCTCTCTCCAGAGCAGCTTCAAAGTTTAGGAGAGTATGCCTCCCGTTACGTCATGTATAAGGAATGGTACAAAGAAGGGTAGTTTGGGCAAAAAGGGATAGGGTTTCTTTTCAATAGTTCATATGGCTTAGTGATTGTATGTGGGTGGGAAATGGCGAATATTCTCACGTATCCTGTATTTTCGGACTACCTTCCACACACCCGCCGAAAGAAAGAGTCCCCTCCTAGTAAAGGGGGAAATACTTCTTTTTTCTCTGTGTCTGCGGTACTCTCCTCAGGAGAAACTTAACCGAGAAGAGCTTCAGTAAGTCACAGGTTGGCAAGGGTCCATGCCAGTGCAGCCACGAAAACAGCGGCGCGACGGAGCCTTTCAGGCTCAAGTTTTTCCACGTCATCTCCTGTCCCGTGGTAGTCTTCGTGAAGCCCCCCAAAATAAAATACCGCAGGTACCCCGTGTTTAGCAAAGGCATAATGGTCACTTCGATAAAATAGACGCAAGGGATCTTTCGGGTCATCATACCTGTAGTCAAAAATCCATTTGCAGCATAGGGTATTTACTGCTTCTTGAATGGATCGGAGATGAGGAGTAGCACGGGCTGATCCAATCGCATAAAGGTATGGTTCTCCTTTTTGATGTAGGGTATCAGTGCGTCCCAGCATATCCGTATTCACCACTGCGATGATCGAATCCAAAGGCAGCAGAGAGTCCCGAACGAATCGAAAGGCGCCCAGCAGACCTTTTTCTTCAGCGGCTGTGTGGAAGAAGACGATGGTGCGTTTAGGTGGAGGAAGGAGACTGAGCAATCGAGCGACCTCCAATAGCACGGCTGTACCTGAACCGTTGTCGTCCGCTCCATTGTATACCTCACCTTTTGATGTGGTGCCTATATGGTCGTAATGCGCGCTTAGTATCACATACTGAGAGGGGAAAACGCTCCCTCTTCTTTGAGCCAGGACGTTCCAAGCTTCGACGGTATCAAATAGGACAGGAGGGGTGGTTGGCATCTTCCTATTTCGTTTTTTTGTGTCGGAAGGTGGGGGAGAAGGATTCGATCTTTCCCGTCGCAGGGGAAATCGATGGATGTAACCTTGAGGTAAGAGAGGGAGGTGCTGGAAGCGATTGTGCTGCATGACCAGGTAGGTGGCGGTTATTTTTTCGTAGGGGGTTCCCGCTTCTCGGCCTTGAAGCGGATCGCTGGCGATGAAGCCTACATGGGCCATGATCTCAGAAGTGGAAGCCTGCTGATTTATCCAAAAGAGGGTGGACGTGTCTATGGGGAAGGAGGGAGAATAGAGCCGATCCAAAAGTAGATGTTGTGGATTCCCTTGTGCGTAGAGAGCTATGAGAAGAAATGGTGGAATGGTCCGGATCATATGTTTGAAGGATTGATAGCGTTGATTCGCTGTAGATGCCTTCCTCCCTCAAAAGGAGTGGAGAGGAACGCTTCTACAGCAGCTTCCGCTTCTTCTAATGAAATAAAACGAGCAGGTAAGCAAAGGATATTTGCATCATTGTGAGCTCGGGCCAGCCGGGCGATTTCTCGATTCCACGCTACAGCGGCCCGAATGTGGGGGTATCGATTGGCTGTCATGCATACGCCATTACCAGAGCCGCAGATGAGGATTGCTCGTCCTTCCGGAGGGAAATGTCTGGCCAACTTATGTACCCAAAGAGGGTAATCCGTGCTTTCCTCTGAATGAGTGCCTATATCTTCTACCGTATGGCTTCTGGACCCCAGCCACTCTCGTAGATGGGCTTTCAGTCGAAAGCCCGCATGATCACTCGCGATCCACAAATGCATGCTACCAAATGTCGTTATTTTATCTCGCTCATTTAGGGCTTCTTAGCTCATCACCCTGTATGCTTTACTCAGGGAGCGATAGGGAGCGTTCTTACCCTCCCAGCTTCTTATCTGTTTCATTCGTTGAGAAGACCTCTTCGTAGGGCATACCCCAGAGAGTCGGGAAGAGATATAGGAGATGAGTGGGTAATCTGCGTATAACGAGGGTTTCCTCGACATGGCCTGCAGGCCAGCTTACTTGAACTGAGCCGGGAATACCTTCGTGGGGCAAAGAAGGGGAGGTTGAAAGCGTACTGTCCCCCTCAATTTTCCCAAATACATCTGGGTATCTTTGCCTCATGCCCAGGTCACTTATTACGGGAGTGGGAATGTATGTTCCGCCAAAAGTAGTTCGTAATGATGACTTAAGAGCATATTTTGACACGAGTGATGAGTGGATATATAGCCGTTCGGGGATAAAGGAAAGAAGGTGGGTCGAGGAGCCTGCCAGTACAGCTGAACTCGGGTACTACGCTGCTCAACAAGCACTGGAGCGCTCTGGAAAAAGGCCGCAAGAGCTTGATCTGATTGTCTTCGCTACACTGAGTCCAGATATGTATTTTCCGGGATCTGGAGTTCTCCTGCAGCACAAGCTGGGGCTGGATACCACTCCAGCTCTTGATATCCGTCAGCAGTGTTCAGGTTTCGTATACGGGCTTGCCGTTGCGGATCAATTTATTCGCACAGGCATGTATCGTACGATACTACTGGTGGGGGCTGAGATTCAATCCACATGGATAGATTACAGTCCGGAAGGACGTACAGTTGGGGTTCTTTTTGGAGATGGAGCGGGTGCGGTAGTCATAGAAGCAGCGGAGAATGCTCATAGAGGTATTCTTTCCACCCATCTCTACAGTCAAGGGGCATATGCGAGAGAACTGTGTGTGGCGGAACCTTCGTCTGCGACCCGACAGCATATCCTTCCCGGTAGCTATGGGATGCGGGCCTACATGAACGGAAAAGAGGTCTTTCGTCATGCAGTCCAGCGAATGGGGGAAGCTGTACAGGAGGCGCTATCGGCTCAAGGTTGGCAGGCGGAAGAGGTAGATCTATTTGTTCTACATCAGGCAAATATCCGTATCGTCCAGGCAGTGGCCGAGTTTTTTGGTCTCCCCATGGATAAGTTTTACAACAATATCCATAAATATGGAAATACAACGGCTGCCAGTATACCCATATGCTTGACGGAGGCGTGGGAGGAGGGGCGGCTTCAGCCAGGAAGCAAGGTGATATTGGCGGCTTTCGGTTCTGGCTTTACCTGGGGAAGTGTTGCGCTCATCTGGTGAACGCTTTTATAGGGGGTTATAGTGTACGAAAAGAGTCCAGTTGTTGCCATCGCTACCATTACAGCCCAGGTCGGTCCCCACGGAAACGGTACCACCCCCATTGGTAACGGTAAGTTCTCTCACGCCACTCATTCGTGCCGTCCCCCCGCAGTTTCCTGTATCATCGTTTGTGATGAGCAAAACGATCCGAGCGTTTGCCACTCCACTTAAGGTATAACAACGTTTCTGGAATCCGCCTCCTTCATTGTAGCAGTCAATGGTGAGAGTGCCTCCTGTGATCTGAGCTCGTATCGTTCCTTCTACTGTAAAATCACAGGGTTGGACTACGGTGAAAAGATAGCCATGGGTGGGATTTACTCGGATGATGTCGCCATCAGCGTTCGTGCCGATGTTGCTATATGTCTGAG
>JANZYW010000013.1 GCA_026413325.1 Bacteroidia bacterium | reverse complement strand
GGTGTGAGGGCGATCCATTATGTCGATCCTGACCGCCCAGAGCTGTACTGCTCAGAGGCTCTCTTTGACCTCGACGGGGTGTGGCCCTCTGGAGTTAGCACTGTCACTCCTTCGAATGGGCCCGCGGCTTTAGGTCTCCTCAATAGTCCGCGATACCCTCTCCTTCCCGACCCGGGCAACTCTTGTCTTACAGTAACCTCTGCTTCCATCAATACCAGCACGGGCAGTATTTATGTGGGATACACGATCCAGTCCACAGAGGGTTTCCTTTACGGAGTGACCACCCGTTTGCCGGGGGGCCCTGAGTGTGAAAGTGGCCTTTTGCCTTTTAACTTGCCACCGAATCTCGTTCAGGCGGATAGCGTCGCCCCCAACATGCCGTATGTGTACGCCCTGTGTAGCCCTGACGATTGGGGGAGCCAGTTGGATTCTCTGGATGGATTTCTTTGGCCGCCTTCCAGCACAGCCTTTTCTCCTGCTCCGTGTGAGCCCTGCAACTGGTATAATCCAGTGGAGGGTACTTTCTACTGGCGGTGTTTCCGTGGAGAAGGGGGATATGTGGTCAATAACTTTACTTACCAGGGGGAGGTCAATCCGATTCCCGATTTCTTTCAGTCAGTTACCGTCAATCTCAGTCCGAGACGAGTCCCCGATAAGGTTCGTCTAATAAGTGTGCCTTCCAATCTCGTTTCTCCTGGTACTTCTTTTATTTTGAGTGCCGAGCTGGTAGATAGTTTGACTCCCGCTACCTGGGGGCAGTTCGGTTCGCCTAACTTTTCTTCCTGTAGCTTTACTACTGCCACGCTTCACATCTTGACTGCAGGGGGAGCATCGGTGAGCAGCCACACTGCTTCTGTCCAGGCAGGCAGCGGGGGGGCTCCCACCATGCAGTTTACGGGGACATGGCCTCTTACACCGGGCCAGTATAAAGTAGTGGTCGAAGGGCTTCCATTCCCCACTTGTGGATGTGGGGCTGCTCCTACATCTGGCTGGCGAGCCAGCGATACGCTGCTGGTCGAGGTAGGTATGAGCACAACTCTTTCTATGGAAGTTCGCTCAGAAGGGAACCTGTGGGCAGTAAGCTTACCCCAAGCGGAAGGACAGCTCCTCCTCTATGATAGCCAAGGGCGACTGGTATGGCGGGGTGGCGCAGCTCTTCGAGTAGGGATACCTCGAGATTTGCTATCGCCCGGGCTCTATACCCTGGTTTGGCAAAGTAGTAAGGAGGTTATCAGTCGAAAGCTCCTCCATATCTCACCGTAGAGACACGTTACATATGCTATTTCAAGGTAGGGGGGACGGCACTTTCCCCCCTGCTTTTTTTAAGAGGGTGTGTGTTATCTGCATGGATCTTCTTCGGGATTATAGAGGGGAGGATATTGTATGAAATGAGTGGTATAGTTTTGAGGGGATGGAAAGACGGGTTTTTTTACAGACGATGGCTGCGTTGTGGGGGATACCTTTTGAGCGGATCGCACATTGGGAGCAGCCCCTTTCTCCCCCTGCTGACGATGCCGATGAAGAAGATTTCTGGGGATGGGTGCGAGGCGAGTTTCCCTTGCATCCCTCCTTGATCAATCTCAATAATGGAGGAGTATCTCCTCATCCTCGGTCGGTATGGGAAGCGCTCTTTCGCTTGGAGCTTTCTGCCAATGAAGCACCTGCCTATACTATGTGGCGTATTCAAGATCAAAAGGAGCCGATTCGGCAACGTTTAGCTGCCATAGCAGGGGTGGATCCAGAGGAGGTCGCTATCGTACGAAATTCGACCGAAGCATTAGAGACAGTTATTTTCGGTTTATCCCTTCGGACAGGAGATGAAGTAATCTTGGCGGAAAGTGATTATCCCAGCATGATCGCCGCCTGGAAGCAACGAGAAGCACGGGATGGGGTTCGCTTGCGATGGGTGCGCCTTCCGCTGCCTTCTGATGAGGAAGAGAAGCTTGTGCTACCCTATCTTCAAGCTATTACACCTCGTACTCGCGTCATTCATCTTACACACCTTGTCAACTGGACAGGTCAGATCGTTCCCGTGAAGCCTATCATCGCTGAGGCCCGAAAGCGGGGTATCTTTACTCTGGTAGATGCAGCTCATAGCTATGCACATATCCCAGTAGATTTTCATGAGATGGGTTGTGATGCTGCGGGAGTGAGTTTGCACAAATGGTTATGTGCCCCGTTTGGAACTGGACTATTGTACATAAAAAAAGAGCGGATAGCGGAAATATGGCCTCTTTTTGCAGCTCCATCTGAGAGGAAAAAAGAAGATATCCGCAAGTTTGAGCATTTAGGGACTCGTTCGATTCCTACGGAGCAAGCCATAGCTCCTGCCATAGACTTTCATCATCGGATAGGTTTAGCGCGTAAAACGGCTCGGTTGCAAAAGCTTCGCTCTTATTGGCTCTCTCAGGCTATACAGTTACCAAAAATACGTTCCCTTACTCCAGAAAAGCTTGCAGCTGGGTTGGCCACTATCCAAGTGGAGGGGTGGGAGCCTCAAAAGCTGGCGGATCACCTGCTTGAAAAGTACCGTATTTTCGTAGCAGCGATAGATTGGATGGGGATTAAGGGTATCCGGGTGACTCCCCATCTCTACACCACCGAGCAGGAGCTGGATCGTCTGTTAGAAGCTCTTCGACAAGTGTAGTTTACTTTCTACGAAGTTAGGCTGAATAGCTTCCTTCTTTCAGGGCTCTTCTCGTATTATATAGGGAAGCCCCAAGATACGGCATATCTGCTCCAAAAGTTCGACGACATCTTCATTGTCAGAGGAAGTACTTTTGACTATCACGATGGAAACAGGAATGTTCTCATGCGTTATTCGCAGGAAGAAATGATAGATGGCTTTATTAGAAGAGCTATTCAAGTACAGGAGACGTAACACCAGTTCTGTGCCGATTTCTATGGAGCTTTTATGCGCTGAGATCCAGTCCGATAGGGTTTTATAGAACTCAGCTGCGTTTGTCATGTTGCTCATTCCATCGATTCTGAGGAAATGCTGGTTTAGATCAAATAGTACCAGCGGTTGGTAAGAAGAGCTCCCGATGAAAAGACGCATCGGCTGGCAAATATAGGTAGAGGCTTGCGTTTATGTATTAGGTAGAGGAGACGAGTGGAGAGCTCTGTAATAGCTTCTCGACGACGCTGGGATCGGCGAGCGTGGATATATCTCCGAAGTCTCGTTTTCCTTGTATAATTTGTCGAAGGATACGTCTCATAATTTTTCCAGAACGGGTTTTGGGTAGATCGGGCGCAATATGGATATAATCAGGCTTGGCGATTGGCCCTATTACCTGTCGGACCGTCTCGAAGAGTTCTTGTAAGAGGGCAGGACTCTCAGTAGCACCCGTTTTGAGGACGACGAAAGCATAGATGCCCTCACCTTTTATAGGGTGAGGGAATCCGACTACTGCTGCTTCTGCTACGAGAGGGTGGGAAACCAGGGCACTTTCTATCTCTGCAGTGCCCAGGCGATGACCTGATACATTCAACACATCGTCTACCCGACCGGTTATCCAATAGTATCCTTCTTCATCCCGGCGCGCCCCATCTCCAGAAAAGTAGTATCCAGGATAGGGTCGGAAATAGGTTTCTATGAATCGGTTGGGATCTTGCCAGAGTGTGCGCGCTTGCCCGGGCCAGCTTCGTCGGAATACGAGTATGCCTTCTCCCGCCCCCTGTATCTCCCTTCCTTCTGGATCCAAGAGAGCCGCTTCGATATGGGGGAGGGGGAAAGCCACGGAACCTGCTTTGAAGTGGGAGTGAGTGGGTAAAGGACTAATGAGGATCCCCCCTGTTTCTGTCTGCCACCAGGTATCTACAATCGGGCAGCGGTTTTCTCCCACTACACTGTGGTACCAGTGCCATGCCTCTGGATTGAGAGGCTCTCCGACGCTGCCCAGTAGTCGGAGAGAACGTCGACTCGTCTGCCGAACCCAGCTTTCTCCTTCTCGCATGAGCGCACGGATAGCCGTGGGAGCAGTATAAAAGAGGGTAACTTGGTACTTATCTACAATCTCCCAGTAGCGGGCTGGAGAAGGATATGCAGGTGTCCCTTCAAAAAGAACCACAGTAGCTCCAGAGGCCAGGGGGCCATACACGATGTAGGTGTGACCCGTTATCCAACCCACATCTGCAGTGCAGAAGTATATGTCTGATGGGCTATAATCAAATACCAGCTGAAAGGTATGTGTTGCATAAACAAGATATCCGCCTGTCGTATGCAAGAGACCTTTAGGCTTGCCGGTCGATCCAGAGGTGTAGAGGATAAACAAGGGGTCTTCGGCTCTATGGGGAGGGGCAGGGGTAAAAGGAACGGTCTTTTCTCTGAGTTCGTGGTACCAGAGGTCCCTTCCCTCTTGCCAAGGGATGGAGGTACCCGTGCGGCGGATTACCACCACTTTTTCCACCGTTGTCGGCTCGGAAAGGGCCATATCTACTTGTTTCTTGAGGGGAACTGTCTTCCCTCCTCTTCGTCCCTCATCCGCTGTTATGACTAAGCGAGCCCCTGCGTCTTTTATCCTTCCTCGGAGGGCTTCCGCAGAAAATCCACCAAATACGACCGTGTGTATCGCCCCGATGCGAGCGCAGGCAAGCATGGCTATCACCGCCTCGGGTATCATGGGGAGATAGAGAGCTACCCTGTCTCCTTTCTGGATGCCTACATCTAGCAGCATACCCGCACAAGCCTGTACCTCCTCCTGGAGTGCTGCATAGGTGAGAATACGGCCTGGCTCGGTAGGGTCATCCGGTTCCCAGTATAGAGCGATTTTGTCCGGTGTGCGAAGCGCATGTCTGTCCACACAGTTGTAGGCTGCGTTCAGTAAACCGTCTTCGTACCAGCGGATGTGTACCTCAGGGGGATGGAAACTATAAACACCCTCCTGAGTGGGGAACTGTTCCCAATCGATGAGTCGGGCTTTTTCCATCCAGTAGCTTTGCATACTTCAAAGATATCGGCTTTCCTTCAAGCGCCCAATCTTAGTCGGTGGATGGTGAAATGCCCGGAATAAGAAAAGGTCTTCTCATCTTGTGCAAGGGGAGACTAAAGAAAAAGTCGTATTTTCGATTATGCGGTTCGGCATAATAGGACTTGTGGGGTTTGTGCAGGGGATAGTCTGGGCTCGACATGGAGGCACTTTTGTAGAAAATAAGGGACAGATATATCCTGAGGCCCGTTTCGAGTCGGCGTGGGGGCCGCATCGAGTTTATCTTACTCCTGAAGGGGTAGCTCTCCTTTTGGTGGATGATACCCCTTTTCGTAAGGCGCATTTTGAGCGGTGGGGGCCGCCCCAGGTGGTAAGGGCCCATTTTGTTCGTATCCGATGGGTCGGAGGGCAAAATACGGAGCCACACGGGGAGGAAGCCGAACCTACGCTCTATAACTTTTTCCAGGGCCCCTGGCGAGCGGTAGATGTGAAAGGTTTTCATAGGGTATGGTATAGGGGAGTGTATCCGGGGGTGGATGTGTGCTTTCGTATGACCTCCACAGGCCTGAAATGGGACTGGCATGTGCGTTCTCCTGAAGCGCTTCGACGCATTCGGCTACAATATGAAGGTGTCTCTCTTTCTGTGAAAGGAGACTCTTTGCAGATGGAGACCAGTATAGGGACTTTTACCGAGCGTCTCCCCTTCGTATACCTGGAAGGGGATTCTACTGCATTACCTGCTCGTTATTTCTTAGAAGGAACTACCGTCCGCTATGAACTGCTTGCTTCGGTCAGCGGTCCATTAGTCATCGACCCTGTGGTGGTGTTTTCTTCTTATTCTGGTTCATTCTCAGACAACTGGGGTTTCACTGCTACGTACGATTTGCAAGGGAACGCCATCAGTGGGGGAAATGTAAACGACAATCAGTGGGAATGGAATCCGGGGGGTGTCTATTTTCCGGTGACTCCGGGAGCTTTGCAAGGTACTTTCGGTGGAGGGGTTTCTTATGGAAGCAATCAACCGATTTTCTGGGCCACGGATATTGCTCTATGGAAAACTAACCCGACTGGGACAGTACGTTTGTGGGCTACCTATCTCGGGGGTAGTGACAATGAGCAGCCCCATAGTCTGGTTACCGACCCCCAAGGAAATCTCTATGTATTGGGAGCAACCCGTTCTCAGGATTATCCGGTCACGCTGGGTGCTTTCCAGCCTGTTTCTGGTGGGAATATAGACATAGTGGTGAGCTGGATCAATAGTGCAGGAAATCAGCTTTTAGGAAGTACTTATCTGGGCGGAAGTGGTGAAGATGGACTGAACAGCCGCGTATACCCCCTGTATTACTTCTATGCGGATGATGGGAGAGGGGAGATTGTCGTGGGGGACACCGCTTGTTATCTTATTTCTTCCACCCGCTCCTCTAACTTCCCGACCACGGCAGGGGCTTATCAGACCACCCTAAGGGGAGGTATGGATGCGGTAGTGTGTATGCTGTCGCTGGACTTAAGGCGCTTATATGCCAGTACCTATTTAGGGGGCAGTGGAGCTGATGCGGGCTATTCCATTCGGATAGGTTTTGGGGGGGGGGTTTATGTAGCAGGGGGCACTAATAGCTCTAACTTCCCCACGACACCAGGCAGCTATCAACCTTCTTATCAAGGAGGGCGGGCGGATGGCTGGTTGGCTATTTTGAGTCCTACCCTTTCTCAGCTCCTTATTTCTACTTACTGGGGTACTGCTGCGTATGATCAGGTGTTTATGATAGACTTGGACCGACAGGGGCTTTTATGGGGTGTAGGCCATACCGAAGGGGTATTGACTCCTACCCCAGGTGCTTACGGCTTTGCTGGTCGGAAACAGTTTGTTTTCTCGATGAATGACTCCCTTTCCCAAGTGACCCGCCTCTCCGTATGGGGTTCAGCTGGACGTCCTACTCCCAATATCACCATTAGTGCTTTTGCGGCTGACCGCTGCGGATATGTGTATGTTTCAGGTTGGGGGGGGCTCGATGTAGGAACGGGTGTATATGGTTCTACCTTGGGTCTCCCTACGACGCCGAATGCGAATCAAACTACAACAGATGGGGCTGATTTTTATGTAATTGCTTTTGAGCCGGCCCTTTCGGGCCTGGCATATGCTTCCTTTTGGGGAGGGCCCTTTTCGGAGGAGCATGTAGATGGAGGGACAAGTCGATTTGACAACCGGGGGGTGATATATCAATCTGTCTGTGGAGGTTGCGGAGGAAACTCTGATTTCCCTACTACCCCTGGCGCCATTTCTAATACAAACAATAGCCCGAACTGTAATAATGCACTTTTCAAGATAGACTTTCAGCTGGGAGATCCAGTGGTAGCCGCTGCTGCTCTTATCCCTTCTCGGGGATGTGTCCCTTTTACCATGACAGTTCAAAATCTGAGCCAAAATGGTACCACCTACTACTGGGATTTTGGGAATGGCCAAACCTCAACGGCAGCGAATCCGGGCCCTGTGACTTATACCCAGCCGGGTACGTATACGTTGCTTTTAGTAGCAGAGAATCTCTTTACCTGCAATCAGCGAGATACCCTTCGTCGTACGATTACGGTAGATCCTCCTCCCTCTGCGGATTTTACCTGGGAGACGGACTGCAATAGGCGCGTGACGTTCTTTCCACGAGATACCACTCCGGGTATGCAATACAGCTGGAACTTCGGAGATGGACAGAGTAGTGCGCTTCCTTCTCCAGTCCATACCTATGCTGCAGCGGGTTCGTATTATGTTCAGCTCGTTGTTACCAGCCCTCGAGGCTGTCGAGACACTTTTGCCCAGTTTGTGGTGGCCAATACTTCTCTGACGAGAGCGGATTTCTCCTGGACGGGCGACAGCTGTCAGGGGCGTTATACTTTTACCAATCAGTCTGTAGGTGCGATTTCCCATGTATGGGTTTTCAGCACGGGAGACACCGTATTCGATTTTTCGCCCAGTTATCAGTTTCCTGCTTCGGGGACATATCAGGTGACATTGGTGGTGTTCGATAGTTTAGGCTGTTCGGATACCTTGAGGCAGTCTATACAGGTCTCACGTTCGGTGCGGGCAGATTTTCGCATAGAGATAGATTATTGTGCGTTGACAGTTCAGTTTTGGGATAGCTCGGTTGGAGCAGGGTTTACCTTTTGGGAGTTTGGGGATGGGGCTACCAGTTCTCAACCTTCTCCTTTGCATGTGTATAGTCAACCGGGTACGTATGAAGTCCGTTTGATAGTCTTTTCTCCGGATAGCTTGTGTTCAGATACGATTTTTCGGCAGATAGAAGTGGACTTTTCTTCTGAGGCGAGAGCTGAGGTTCGAGTAGATACCTGTGGACAACGGGTTATATTTGTGTCTCGCAGTCGATTTGCCAATGAAGTGGAATGGCAAATCGAGGGGCAAAGTCAGCGCGGGGACACGATAGTGTGGATTGCTCCCGCTCCTGGCACATATACCTGGCAGTTGGTTACAAACCCGGGAGGTCTCTCATTCTGTAGAGATACTTTAGTTGGGGTGGTGGACGTACCTCGGCGTCGGGGGTTAGACTCCCTTCGGTGGGAAGCGGATCTCTGTGCTTTGTGGATAGATTTTTATGTGGATATACCCTCGGAGCGTGTCTTGAGGGTAGAGGTTGGAGGTGTTGTATATCCGCCAGGCACGATACGTGTTCGTGTACCCCTTTCTCATCCGCAAGTTTATAGAGTCGAGGTCGTATATATTGACCAGGAAGGTTGTGTGGATACTTTTCGGTATGCGTTAGATTCTGATTTGGCTATTTCCAGAGCACTTTTCATTCCCAATGTATTTTCACCTAATGGGGATGGCATAAATGATGTTTTTCGGATTTTAGGCTCTCCGGAATGCATCCAGGAGCTGATTATATACGATAGGTGGGGCACGGAGCTATACTCTACTCGAGTTGCTCCTTTTCAGTGGGATGGGAGAACCAGAGCGGGGGAGCGTTTGCCCGAAGGGGCCTATGTGTATTTGATACGTTTTCGCACCTTTAGTCGGGCGGGTACGGTATCTCTGCTGAGGTGATCAGCGGCGAGTAGATACCTCGTATTGCAAGCCTATCTGGAGGCCGACAAGCTGGTATTGGACGGCCCTTCTGCGATTATCATAAATAGGAGCCTCACCGGGGCGAGGGCGAAAGTTTTTTCGCTCGATATCGCCTAAGCTCCGTTCGTAAGAGATGAGTCCCAGCAACCAGACCTGTGGAGCAAGAAGGATACGCATCCCCCCTGCGAAATGGATGACAGGGATGATGCGCTGGTGCATTCGAGTGAGAATGAGGCGATCGTTAGGGTCCGTACTCTGGTCTAAGTAGCTGAGAGTAGTTTGGATTACTTGAGGTGTTGTGAGTTTTCCTCGAGGGAGGCTATCTCCCTGGTACAGCATTTCTGCTTGGGTGAGGAAACTGAGACCTGGGCTGAGGCTCGACCAGACACCCCACCTTCCTTTAGCATACTGAGGTTGAAGGGATAAACCCCCTCGTAGGTAGTGGAGGTTGAGCTGGGCGGTATAGTTATCTCCATTTACGCCGATGCCGTAAAATCTCTGCCCGGTTCCCTGATAAGCGATTTCTATACCCGTGGCGAAGTGAGGTGTCCATCCCCAGCTAAAGAAGCCTATGAGTCCGGCCTTTTGGGTGCGGTCAAGCGATACATCAGAAGCCGCTCGATCAGTGGGACATATCAGGGTAGATTGTGTCGCTTGTAGCCTCGCCCCCATACTCAAGAAGTTTTGGGCCCATATGTATGTAAAAAATAGCACAAAGCGCATGAAGCAAAGGTAAGAGAACCGAGCTGTATTTTTGTAAAGTTCATGGGGAGATGGGATGTTTCGAATGGCATTCCGCATAAACGGGCTATTCAACGAGTGGTACAGGCATTGAGAGAGGGGAAAGTAGTATTGTATCCAACAGATACTTCTTATGCGATCGGATGTACGGTTGCAAGTCGGGAGCCCTTTGAGCGTGTTTGTCAGATGCGAGGGGTTCGTCCGGAGAAAAGCCTCTTTTCTATATTTCTACCAGAAGTAGGAGCTATTGGTCAATATGCATTAGGAGTGGATACACCTACTTATCGATTAGTACGCCGGCTATGGCCAGGGCCTTATACGATCATATTGAGGCCTGGTCCCGCTATCCCTCGTCATCTGTGGCACCGACGCACAGTGGGCTTTCGGGTATCGGAATATCCTCTGCTCAGAAATCTCCTCGCGGAGTTAGGAGAGCCCATTGTGACCGCTGGAGTACCAGAGGGCCAGTTTGAGCGGTATGCGTCTCAAGTGGAGGAGGTGTTAGATGCGGGGCCCCTTTCTGGTGGGCGTACGACGGTTATTGACCTAAGCAATGGATTAGCCCGCCTCCGGGTCTTGCGGGTAGGTCTGGGCTCCATCGCCGAACTGGAGCCTTTCTTGGCTCTCTCGGAATCTTTTCAAGAAGCGTAGAAGCTCTTCTCGACAAATACCGAGGTCGACTTGTCCATTTTCTAAGATCCGAGGATGAAGCCCCTGTAGCTCTTCTGGTAGCTGAAAGGGGCGTTTCCTCCGACGATTTCGGCTCACATTGAAAGAAACATATCTCCATGCACAGAATTCTCTTTTCTTTAGCTACTGGTTTTGATCAAGAAGAAAAGTAGACCCGAGTGGCTCCCCCTAAATGAGGCGGAGAGAGAAGCTTTTCGGTCCGCCACCCGCTGGCTTTACAAAACTCTATAAGGGCTGCCTGTAACTTTTTCTTGCCTATGCCGTGGATGACTATCACAGCTGAGAAGCGAGCTGCCTCACAGCTGACGAGATATCGCTTCATCGCGTTCACCTGATAATCAAAAATCGCTTCTGCACCAGCCTGTGTGAGATGGGGAGCAAGCTTCTCGATGTGTAAATCTATCTCCTCACGAAGGTCAGGTAGAAAAGGAGTCGGTTTTTCTTTACTCTCTGGATGGGTTTGGGAAAAGAGTTTGGCCGTCTCTGAAGAAGGAGCTGGGAGCAGTTTCTGAATCCCTGCCTTTGTGAAATCAACCATCCGAACGATATACGTCTGGTCAACAGGGGGAGGGAGTACGGGAAGGGGGAGTGATGAAGCTACAATCCGTTGGAGACGGAGTAGCCAAGGAGGCATAAAATCTACGAGGGAGAGGCTTAGAAAGAAACTCTCACTTGGCTGCAAGTTCCGAGCCAATAAGGGGTGCCAGGTATGGTTTTTTCCCTGGATGAAGAGCGTGTAAAAACAAGAATGGGGGAGGCCGTGGATAAGACGGATTTCTGCCCGTTGTTGCGATAAATCGGGAGATAGATATAGCTCGGTTTCGCCTGAGAGAGCCTGTGGAGCTGGCGGAGCATTCGATAGCTCTTCTTCAAAGACAAGCTCAGCTAATGGAAGCTCCTGTATGAAACCTTGTCTCCGTATTCGGGCCCGCTGGTTCTGCCTATCTATGGAGAGAACTTCTACTCTTTCGGGAACATGCAAGAGTCGGGCATGCCGCATGAGTGATTAGTCGCTCTCTTCCTTTTCCGCTGCCTCACCCGCTTCTTTGTCTAACACCAGCAGCCCTACCGCATCTTCTCCGATCAATGTCAACTTGTGTACCCAGCCTTGCATAAGATTTTCTTCTTCTCGTTGCTCTCGGATGTACCACCAGAGAAACTCCTCCGTGTCATACTCTCCCATGTCTCGAACCTTCTTGAGGAGATTGTAGTAACTTAGGGTAACCTTCTGTTCGTATTCGTAGGCAGCTTGGAAACAAGCTAAAGGGGTCTCGTAGTTTTTCGGAGGAATCTCCAAAGGAAGTGGGTGAAAAGGGACGCCTTTTTCCATTAGGTAAGAAAACAGACGCAAGGCATGCTCTCCCTCTTCTTTTGATTGCTTCAGAAAAAATCGTCCAAAGCCCTTTAACTCCTTCTCAAGGAAGTAGCTGGCCATGACGAGATAAAAGTACTGGGCGTACAGCTCGCGATTGAGCTGCTCATTCAGATTTTGGACAAGGTCTGTCGGTAGTTTCATAAGTATGGTTTGATATGGAAAGTTTGTGTAGTCCAAGCTGAGATGGCTTTCCCATTATATAGGGCGGGACTGAAGCGAAGCTCTAATAAAGGGGGTATGAAATAGGCTGGAGTGAGACGAGGATCAGAGCTTTTAAGAAGCTGGACTCGTCGAACTGTGCCCATTTCTGTGACATAGAGCCGCAGGGTGAGACTGACAGGTGCAGAAGGACGAAACCGTTGGCTAATCAGTATCTCCACACTCGAAAGGTTACGTGGCACCGGATCCTCTTCTATCAGGATTGCGCTATTAGGGGCAGGTATTCCTGTGAGATCGAGGAGGGTATCCATCCAAGCTTCCTTCTTTGGGGGGGGAGGGGGGGATGGAGAAGCGGTGCCTTTTGAAGAGATAGAAAGGGATGCACTATCCTCCGAAGCCAAGCTATCGGAGACCTGTTCTACCACGCTGGATGAGGAAGAGCGATCTTCTCCAACGCCTTTTTTCTCCGCATCGGGAGAAGAGCAGTTGTACAGGAGGATGGATGGGCAGACGATGAAAACTTTCCAGTTTGCCTTGGAGAAAAGAGGCATGCATGTTCTCATCTGAGCTGGAAGTCAAAAGGAATAGTTACCCATACCTTTATAGGCTTTCCAGCCTGGATACCAGGAGTAAATTCTAAGTTAGGCAGTTCTTTTTCCACAGCTTCGGTGAGGATTTTGTGAGGAGATTTAAGAACGAGATGCTTCTCATACTTGCCATTTTTCCCAACCAAAACCCGTACTATAACTTTCCCTTGTATACCAGCTTCTTTTGCAAGAGGAGGGTAGCCTATCCTTCGTTTGATATCATCTATGTTGGTAGGTTGTGGTTCCTTTTCTACAGCTACAAACGCAGTAGGGTCTGGATCTTTTTCCTCTGCTACCTCCACAGGTTGGTTGCCCGCGCCGTCTCCTTCTCCAATATCAGGTATCGCATTGGGATCCCCCTCAACATCTTTGGTACCGGGATCCACCTTCATAAGGGTGTCGATATTGGCGATAGTTTCTTCCTTTTTTGCTTCTTCTTCTTTTACTACTTGTGGAGGAACAAACTTTATTTGGGCTCTTTGCGGAGGCGGTGGGGGCTGCTCAGGAGGAGGCGGGGGAGGCTCATTCTTTTTGTCAATGGGAGGGGGTTCCATGAGTTCTGTGATTACAGTTTTCTTCTTCGAGCGGTTAAGGCCCTCTAACTTGGCCTCTATGTAAGCCTTTATAAAAGGAACTGCTATCGCGAGCCCTACCGCAGAAACAGCTATGATGAGGGCTCGGGTCGTATGTTTGACATATCGAGTGCGGAGAAAATAGGCTCCATATGCCCGGTTTCGCCTCGCAAATAGGCGATCATCCCAGTTGAAAGTAGCCGTGGCCATAGTTTAGGAAAGGTTGGTAGATTTTTTGTACTCCTCCACCAGCTCTTTTTCTTCGGGGGTGATATCCACTAAAGCATACTTTTTCTGCTGAATAATACTCATTTCATCTAATATATCCACGAAATCCTTGTATTGTGCCTCCTCCATCATTTTGATGATAACAATCATCTCATCCTTCCCGTATCGGCCTTCTACCTCTGCTCGTCTGTCTATGAGTACTTTTCTAACCCCTGTTTTGGGAGAGAAATCTGTCACTCGCAGCTCTGGATTTTCTACCCCAGTGTAGTAGTAGACTTTGCCCCTGCCCACCAGTAGAGTAATCACCTTCCCTTCTGCGATCTTAGGGATCTCTACGTCTTCTTTCTTTTCAATTTTAGGAGGGACTACGACGGGCATCGTATTAGGAGTAGACATGGTGGTAGTCAGAACGAAGAATGTGAGGAGGAGAAAACCTAAATCCACCATAGGGGTCATGTCAATACGGGGACGCTTTTTGGGTTTTCTTGCTTTACCCTGTTTTTTGCCTTTTTTCGGGGCACCGCTATCTCCACCAACTTCTGCAGCCATAGTTCTTAAGATTTGGTTTGAGCCTCTAAGGTAGTAATAAGATTGAAACGATGTACCTTCTGGTCTTTGAGGGTCTCTATAACTCGTGCGATAACGGGGTAGGGGGCTTTTTCATCTGCTCGAATCGCTATGCGTATTTTAGGATTGCTGTAACGAGCAAAAAGTATCCATTGCTTGAGCTGATTATTCGTGCTATCTGTGGGGATAGATGCTTTTTTGTCAATGGCTTTTCGCTCCAGCTCTCCATAAGATAAGTAACTCTTGAGCTGCTCAAAAGGTACTCCTATCTCTGCCAGTACAGAAAAGGTTTTGGCTTCTGCCTCAGTAAACTCGTAACCATACCTTTCTTTGATTTTTTCCAATATGGCTAAGCGTACATGCTTGCTGTCTACACCGAAGAAGATCCTACCATCTTGGGATATAGAAATCATCAAGATATCCTGTGCAGGCAGGGGGGTATCAGCGATGGAAGAAGGAAGCTGGACTTCTACCGCCTGGGGAGCTCTAAACTTCACCGTCAACATGAAGAATGTGATAAGCAAAAAAGCTAAATCCACCATAGGGGTCATGTCTATGGCGATATTTTGCTTTTTAGCTTTGAACTTAGCCATATGGGTTAGGAAGACTTAGCTTGGAAGGTTTGGATAATGATATACCCCGCTTCATCAATGCGGTAAGTGATGTCGTCTATCTTACTGGTGAAGTAGTTGTACAGAATGGTAGCGATAGTAGAAGTCGTAATCCCTAAAGCAGTATTGACGAGAGCTTCTGAAATCCCCGTCGCTAAAGCTACGGCATCGGGAGCGCCGGAGGTAGCCAGCGCCGCAAAAGCTCGAATCATCCCTAAGACCGTCCCAATCAAACCGACAAGCGTAGCAATAGAAACAATAGTGGCAATAATCGTCATGTGCTTTTCTAACATGGGGAGCTCCAGGGCTAAAGATTCCTCAAGGGCTTTCTGCATGGCAGCTACCTTCTGGTCTTTATCCAGATTCGTATCATCCTTAACTTGCTTGAGCCGGGTCAACGTTTCCCTCACTACATTGCCGACTGTGCCACGCTGTTTATCACAAAGAGCGATTGCTTCGTCGATTTTGTCCTGCTCTAAAAGATATTCTATCTGCTGAACGAAGGATTCCATACTCATTTTCCCAGAGGCCCTTCCTAATGTAATAGCTCGTTCGATCGACATCGTAATAGTAATCAGAAGTAAACCTATCGCAATAGGCACCAAGACTCCTCCTTTGTACGCTATGCCTAAATAGTTGCCTTGAAGAGGATTATTTTTAGGATCTCCCCCTTCAAAGTTGTTGGGATTGCCGAGTACAAACACATAAATGAAAATCCCCACAGCAATACAGGCAATGATGACGATGGTGGCGAAGAATTCTCGTAAGGCAGCTCCTCCAGAGCGAATCTGAGGCACCGTTGTGCCCGTAGTAGAGGTGGTACTTACCTGACTCATATCGCCGCAAATATAGGGTTAGTGGGCAAAACCAAACCGAAATATGCAAACCCACTATGTGGATAAACACTGTACCTTTGCGCCATGAGCCATCTACTGCGCGAAATAGAACATCTTATCAACGCTCCGTATGTGAAATCCGACCTACCCTCATTCCGTGCGGGAGATATTGTTCGTCTGCACCTCAAGATCGTAGAAGGAGGTAAAGAAAGGATACAGGTTTTCGAAGGAATGGTGATACAACGGCGAGGGAGTGGATTGAGAGAGACGGTGACTGTGAGAAAGGTATCTGGTGGAGTCGGAGTAGAAAGGATTGTTCCTCTGCATTCTCCCTTCTTGCTTAAGGTAGAAGTTATTCGTCGCAATAGGGTACGCCGCGCTCGTCTTTTCTATATGCGGGGTCGTTTAGGCAAAGCTCTGCGTCTAAAGCGTCGAGAAGGATAAAACTGAGGGCATTTACAGCCTCTATGCTTCTAAGGATTAGGTCTGCTTCGCTGCTTTCCCTTCTGTGTCTTGCTTGGGCGCAAGACCTACCTGGAGAGGCCCTGTACTTCAGGGGTAAGGTCCAGAGTTTCATTAAACAGGCTCAAAATGCCTATCAGAAATACACCAGGCGGAGAAGCTCCCAGGAAAGGGAGTTTGCCTCTGCTGGACTGGCCTATGCGTTGGCTCTTTCCGAAGAGCAGCGCTATCGAGAGGCAGACTCCCTCCTTAGGCAGTTTCTTCCTGTTTTGGAAGGGGGAACCTCCATCAGTCCGGATATTCGTTTTCGTTACCTCTGGATTCAAGGTAGGATCAAAAGAGGATTAGGTCGGGTATCTGAATCGCAACGGACTTTCTTAAGCGCCAATCAACAAGTACAGGCCCCCTGGCAGCGGGCCCTGCTCCTGCTCGAGCTTGCCGAAAACCTCCTATTGGTAGGAAACTCCCCCCAAGTAGTGGATACCCTTCGATTGTTTACATCTTTCCCTCCTTTTCCAGAACCGTACGGATCTTATCTGCAGCAGCGGCATAGTTTTTTGCGCGCTTGGACATTCTGGCAGCAAGGGCAGTGGGATTCCCTACCCCCCTCGCTTTCGTTCTCTTCTGAGCATGGGGCACGCTACCAGGCCGACTATACCTATCTCTTAGGGTTGAGAGCCCTTTTCCGAGGAGAGGAGACACAAGCTAAAAAAGCTCTGAAACAAAGTCAGCGATGGGCTCGAAAAACCGCCTATAGGGGCATAGATCTTCAGCTGCGAAGTTCGACTTTGTTATTTCTCCACGAGCTCTCTCAAGTCAAGCCTGCCTTTTATGAACGGCGTATTCGGGGACTCAATCCTATTCTCAGGAAATTTAGAGATCCTCACACTCCCCTCACCTATGCCACAGTAGAGGGTTTGGAGCACCTCCGAGAGGTGGCTCGTATTACCCATCGGAATGCCCTGGCGGAAAATGTCATCGGCTTATATGTGATGCGAGGTGAGGGCATCTTGGCATCTCGGCTTCAACGGGTTGTTTCTCGAGTAGCCCGCTCTGAGTATCGGTCCTCCATAGCCTTTGCATACGCCACCCAAGCGGCTCAACGTACTGCTGAGGCTGCTCCCGCCGTTTCTCTGGAGCAGGCACAGGCTCTGACTGAGCTTGCAGAAGCAGCCTTGATGAGTTACAAGTATGCAGAAGCAGATACCGCTTTTGCACGAGTGCTGAGAATTCTCCATCAACTGGGAGAACCAGAGGGACCTCTGGTTTTTCCCATCCGAGAGGCTTTAGGTCGTCGCAGTCTCCAAGCAGGACGTTATAATCAAGCAGAGGAAGTCCTCCGGCACCAACGAAGTGCTTATGAACGGCTTTTGCCCATCCCAACCCGAAATGTGCTCTATTTGAGAAATATGCTCTTTCTGGCAGACCTCTATTTGCGGTTGGCCCAAGCTGCTATTTCCGATACGATTCTTCGTATCATGGAGAAGCCGATAGAAGACCTCCCGCCTGTTTATCTCTCGGAGCGGATCTTTTTCCATGAGCTGAAAGGAGACTTAGCTCAAGCAAAAGGCCAGTTCCGGGAGGCAGAGAAACACTATATGGAGGCAGTCCGGTTGAGAGTACGCCAACGAAAAGAGGGGAAAACTTCCGAGGGAGAAGAAAGTGGGAGTCTTCTTCGATTGGCCCTTTTGTATCAACGTACGGGGCGTCTGACGCGGGCTCGAGAGGTCTATCAACGGATAACCACCCTTTACCAAAGCAGTGGTCGGGAAGACCCCGAAGTTGCTAACTACTATATTGGGCTAACCGACTTTTATCTTCTCGTTGGAGACTATCTAAAGGCAGAGGAGGCGGCTAAGAAAGCTCGCGACTTGAACCAGCGACTGCAAGGACCTATCTCTCCCGCCTATGTTGAGGCTCTTTTGGCCTCTGCCCGGGTCGAGCAGGCATTAGGACGCTATGACAAGCAAAAGGCCTTTCTATCGGCCGCCCTTCAGGCCCAAGAAAAATTTTATGGAAGTAAGCCTGCGCTTCCTCTCGCTCGTACCCTGTACTTATTAGCAGAAAATGCCCTGTTGCAAGGGAAAAAAGATACGGTACCGGTTCTTCTTCTGCGAAGTTCGGACGAGGTGGAGCGAGCGCAGGCTTCAGCTCCCCTGGAATGTGCTTCTTTATCACTGGATATAGGAGGACTCTGGTCTGCACTGGACAGCCTCTCTCTGGCAGAATCCCGTATAGCTACGGCCAAAAGCGTCTTAGATGCAGAAGTGCCTCTCAAGCACCCCGACCGTATGAGAGCTATTTTGTATCAGGCTCGGCTCAAACGGGCTCAAGGGGAGTATCGAGCGGCCCTCTACGACTATAAAAAATGGATTACCCTCTGGACCAACTTATATGGCACTACGCACCCCGAATATCCTTTTTATCTGGCAGAAATGGCTGATCTCTACTGGATGGCTCGCGACCTGAGCTCTGCCAAAAAGTCTTATGAGAAATCGATCGATCTCCTGCTTATGCAAGTCGATCGACTTTTCAACGGTCTCACGGAGAGTGAAAAGACCCGCTACTGGACTCGAGTTCGCCGGGTGTTAGAGCCGTATTTTGCATTTGCTTTCTCTCAAGGTACAGAAGGTACCCAACTCAAAGCCTACGAAGTGCATCTGGCCACGAAAGCCTTTCTGCTGAGTGAAACTGCTCAGCTGCGGGCTCGGCTCGCTCGAAGTCCCGACACGACAGTACAGCGTATCTTTCAAGAGTGGCAAGATCAGAAGGAATATGTGGTTCGGCTCTACTCGTATAGCCCATCTGAGCTGCGTGAACTGGGGGTGGAGCTCTCGCAAGAAGAAGCACGGCTTAACGAGCTTGAGAAACAGCTGACCACTTATATTGGAGACATTCGCCTAAAACGGCCTACCTGGAAGCAGCTCAGAAGCGCCCTTCCTCCCGAAGCGGCTGCCGTGGACTGGCTTCGCCTTCGGCTTCCATTCGGGAAGGATTCCATTGTGTATTATGCAGTTGTCACCACCCCTTCTTTGAAAAAACCCCTTATCTTCTCCTTTCCTAATGGAAAGCGGATGGAAACCTATAACCTATTCCGCTATAGCCAAAGCATCCTGAACTTTGAAAAGGATACCCTCTCCTACACTGCTTATTGGCAGCCGGTCATCGAGGCTTTGCCTAAAACTGTTTCGAAGCTCTACGTTTCTGGGGATGGGGTGTATTATCAGATAAATCCTTCCGTGCTGTTTCTCCCCCAAGGAGGCTATCTTGTGGATAAATACCAGGTTGTTCACTATTCTCGTCTGGCTAGTCTTACTGTGCCACAGAAACCCTTGAAGTACTACGAAGGTCGAAAAGCCCTAATCCTGGCGGATCCAGAATATGCACCGGGGGTCTCTCCGGATAGTCTGTATGTTCCTCCTTTGCCAGGTACGGCGGAGGAGGCGAAAGTGATCCGGGATATTCTCCAGAGCGAAGGTATCCTTCCCTATATCCGTACTCAAGAAGAAGCTAATGAACTTCTGCTACAAGAAGTTATCTCCCCTTATATTCTACACATCGCCACTCATGGACTTTTTTTACCGTATGATGAGGGCTTGGGTACCCTGATAGGGGTGCAAAGTGCCAGTGCCTTGGCGAATCCTCTTTTCCGTTCCGCCCTTTTGCTTGCACAGGCTGGTCGTTCGATGTTATACGGGGCTTCTGATGTGTCTCGAGATGGGATTGTGAATGCCTATGAACTTCTCTCTCTCCGCCTCACCAACACGCAGCTGGTGACGCTTTCTGCCTGTGAGACGGGTGTGGGAGATGTACAAAATGGCGAAGGCGTGTATGGGTTGCAGCGAGCCTTTTTGCTCGCAGGCGCACGGAATCTTTTGTTGAGTCTTTGGAAAGTAGATGATGAAGCCACGCGAGATTTTATGATACATTTCTACTCGGAGTGGCTTCGCAAAAAGCTACCCATAGAAGACGCCTTCTGGAATACCCAACGTGCGATGCGCAGTGCACGGGGAGCCCCCTATTTCTGGGGAGCGTTCATTCTGGTTCGTCCTTAGATGTGTTAAGTGTTTATACAAGCTATGCAACTACGCCTGACCTTTTCTGCTGCACAGGAGCTGAGAAGGCTCCTTTCGCAGAAACCTGAATGTATCGGTGTACGCCTTGCAGTAGAGGCTGGAGGGTGTGCAGGTCTTACATATCGTTTCGAGCTTGTGGAAACTCCTTCTCCAGGGGAGCAACGGATAGAGGTTGAAGGCATTCCTTTCTTTCTTCAGGAGAGCCATAAGATGTTTTTAGATGGGGTAGAGATTGATTATCCTACTGGATTAGCGGCTCGGGGATTCGTTTTTTCCAATCCGCAAGCTCGCACCACGTGCGGGTGTGGTACCTCCTTCGCTATCTGATTTTTTGTACCTTTGCAGCCGCTTATGCCGAGGTTAGACCCTATAGGCCAGTATGAGGTCACACAGATATGGCCTCCCGATCTCGGTGCCGGGGAGTATTCCCAGTACCGGGAAGAGTTTAACCGCTTCCTCACAGAGAATGGAGCAGAAATCGTCAACCAAGAGGTATGGGGGCTGCGAAGATTGGCCTATCCTATTCGAAAACGCGAATCGGGGTACTACCTATATACGGAGTTTCGGGCACCTGCTTCTTTTATCAGTCGCCTTCGGCGGTACCTTCAGCTCCGTCCCCATGTACTTCGAGATCTGATAGTGAAGTTGGATAAACATGCAATCGAATTCAATCGTAGGCGACAAGAGAAACAACGCACCCAAGCCCCCTCAAGCGTATGATAGAAAAAGGTTTAGGCCCCGCTCCCTCTAATCCTGCACTTGCGGTACTATCTGGGGTTCGTCAACGTAAGAAATTCTGCTTTTTTAAGAAGAGTGGGATACGCTACATCGACTACAAAGATCCCGACTTTCTGTTCAATTTTATCAATGAACAAGGGAAAATCCTGCCCCGTCGTATCACAGGAACCAGCTGGAAGTATCAGAAACAACTTGCTCGTGCTATCAAACGAGCTCGACATCTGGCTCTCCTTCCTTTCGTAGCCGATAATCTAAAATAGAGAACCTATGGCTGGTAGAAATGTAGAAGTCATCCTTCGGACAGATATAGAAGGTTTGGGACATAAATACGATGTGGTCCGAGTGCGCCCTGGATATGCATGGAACTATCTCTTTCCTAAAGGGTTGGCCGAGCTCGCTACTGAAGGGGCGAAGCGACACTTGCAAGCGCATCTCAGCCAGATAGCACATAAGCTGGCCCAGGAAAAGTCTGCTGCCCAACAGCTCGCGGAGAAGCTCTCTCAGCTTCGACTGAGACTTCCTATGCTCGCTGGGAAGGAAGGGAAGCTTTTTGGTGCGGTCACTCCCCAGCAGATTGTTACTCTCCTCGGAGAAGCAGGCTACACGATTGAGCGGCGCCAGGTGCACTTTCCTATCCCGATTCGAACTCTTGGGACATATGAAGTGCAGATACGCCTCCATCGAGAGGTTGTCTCCACTCTCACCTTAGAAGTGTATCCCGCAGAGGAAGAAAACGCATAGTATCTGAGATGCTCTGGATGCTCTCAGTGTCCAGGAGGCTATCAAAAAACGCTGGTTACTAATCGGATAAATACAACTTTTGTAGAGAGAAGACAATCGCTGATAGGGATATAAAAGGCGATCCTCGTCATGCTGAGGCCTGATAGGAAACGTGTGAGATTGGGGGGTAGCCAGTTTTGTAAGGAAATACCTGCTTCTGGATAGATAGCCGTAGAGGTCCAAGCTCCTTGAAGATGAAAAGAAAGGGTGGGGCTCCATCGAGAAGTGGGAAAGCGGGTGTTGGGAATGTTCCACTCATAGAAAAGATAGGCAAACTGGGTTTGAGAACTTCGGCCTGGATGTGCAGCCAGAGCATAAGGAAGGCCGAGGTACCCCGTGGGAAGGGTTCTCAGACGGTATTGCCAGAGGAGAGGAGTGCTGTCTGACTGGGCGCCAGCGCTGAATCGCAGCTCCATTCGAGCCCAGCGTCCCCAGTACCATCGATGCCATAAGTCTATTTGGAGCCAGAAAGGGGGGTGGGTGAGCGTTCCTCTGTCCAGGAGAGCTCCTCCCTGTATACGTATGCGAGGGCCCTGATAATCGGTTCTCCATACGGTGCTTCCTCGTCTCAATAGGAAAGACTGGCGGAGATATTCTATCCCCATAGAGACAGAGAATCCCTCCCAGCGGGTGGGGAGGGCTATCCTTTGCGTTTGGGCCATGGTCACGTAGCTGTAGAACTGGCTCAGAAAGGGGGCACGGAAACTTATCCCCCAAGCTTTTTCTCGGGTGAGATCTTCCCAGCGTAGGGAGTAGGCTCGGGCGGCTCTTTCATACACGGACTGTTCTCCGAGGAGAACAGCAGGAGTCTCATCCAGAAGCCTCGGCAAGGTTTTCTCTCGTACATCGTCGTATAAGAAAGCTCGGAGTAGCGTGAGTTTCCCTACCTCTACTTCAGCTCCATATCTCCAGGGGGTTCCTTGAGCGCCCGCCCATAGGTAGGTGCCGTATCCTCCCCAGACTCGTAGTCGTACATTTTGGGCTATTCTGTCATTAGTTTCGATGCCCAGCTGAGGTCGAATCCCCTCTGCTTCCTGATACAGGAGCAAAGGTCTCAGAAGGAGGTTAAAGCGACCCATAGGAAGGCGTCCGCTGAGAAGAGAAGGTAGGTCCAGTAACCAGGAAAGACGACGTACGGGGGCTTTATCCAGTAAGCTATCTAAGTACTGATAAGAAAAAACTTCTTCCGGATGCAATGGTTCTTTTCTTCGCTCAGGCTGGAGAGAAGGGAGATTCTGCGACAGAAGGAGCTCAGACCGTTTGGCTTCTTTCGGAAGGGGCGGAGGAATGTGGATATCCCACAGAAAGGAACGAGTGCGTACGAGAAACGGGAGATAGGTGTCACCGGCTCGAGTCTGTAATCCTACTATGGAGTGGAGTTGAGTCGGGAACCAGAGCGTGTCCCCCACTTTCTCGTATTGCTGTTGGATTTGGAAAGAAATTACCCTGGAAATCCCCCCTCCTTGAGGCTCCCAGTTGAGGATACCTTGGAAACTGTGTAAGGCTGCATCTGGCATCACCATCATCAGGTAGCCCCGCATTCCCCACTTTTCTGTACCCTTTTTCGGGGAGAAAGTTAGTCTGTACAATGTATCTGAACCAGCATAGGTAGTATCTGTGACCTCGTATTCGTAATAATCGAGGGCGGCAGAACCGACTGGACTGGCGATCCTTTTGTCTAAGAGGGAGAGCCAGGCTTTGTATAGACTTAGGGGTTGGAAGGCTGTAGGAGATAGGAAACTCTGCACAGGTAGATTGCCTATAACCCTTTGAGATAGTACTTTTTCTTGCTCTACTCCGTTTTTCTGATATATTTTTTCCGTTTCGGTCTCCCATATAAAGAGATAAGGAGGTATGGAGTCGTTTTTCTGCTGTAGGCTATCTGGTAAGCTTATAGTGAGTTTGTTATAGCTGATGTAGCGATGGGGATGTTTGAGGGGGTCCCATCTGTTTTTAGCCTCGAGAAGGCGTCGGATGAGTGTATGGGCTGGGTGAGCGCCGGGGAGAATAACTATGGGAGAAAGCTCTACAGGTTTCGATTTCAGGATAAGTACGGGAGGAAGGTTCCGGACAGGAATGCGCACACTTTCGTACCCCACACATCGAACTTCAAGGGTATCTTCTGGCTCCGCTCGGAGGAGAAATCGTCCTTGGAGGTCGGAAAGGGTACCCTGAGCAGTTGCAAGGTTTTGTATTACAGCAAAAGGGATAGGTTCCCCATCCGTATCCTTTACCGTACCTACAACTTGGATTTGGGAGAAAGCGATCAGAGGAAACACAACTATCCAGCTTCGAGGCATAAAGGGTGCGTAAATGTACTATTCGACAGGGGGAAGTGATGTACATCTCGTTTGGATCGGTGGGAGTGATAGATGGGCCACTCTCCGCTTTTTTTACTGAGGGAGGAAGGCAAAGTACTTTTGTGGGGTGCAAGAATGGTTTGCAAGTCCTTATTACTCCCTGTTATATGCCCATCGCAACGATGAAGAGGCTCGTCGGTTTATCCAAGTGCTCTTGCGATTTCTTCGGCTTCCCTCTCCTGCGTATGCTTTAGACGCCGGCTGTGGGGAAGGACGTTATGCTCGCGCCTTAGCTGAGGCAGGGCTCATCGTGGATGCGGTAGATGTGGCAGTTTCTGCTCCTCACCTCCCCCCAGGGGTTCGCTTTTATATGCAGGACTTACAGGTATGGGAGCCTGACAGAGAGTACCATCTCATCGGAAGTTTTTTTACTAGCTTTGGCTTGGGTGCACAGGCGTTGGGATGAAGTGGTTCGGCAAATGAGGCGATTTTTTCGCTGGTTAGTACCAGAAGGATGGTTAGTTGTAGATTATTTGAATATCTATAAAAGGAATCCTATCGCAAAAGAGGAAAGAGAAATAAATGGAGTGCGATTTCTCATAGAGAGATGGCAAGATAATTTTTCTCTCCATAAGCGTATAACTGTTATTTCGCCCGATGGAGAAGAAAAGAGCTATCAGGAAAGTGTGCTTAAGCTTACTCAGGGGGACTTGGCCTATATAGCTGAACGTTGTGGTTTCGCAGTGGAGCATTTCTGGGGAGATTATGAGGCTAACCCTTTCGTTGTCGAACGGAGCCCTCGCCTTATCATGCTGGCAAGAAAGCCCGTATCTTAGGATAATGTTGCGGATATATCACTATGAGTTTTGTGTGGAACTGGCTGTTTTACCTGCCGGTCTTCGAGGATTGCCTACGACCCGAGTGTTGCCCCATGAACGTCCCACTCGGATGTTATACCTTCCCAATACTCTCGCTCAGGTTCGAGCTTTGCATATCGCTCAGGGAGAGCTTCCTAAGCCTACTACCTGTACGCTATACTTCCCTTCCTCCGAGGCTATTGCTGCTTTTTGGCAGCAATACAAGCAAACCTTCGAAAATGTTTTAGCGGCAGGGGCGGTCGTAGTAGAGGGCCGGGGAGATATTCTTTTTATTTGGCGTAGGGGACATTGGGACCTGCCCAAGGGCAAGGTAGAGCTCCAGGAGGCTCCAGAGGAGGCGGCTCGTAGGGAGCTGGAGGAGGAAACAGGTCTCATTTGCGGCTCCGCTGAGCGCTTTCTCACTTGTACTTATCATATTTATATGGAGAATGAACGGGCTTTTTTGAAGGAAGTGCGTTGGTACCTCTTTCGGTGCTCTACAGTTCGTCCTGTGGTGGAGGTTCAAAAAGAAGAGGGGATCCAAAGTTATAAGTGGGTGAGCCCTTCTGAAATTCCCTTTCTGTATCCGCAATCTTACGGGACGGTGCGGGATGTGATAGAATATGTCTTGAAAGATGTACTCCCTTCGGCTTCGGGATAGGCTTTATTCGTTAGAGCCCCCTCGTATTATGGGCATTATCAATGTTACCCCTGATTCTTTCTCGGATGGAGGTGAGGCTTTGACGCCAGAGCTTGCTTTGCGAAAAGCAGAGGCTCTTCTACGAGCGGGTGCAGATATATTGGATATAGGGGCGGTTTCCACCCGGCCCGGAGCGCCTGAGGTATCTCTGGCAGAGGAACTCCATCGCCTCGTACCCGCCCTTCGGCTGATCCGAAAGACCTTCCCAGAGGTGCCCATTAGTGTAGACACGTATCGAGGTGAAGTCGCTCGCATCTCCATAGAAGAAGGCGCAGAGATGATAAACGATATCTCTGGAGGAGCTTTTGACCCGAGTTTGTGGCCAGTCGTAGCCCACTATGGAGTCCCCTATGTGCTGATGCATATCCGAGGCACTCCACAGACGATGCAGCACAATCCAGAGTACTCCAATGTGGGGAGAGAAGTTTGGGCCTATTTTGTAGAAAAAATACAGCGTCTGCATCACATCGGAGTTTATCAGATCATTATCGATCCAGGCTTTGGATTTGGGAAGAAAGTGGGACATAACTACGATCTATTTCGAGCTTTGCACCGTTTTACTCGTTTGGGCTATCCGCTTCTTATCGGGATATCCCGTAAATCCATGCTGTGGCGTGTATTGGAAAAAACGCCTCGAGAGGTAATATGGGCCGCTACGGCTCTACACTGGGAGGCCTTGAGACGAGGGGTGCAGATCTTGCGGGTGCATGATGTAGAACCCGTCCGCCAACTGGTTCAACTGCTCTCGCAATGGAAACCTTCCGCATAGGACTTATTCCTCTGACCTGGCGAGATGGGTTGGATGTTCTTTTCCTAACGCTGCTGTTGTATGTGGTGCTTCGCTGGTTCTATCGAGTCAATCTTTTGGGAGTCAGTTTAGCGCTCTTGGGGTTGTTGGTTCTCTTGAAGGGACTGAGTCTGATGGGGCTGGTAGCCGTTTCATTTTTGGTTCGCCAGCTTTTGATATGGATAGGGGTAATCTTGGCAGTGGCGTTGGCTCCGGATCTGAGGAGACTCTTATACGGAGTCCGATTTTTTTCGGGTCTTCGATTCCTTCGGAGGGATGTTCTCACGGAGCAGCAAGCGGAGCATCTCGCAGAGGAGATTATCGAAGCTCTTCAACTTCTCTCCAAGAATGGTTTAGGAGCCCTTATTGTACTGGAGGGAACGGATGATCTGTCGGTATTTGCACAGACAGGTGACAGTCTCCAGATGCCTGTAGCTGCTCGGATGTTTATGATGCTTTTCGAGAAAAAAAGCCCTTTGCATGATGGAGCGGTCATTGTAAGAGGGGATAAAATCATCGCTGCTCGTTGCACCTTGCCTTTGAGTGAACGGCTCGATCTACCCCAGAATTATGGTCAACGCCATCGGGCAGCCATGGGTATTACGGAACAGACCGATGCACTCACTCTTATCGTATCGGAGGAGACGGGCATCATTTCGATTGCGCAGCGGGGAGAGATTCGGCGGATACCCTTCGTGGAGCTGAAGAAGCTCCTGATTCGTTTTTATCTTCGTTAGATGCCCGTCCTCGTGGTTACTGGTGTGTCTCGAGGGATAGGATATGCAATCGCCAGGCGTTTTGCTGGCGTGTACACCATCGTGGGGTGCAGTCGAACTTCAGCGAATATCGATCGTATCCGGAGACGGCATCCCGACTGGGATGTAGGACAGTATGACTTGGGTCAGAAAGCACAAGCTGTCGCATTTGCTGCACATGTCTTAGAGCGATATGCTGAGGTCGACGTACTGGTTAATAACGCTGGCCGCTTTCAACCCGGTAGCCTATTGGAAGAGTCTGACGAAGTGTATGAGGAGATGTTAGCCTCTAATCTCCATAGCGCCTATTACGTGACGAAGGCATTCCTGCCCCGTTTCATAGCTCAGCGATCGGGGCTGATCGTGAATATGGCTTCCGTGGCGAGCCTGGGGGCTTATCCCAACGGTAGCTCTTATTCCATCGCGAAGGCTGCTTTGCTTTCTTTTTCCCGCAATCTGCGGGAGCAGCTCAAAGTGCATCAAGTTCGGGTCACAACATTCCTCCTTGGGGCGACGCTCACGGATTCATGGGAGGGGGCGCCGTATCCTCCCGATCGTTTCATCTCACCTGAAACCGTAGCAGAGCTGGTATGGACTCTCGCTCATCTTCCTCCCCAGGCTGTGGTAGAAGAGCTCCTGCTACGACCCATGCTGGGAGATATATGAAGATTTTCATGGACAGAGCTGCATGAGGTCGCAGGGGTTGTTATGAAGTTTTTTATCTCTATCTTCGAGAATCATGAGGTTAGAAAGCTTTGCAGGGTGGCGGAGAATGGCAGAGGAGCGAGGGATGCCCCTCTGGCGGGTGGTTTTAGAGTATGAGATGCACCAGAAAGGGCGGACCGAGGGGGAAATATGGGCTCGATTAGCCCAAGTGTATGCCGTCATGCGGGATGCAGTCGAGACGGGGCTTCGGGAGCCCCGTCAGACCCAGAGTGGTCTGGTCCGAGATACGGGAAAAAAACTTTTGGGAGCGACGCTTCATGTTCTAAGTCCAGAGTTTACCCTTCTGTTGGCCTACGCTACGGCGGCCAAAGAGACTAATGCTTGCATGGGACGTGTAGTAGCTGCTCCCACAGCTGGTGCTTCGGGTATTTTACCGGGTATCTATACTTTTCTGTCCAAACACCATCAGGTATCTGATCAAACTCTGTATGAGGCTATGTTGATCGGAGCGGGGGTTGCTCTTATCATTGAGCAGAAAGCTTCTATCGCTGGGGCTGTCGGGGGGTGTCAGGCAGAGACAGGAACGGCAGCAGCGATGGGGGCTGCTGGTATCGTGTATGCCCTGGGAGGAGATATCTCTCAGATATTTGAATCAGTGGCGCTAACGATTATGAATATGCTGGGTCTGATTTGCGACCCCGTCGCAGGACTGGTAGAGCTTCCTTGCGTGAAAAGAAATGGTTCAGCTGTGGTAATCGCTGCTGCCGCTGCTCAAATGGCTCTTTCAGGAGACACGGCTGTTATACCGGTCGATGAAATGGTAGTAGCGATGGGAGAAGTAGGGGCTGCTATGGATACACGTTTCAAGGAAACTGCTTTGGGGGGTACAGCAGCTACCCCCACAGCCCAAGCCATCGCCCGTCGCATTTGGCCTGACGCAGAGCTTGTTCGTCGAGAAGACCCACCCGAATAACTTCGAAATTTATGTTATACTATTTCGTTACTTTCGCTGTGCTATGGCTATCCGTATCACCGATGACTGCATAAACTGCGGAGCTTGCGAGCCAGAGTGCCCGAACAATGCCATATACGAGGGGGGGGTCCAATGGAGATACAAGGAAGGAACTGCCTTAGTAGGGCAAGTAGATTTGGGAAATGGTCTTATTTTGGACGCAGAGGCTCCCCACGCTCCTATATCGACTGAGTATTACTACATTGTCCCCAGCAAATGCACGGAATGTATGGGATTCCACGAAGAACCGCAGTGTGCTGCTGTCTGTCCGGTTGACTGCTGCCTTCCCGATCCAGATCATGTAGAGAGTCCTGAGCAGCTCCTGGCTAAAAAGTCCTTTCTGCACGATGGACAAGCCGCTCCTCCAGATATCCAGGTCTATCTGGAAGATCTGGAAAGAGCGTGAATATGAATTCCGTTATCCTCTTAGAGGGGATAAAGAAGTTCTATCCACTAGGAAAGGAAGGGGTCTGGGCCCTGCGGGGTGTTTCTTTTGAGATACAAAAAGGAGAGCTCGTTGCGATCATCGGCCCTTCTGGTTCAGGCAAGAGCACGCTCATGCATATTTTGGGCTGCTTGGATATGCCTACAGAGGGGAGCTATCGTCTTGCTGGCCAGGAGACTACTAGGCTATCGGACGGAGAGTTAGCCCGCTTGCGGAACCGAGAAATCGGCTTCGTTTTTCAAACCTTTCATCTCTTACCCCGTTATACCGCTCTGGAGAATGTAGCCCTGCCGCTGGTGTATGCGGGAGTACCCCGTCGCGAGCGAATGCGTCGCTCCCAAGCCATGCTCGAAGCAGTGGGCTTAGGCGACAGGCTTCATCACCGTCCGAATGAGCTCTCTGGAGGACAGCGTCAACGGGTCGCCATCGCCCGAGCTCTCGTGAATAGCCCTTCTCTCCTGTTAGCAGATGAGCCTACGGGAAACTTAGACTCTGCCACAAGCGAAGAAATCATGAGGCTTTTCCTCTCTCTCCATCAGAAAGGACACACAGTGGTGATCGTGACACATGAGCCAGACATCGCTGCCTATGCAGAAAGGATTATCACGCTTCGAGACGGGCTCATAGGAGAGGATAAACGCCAAGTCACCGTCGTATCCTCCTAATGGAGAGTAGCTATAGGCAGATATGGCGTATTGCCTGGCCCGTCATGGTAGCCAGTTTAGCTCAAAATGCCGTCTCTCTTATTGACACCGTTTTTTTGGGTTTGTTAGGTCGTACGGAGCTTGCGGCGGGCGGGATCGGCGTCGTTTTGTTTCTCACTATCGGCTTCATTGGATTAGGTCTCGGGACAGGTGTGCAGGTACTTTCTGCCCAGGCGCTTGGGAGAGGAGAAATCTCAGCCCTGGCATCTCTCTTCATGGAGGCGATCTGGATCGGTACGGGTATAGGCCTCTTGCTGACAGTAACCCTATGGAAAGGAGCTGAGCCGCTCATCCTTCACCTCTTACACGAGCCAGAAACCCAACAAACTACTATCTTTTTTCTCAAAGGAAGGAGTTTCGAGCTCTTCCCTCTTATTTTATTCGGTGTACTCAGAGGTTATTACAGCGGTACAGCTCAAACTGTGTATATCCTCAGGGCGAATCTGCTTTTAGCCTTTTCAAATGTTTTATTGAATGCTTTTTTTGTTCTGGGGTTGGGGTGGGGACTGCGAGGAGTCATAGTGGGTTCCGTAGCGGCTCAATATCTTGCTACGACGTATCTTTTCCTTACCCTAAGAGTTCAGACTTATCCTCTGAGAGGAGGCAGGTTTGAACGAAAATGGTTGTATCCTCTCTTTCGATATGCAGGCCCCTCCATCTTGCAGAATCTGGTGGGGATGGTGGGATGGTTTGTTTTCTTTCTCCTCATAGAAAGGAGAGGCTCTCTGGCTCTGGCCTCTGCAAATGTAGTTCGCAGCCTCTATAGTTTTTGCATGCTGCCAACGTGGGCTTTATCTACGGCTGTGGGTACCCTAACAGGGTATTTTTGGGGGGCTCGTCAACGTTCGGCATTGCTGCAGTCTTTATGGAAGTCGTGGTATCTGAGTCAGTCGATTAACGGTGTGTTAGCCTTTTTGCTGGTGTTGTTCGCTCCGATTTGGGTACATCTCTTCAGTCAAGATCCCCTTATTTTACTTCAAGCGCAGCGTGATTTGTCCATGATAGCGGTTTCTCTGGTGCTCATGCCGGCTTCAGCTCTTTTGATTTCAGCGGTTGTAGGAGTAGGGCAGGTGCTAATCGCTTTTTTCGTTGAGGTAGCTATCATTCTTTTGTATGTAGGATACGCTTTTACCCTTGACAGGATGGGATGCAGCCTTACCTGGTTGTGGTCTGCGGAGTGGGTATATTGGGTTCCTTCTGCAGTCGTTTTGGGATTTCTCTTGGCATATAGACTCCGTACGTTACAGCCTATCACTCCCGTGACCCCTCAATAGGAACAGGGGGAAACATATTCGATAAGGTGGCGTTCGGTACCCTCTTTTTTGGTACAGTGGGTTTCCCAGCTTTCTGGCAGCTCCACGTGGAAGAAGGTGAACTTCTCCTCTTCGGGATTGTACTCGTATTGGATATGAACTACTCCTTTAGATAGGCAGTCTTCTTCCCAGGTTGGGACATACCAGACCTCTTGATATCCATAGCAGGTTCTCAGCCCTAAAAATCCACATCGAACCGTACATTCTACCTCTTTTCGGAATGGCGCTCCTCGACGTAGCCTAACTCGATGAACTTCTGCCCGTTGAGTAAGGCTTCCTTCTTCCTGATAAAGCACAGGGGCACGAAGGAAAAGTACCATTAGAACTTCCTGAGGGGAAAGGTTTCGGCTCATGATGCCTTCGGGCACAGGTAGGGATTCTATGGTTAGAGTGGCATTTTGCTGTGTAGAAGACTCCTTGTAGGTGGTCTGATACCGGTAGAGCTCTGCTTCCAGAGCACTGAAGATCATTTGTTCTTTTTCGTAGGCTTTTTTTGCCGTAGGCCAAGCGTACAAGTAGAAGTAGCCGAGAAGGCATAAAATAAAGCCAGAGGAAAGGAGGGCTATTCGTTTCTTCTTTCCTGAGAGGAAAAAAGCTTTTAGAGCGGTATAGGTAGCTCCGCCCCAAGTGACGAAACCTAATATGCCCAAGGGCGGGTAGAGCAGTGCGGCAGTGAGGAATGCGCCTGCCATTAGCAGGGTTTCTCTCCAGAACGGTGAGATTTTTCGGACAGCTGGCGGGGGAGAGGAGGTCTGTTCAAGAGAAGAAGTAGCCTTTGTATCAGAAAGGGAGGGAGACTTGTCAAAAGAGGAGTCAGCTCTCTGGAGCTGGACGAGGCTTTCTTGCATCTCTTTAGCTGAGTTAAATCGTTCTGAGGGGTCCTTTGCCAGCGCCCGTTCGAAAAATAGCCTCCAGGAAGGAGGTAGAAAGCGAGGAAGGGGAGCTGGTTCTTTCAGCAGCATTTCGTAGATTTGAAACTGGTTTTTGTCTCGCCACTCCCAGGGATACTTTCCCAAAAGGCACTGATAGAGGATGATCCCCATTGCGTAGAGATCGGTCTGGGGGGAAACAGGAAGTCCTCGGATTTGTTCTGGGGCCATGTACAAGGCGGTGCCTACTTGGTGCCCCGTTTGCGTAAGGTGAAGGTCCTGATCGAGTACTTTGGCTATTCCAAAATCTAAGAGTTTGGCTTTCCCTTCCGTAGAGAGGATAATATTGGAGGGCTTGATGTCTCGGTGAATAATGCCTCGGCTGTGGACGTATTCTAAAGCTTCCAGAATAGGCTTTAGGTGGTTCACTGCCCATTCCCATCCTAAGGCTTCTGGGGTGCGTTGCAGAAGGCTATCCAACGATTCGCCTTCCACGTATTCCATAATCAGATAGGGTACTCCATCCTGTATGTAGAAGTCATATAAAGTTACAATCGCTGGGTGCCTTAGTTGCGCGAGGAGGCGGGCTTCAGCGTGGAATCGCTGGACGATCTGCTCATTTTGTGCATATTGAGGGAGAAGAGCCTTAACCACGGCAAATCCACCTGTATGAAGGTGATGTGCCAGGTACACTTTTCCCATCCCCCCCTCTCCAATCAGCCGAATAAGCTCATAAGAACCGATTCTGTTCGACATAGGAGCCCTATTCACATGTGCCTTCTTCTTGACGCAGCAGTTCCCGAGAGGTCTGGGTACAAACAGTATCTTCGTCAGGGGGAGGGAAAGAGGACAAGAACAGCTCGATATCGCCTTTCAGGGGGTCATAGGTGTATTGGATGGAGACTTTTCCTCTTTGTTCGCACAGATAGATTACGGCATAGTAGTTTTTTACAGTCTGGACTCCTCGAGGAGGTCCCAGGGGGATATTGGAGACATAACAAGGATAGATAGCCTCTTCCATTTCTTGGACCTCCTTTCTGAAGTTTCGGCGAAAGGCTACCTCGAGTTCTCCTCGTATGGGGTAGTTTTTCTGTGGCAAGGTGTCCCATACAAGGGAAGTATTGGAGTCTATAGCGTTTTGCTCCTCTGCATAGGCAAGGAGCTTGGCATATAGGGCTTTTTGGATCTGTGGGCTGTAGTCCTTTCTTAGTCTTCTCGAGTGGTGGTTTTTTTGCATGGGAGGGGTAGAGGCTCCGGGGGGAGGGGAGACAGCAGGTTCCTCTTTCGTAGAGAAAAATCCATATCGAAATGTAATCCCTATGATGGGAAGGAGTAATAGAGCTGCCACGAGGAAAAAAAGCCATTTTTTCTTCTTTCGAGGAGGGGAAGGGGGAGGAGAAGGAAGGGGAAGGGCTGTGAGCGTGGGAGGAGTGAGCGTAGGATGGATAAAGGCGACTTGTTCGGTCGACTCTTCTAAGGTTGAGAGGGCTTTTTGCATTTCTTCCGAAGAGGGGAAACGTTCTTCTGGCTTTTTTGCCAGTGCTTGTTGGAAAAAGGATTTCCACGAAGGAGGTGCCCACTCAGGAAAAGAAGGAGGGTCTGAAAGTAGCCGCTGATAGAGCTGGAATGCGGTCAATCCTTCCCATTCCCAGGGATATTTTCCGAAAAGGCACTCATAGGCGATAAGGCCTATCGCATAGAGATCTGTGCGAGGAGAAACAGAGAGGCCCTGGATTTGCTCAGGAGCCATGTAGAGAGCGGTCCCTATCTGGAATCCCGTTTGAGTAAGGCGTAAATCCTCCTGCAACGATTTAGCGATACCAAAATCTATTAGCTTCCCTTCTCCAGAGGGGAGGACCATGATATTGGAGGGCTTGATGTCTCGATGTACTATATTTCGCTCGTGTAGGTAAGATAGCGCTGCTAAAACAGGGAGAAGGAGACGTTGAGTAGCCTTCAGGGGGAGCCCCCTTTTGCGAGCTAAAAGTGTATCTAAACTCTTTCCCTCCACATACTCCATTATGATATAAGGAACTCCGTCCTGGATAGTAAAATCATAGAGTCGTACGATAGAAGGGTGCTGGAGCTGAGCGAGCAGGCGAGCTTCAGTAAAAAAGCGCTGCCGGAGATCCTCCCGCTGGACATATTGAGGATGGAGGGACTTTATGACGACAGGGTACCCGAGAAGAGTGTGTTGAGCCAACCATACCGTACCCATGCCTCCCTCAGCCAGAGGCCTTATGATCTGATAGTTACCTACTTCCATCCTCTACTCCAGGGACGAATTTAGGGGAAAAGTACCACCCTCCGTTTGGAAAGAAGTCGGGTACTTGATGTCGGTTTGATGTGAGAGTCGCATCCCCCTCAAGAAAATGCATGATCCCTCTCAGAGCTATGCACACAGAAAGGAACCACAGCTGAGGGAAAAATTGCCTCACTTTTATTCAGGAGTATATGACGCTTATTATATCAGAGCGGAGCCGCGCGCTCTTTTCTTTAGAGCGAGATGAGAAGGTAGGTAGACCTCAAAAAACACTCACTCACAGCCCTTCATAACTCCACCGGCTTGAGAGAGCTCCGATTTCCGTGAAGACTCGGATGAGGTAGATACCTCGGGGTAAGCTGCGAGGAAGCTCCCATGTAAAAGAGGAGGTAGGGAAGGGAAGCAGGACTTCGGCCACCTTTTGACCGATGGGGCTGTAGAGCTCCAGGCGTTGGATCGAGAGAGAAGGATGTTTTATAGTCACGATGGGCTGAGCCGCGGGGGAAGGAAATACAGAGAGCGTGCCTGCTGAGAAAGACTGGGACAGGGAGGTGGGCTGCATGAGGATGGTAGGCAGATTGAGAGTCTTGAAAAGCCTTGGACAGGCGAAGGTCAGTATCGTGTCTATGTATCTACGGGCTCGGGCTTTTTCGGTATTAGAACTATTGCTGTACCAGCCGAAAGGTTCAAATCCTGCTCCTTGGAAGGGATATAGGCCTGGGAAAGGATTATCTGTCGCAAAGTCAGGGAGCAAGGCGGTTTGATTACCCTTTTGAATAAGTTTTTGGGTAAGGTCATGGCTTCCGAAGACTTCGATGATGGGATAGTTCCCCACAGCAGTGACCACTACACCGCTGTAGTAAGGCGTAGTAGGGTCCTGTACGCCGTGGAGAGAAATGACAGTCACGTTTTCATTTTGAATGAAGGAGGTATCGCCCAGAGCCCCTCCCAGGTTGAGAACGGCTTGGATGGTAGAGGGATAGCCGGGATTCCCACTCCCTCCTTCGAATGCATTAGGACCCGCCTCAGGCCCTGTGCCTCTGTCCATGCCAGGCGCGGTAGTATCCACAAAGGGGGTTCCATTCTGTAGTTTGAACTTGGGAAGATCTAACTCGGAAGGTAAGTTGAGGTAAGCCACGTGTAGGCCGACATAAGCTCCAGAAGAAGATCCTCCCATCACGATACGATTGGGATCGATGCGAAACTGATTGGTAGTAGCGGCATCTTTCCGTAAGAAGCGGACGAGCGCTCTCCCATCTTGCGTGGCTCGCCACACTGCTTGGATGATGCTTTGAGCGCGTGCTTCTTGAGTAGTAGCCTGCGCATTCCATCCTAATCGGTGCGTGGCCGAAATAGCTACATAGCCCCTTTTGGCAAACTCATAACATAAAGCTACGATGCCGGAATCTTTTCGGGTCCCGATCGGGATGCGTCCAAAAGCCGCTCCCGCAATCGAAGGGGGTAGGAAACTGCCTGCATGAATGAGAATAATCACGGGTCTACGAGCCATGGTATCTCCCGCTGGCTCGTATACATCCATATAGAGATCGGTGGGGGCCTGCGTAAAGTCTACATTACCACCATAGCGGATATTCTCCGTGACTTGTACTTGTGAGAATACGGGGTCGATGAAGCGGCGGGCGGTCGGTTGCGCAAAAGCCCATCCCATGAGGAGGGCACTGAGATAAAGGAGTTGAATTCGCATGCACCAAATATAAGTAAAGCTTCTTTATCCTGAGGGGTCGTCCCAACCTTTCGTATCTAATCCAAGAGATTCCTGATTTCTGATGTATATTTGCCTAAGCTATGCGATGGATATGGGCAGGGCTTGCGTGGGCATGTGCACAATCTTTCCAGGTGAGATTTCTTTTGGAAGCTCGACAGGAAGCTCCGTTTCAGCTTGTGTTGCGTACAGGAGAGCGGATGCTGGATTTGAAAGGGCACCTTCTATCAGGTAAGGCTACGGCAGAGCTTTCTGTGCCTTCATCCTTGACTTCTCCTGCAGAAGCTTTGCTATTTGTTCCAGGGTATTTACCCCTTCGATTAGCTGAACCCGTTCAGGTTGAGGAAGGAGTGATTTTAGACTTCGCTCAACCTCAGCTGCTCCATCGAGAATGTGGGTACGTAGAAAAAGAGGGGAGAGCCTATATGGCCGCAGGGGAGCTTGGGAGCTTACCTGGAGAGCCTTACCCCGTCATCAATGCGTATGATTATGAGCTATTTCTCCGTGCGCTGGCTACTCAAGATTCCCTCGCCGACTTTAATGGAGATGCTCGGGTAGATGTTGAGGATCAAAAAATTATTCTCAAGAACCAGTCCTTACTTTTGCATACAAATCTATGAAAGTCTTATGGGTGTTTCTTAGTGCTTGCTTATTATGGAGTCAGGACACGGTGTGGGCAGAAGTACAGCTACGGGGTGATTACGTAGAGGTAGCCTTTTTCTGGAGAGGTGCCGCTTCGGAGATTCCACTCGGAGCAAACTTCGTATTGGTAGGGGAAGCGGCACTTCTGCAATGGGATTCGATATCTATAGCAGAGCGAGGAAGGTGGGATGGAGCGTTTTCTTCGACATATTTGCCTTTGTACCTAACTCAGCGGGGAGAAGAGGGGGGGAATCACCGGGTGAGCCTCAATCTTCTCTCGCAGCTTCCTCCGGCAGGAGAAGCTTTCCAAGGTTCTGGCAGAGAGAGCGTTGGGAGATGGAGAGTGCCTATCCGTTCTTTCGGAGACACCCTTCGGCTTCGGTGGGGTATGGAGACTGGGGAGATTGTCTTAGCCCCCCTGCAGCCAGCCAAACATCGATTCGTTTTCTCTGCCATACCTCCTATTTATCTATGTCCTTCTATCGGGAGGGTGCCAGTGCGGTATCAATCTGGTTTTCTTATCGCAGAAGGATTGGAGTTCTTTCGTCTTGAGAATCTCTCCATCACCTGGTATAGAGATGGGGTGGTTATTGGGAACGGTTTTTCCGTGGAGCCTCTTTTACCTGGTCGATACTGGGCCGTCATTCGTCATGTGTGCGGTTCTGAAGGTAGCACCGACTCGGTGGAGTGGCGGGCTTCTTCTCAGACTTTTTCTTTCTACGGTGGATGGAAGGTATATCCTCAACCTACTCAGGGAGATGTGTGGATTCAAGCTCCAGTGGAGGGAGCAGTTCAAGTAGTTCTCAGAGACATTTTGGGACGGGTGGTGCATGAAAAAACCTATGTGGCGCAAGCGAATACTGCAGAGCATTTGCGTCTCCCGGCTACCCTGGCGGCGGGGATTTACCAGCTCTCTCTCACTCACGAAAATACAACAGTGATTTTCCCGCTCGTATATGGGCAATAAGGTCTTTTGGCTTGGCTTGTGGCTCTGGGTATCGGGTCAACTGCTTTTGGCCCAACAGGATTATCGAGCTTTTTTCTCCCAATCCTATGTGCGTGGCTCCAGCAATGCCCCCGATTCAATCGACATCTATCTCTTCTTGGCGCGTACGGCAACTGTAGGTACGACCGATACCTTGGCTTCCTCTAACTTTCCTTTTCTTTTCAATCCGCTTCTCCTTCGTATCGAGACTACTCCGGGAGTCGTAAGAGAAATATACAGAGACAAGTTCAACTCTTCGCCGTACTACGACCCTATCATATGGACGGTAGAGGGTGCCCGGGTCAACGTTACGGTTCGGCGTAGTATCAACTATGCTCAGTATCAAGGAGATGCGATAGATACACTGGATACCCTTATCGGGCTTCGGGTTCCTCTCCTCGCGTGCGGACCGCAGAGGGAAAGCATGCTCTTGTGGGATACCACACCTGCGGCAGTTCTTAACTCGCAGCTTCAAAGCATAAAAGGGCGGATCCTCTGGCGGAACTCGGATACCCTTGCTCTTTGCCCAGCGGTAGGTGCTTCTACCACTCTTTCTATTTCTCCTCCGAACCCTCCCAATCCTCATTGTGAGGGGAGACCTCTCACTTTTACCATTTCTCTCTCGCAGCAGGGAAACTCGACCCTTCCCGACAGTTTTGTCGTTCATGTTGAGCCTGTCAGTCCTTCTGGTCCGCTGCAGGTTTTTCCGAATCTGGTCATTCCTAATCCTCCCAACTATACCTTTCAGCTTACATTTTCTCCTTCGGGGACGTATACGGTAAGTTTATATGGAGTCGACCGGAAGTGTGGCTGTTCAGTGCTTCTTCTAAGAACGCCTCCCCTTAGCATACAAGCACTTCCCCCTGTACTTCCTATTATAGGTCCTGATACAGTATATGCGGGGGGAAACTACTACTATAGTTTACCACAGACCCCCAGTAGTTCTACCTGGGCCTACACTCCAGGAGGAGGTATTCCTACTCTTTTAGGCTCCAGTACTCCCATACCTGTAGTTTTTGATCCACCGTCTGGTCCTTTTCGGGTGGACACTATAGATG
>JANZYW010000135.1 GCA_026413325.1 Bacteroidia bacterium | reverse complement strand
GCTCTAGACAATATATATAACTCAGTAATAGCCAAAGATTATAATAGTAATATTAGAGGTTTTTCTCAAAAAAATTATTTAGATTTTATGTATAAACTCAGGATACCAGTTATAAAACATCAAAATATAGAAAACAAGCATATATTTTATGATTTGTTGGCTGTTGATTTCATAAAGATTATAAACAGAAACGGAATTGAGTATGTTGTTTTAGCTCCATATGGGCAACAATATTTGCGTGTAACTAGAAAAAACAGAAAATACAAAGCTAGCAGTTTTGTGTATTATATTTTTTAGAATTATGCCCGCGTAGCTCAAATGGACAGAGCACGGGATTTCTAATCCCGCGGTTGCAGGTTCGAATCCTGCCGCGGGTATTTTTTTTAATTGTATTTTTTATATCTATTTGTAGTCGTATATGTACTAAATTCTTTATTATAATCTACAATCTTTCTTTCTTCATATATAGATACAACTGACAACGGTTTATAGCCGTCTCCTATGGATTCAAGAGCTACATCTC
>JANZYW010000134.1 GCA_026413325.1 Bacteroidia bacterium | reverse complement strand
GCCCATTTCCCAGGCTCTAAACGGTGGGCTTGGAGGTTGTGTTCGTGTCCAGAAAGAATGAAAACTGGTTTGGGGATAGAGTGTGCCCGGGTGAGAATGCTGTCAGCCATGCTTCGGTACCCAGGATGACCAACGTCCGTGGGGTGGTGGACTTTTTTTCGGAGCCACACATATAGACTACCAAGACCCGGGAGAGGTAGATAGAGAAAGGGGCTGATGATTCGTAAAGGAAAGATGTGAGCGCTCCAATGGAAGTGACCTCCATGGGATCCAGCACTTCGGGGAGGGTGGTGAAGACAGAAAACTATGAAAGAGGAATCCTGTATATCTCCGAGGAGGGTATCTATTCTGCGCCATAGGTGCAGTTGCTTTTCGGGATTTCGAATGCACTGTTCTGAATCCAAAAAAATAAAAAGCCAGAGTCCTCGCCGTGCAGTATCAGGACCGATTTGTCCTACATCGGGGTAGTGCTTGATGGATTGGGCTTGACGTTGTATGCCAGAGAAGCCTGCCTTCCAATCATGATTCCC
>JANZYW010000133.1 GCA_026413325.1 Bacteroidia bacterium | reverse complement strand
CCCTAAGGATATACGATGGCCCAAATACCAGTGCGCCTCTCCTCGGAGAATACACCGAAAACCAGCTGCCGCCTCGGATCACGAGCTCAGGTAACGCCCTTACCTTCAGACTGGAAGACAGAAACTCTAGTGGTAGTACAGGCTGGGCGGCATGGCTGCGCTGCTTAGGTACAGGAACAGGGCCCACTTCTCTGACAGCTGGGGAAGCGCGGTCGCTGGTAATCTATCCTAATCCCTCACCTTGGGGCGCTACCATCCGAGGCGAACAGCTCATTCGGCGCGCCGTAGTATTAGATATCACAGGACGCCAAATCCAAGAGTTGCAAGCCCAGGGACTTCAGCTCACTATCCCTCCGCTTCCTGCGGGCATTTATACGATTGAAGTAGAACTGGAAGGCGGGCAGCGCCATCATCTGCGCTGGGTAGCGCAGTAAGAAGTTTCCAACTTCCCCCCGAGGAACGCAACGAAAAGCTCCTCGGGGGCCTTTCAACTGCCCCCTATTGAGGGCGTCTACTTCTTACAGAAAACCTCTATTCCACTGAGAATAGCGATTTTGAGCGAGGGAGA
>JANZYW010000132.1 GCA_026413325.1 Bacteroidia bacterium | reverse complement strand
GCGCCTGTTACGTCTGTTGCACGACCGTGATCGTCCGGTGCAACTGGTTTTTGCGGGGAAAGCCCACCCGGCGGATGACCCCGGTAAACGCCTGCTGCAGGAGATTTACCACTGGGCGCTTAGTCCAGAGGTGGGTGGACGTGTCGCTTTTATCGAGGATTATGATATGCACGTGGCGCGGTACTTGGTGCAAGGTGTGGATGTGTGGTTAAATACGCCGCGCAAGCCGATGGAAGCGAGCGGTACAAGTGGTATGAAAGCCGCGATTAACGGCGTACTCAATCTGAGCATCCCCGATGGCTGGTGGGCCGAGGGTTACAATGGGCGCAACGGCTGGAGCATTGACGCGGGAGATTATCCCACACCTGAGGAACAGGATGCTGCGGATGCTGCCGTGCTCTATCAACTAATCGAAGAGGAGGTTGCGCCGTTGTTCTATCAACGTGACCGTGATAATATCCCCCGTGGTTGGGTGGCGATGATGAAAGAATCCATCCGCACGGCGGGGGCGCGCTTCTCCACCTGCCGCATGGTGGAAGATTATACGCGCGATTACTATGTTCCGGCAATGGAAGAGAGCAAGACAAACTGAGGTGGATATGCGTCCCGAAGTGATTATGTTGATGAACGCTTTGCGCGAGGTGATTGATTTTGAAA
>JANZYW010000131.1 GCA_026413325.1 Bacteroidia bacterium | reverse complement strand
CCGTGGGGGTAACGGGTTACTAAGGCACTGAATTGTAGCTGACCACCCTGCCGCAGAAACATTCCCATCTGAAATAAAGCGCATGGTAAGGGTATCACTCAGTGTGGTAAGGGCAGGAGGTACTACATTCCCTACATATCGTCCCACGAGGGGGGCTGAACTGCCCGAGCCATCATAGATTTCCAGGTAGTCGGGGCCATTCTCGGTACTAAAGGTGGAGAAAGTTATTTGCAGGCGAGCTCCCCCTGGGGCTATGAAGCGGAGGGTGCGGTTCTCGTTATGTCCTTAAGCTTATGGATGTAAATACCTAAGAGCCCTAAGCCCTTTTTCCAGGCCTTTTCTATTTCTCTGCGTACCCATTTGCGTGTGGCGGTCTCTGATCCGATAAGTACGATACAGCAGGTGCGACCCTCCATTTGCTTATCTATCCACCGCTCTATGGCTGCATCTCCTTCTCGGCGAACTTCCTCCCAATCATTGGGTGAGAGAGGTTCATTCCCTTTCACGACGCCCATATTCCGTACCTGAGCGGCTCGCCAGGCATCTCGCTTATAGTGAAAGCTGAAAAATACCCACCGCTTGGACATGATTTCAAATATAATGCTATTTCTCCGTCAGCACCGCAGCGCAGGCTGCTTCTATCTGACTAAGGATATCGTGCAAATAC
>JANZYW010000130.1 GCA_026413325.1 Bacteroidia bacterium | reverse complement strand
AGATGTGTATAAGAGACAGGCTACATAGCCAGGCAAATTCGCCGATCGCCCTCTTACATGGGGATGCGGCGCTGTATCTGTTTCAGAGCCGGCGGGTCGACGAGGTTTCAGCCCCAGAAAGTCACGAGCTGGCTCGCCATTTATCTCATGCAGGGATTATTGCCACGGGGGATCAAGTTTTCCCTTATGCCATGCGTCCTCCAGGGTATGAGCGGGTATACTTTGCTCTCCTGACGGGGAAGCTCATCGTAGATGAAGTGCAGGCTTATGACCCGCGAGCTGCCGCTCTCGTGGTGAAGCTCTTAGAGGATATCGTGAGTTTCGGGGGAAAGTTTCTCCTTCTGACTGCCACGCTGCCCCCCTTCATCAGAGAAGAGCTCCAGAGAGGTATCTTAGCGAAGGAAAATATCATAAACTATTATGACCGTCTCTCTCTCGATGTCTGTCGTCATCGGGTAGAGCTCTCACCGTATCCCTCAGGTAAGCTGCCCCAGGCCCTGGAAAAGGTAAAAGAAATTGTCGACAAGTCATCTTTTCCTTATAGGCCCTCCTCTTCTCGGAAAGCCCGCATCCTCGTTGTCACCAATACGGTCTCGCGAGCTCGAGAGCTATATGGGCGATTGCGGAAGCTGTTTCCTCCTCTGTCTACAAAGAGCCGTTCAACGGTTACCTCTTGTGCGGTCGACATCAGGCTTCTGCATTCTCTTTTCACCTATCATGATCGGCAGGAGAAGGAGAGCCAGCTCCGCCGACGATGGTCTCCTTTGAGCACAGAGCCAGAGGAGAAGGTAGAGATTGTCGTCGCGACACAGGTCGTGGAAGCGGCCTTAGACATCGATGCGGATTATCTCTTTACGGAGCTGGCGCCGGCGGATGCGCTGGTACAACGGATGGGACGCATCGCTCGCCGTTTCCGAGCTGATGACCCGACGGTGCGGCCTCCTC
>JANZYW010000012.1 GCA_026413325.1 Bacteroidia bacterium | reverse complement strand
AAGAGACAGCTCCTGGATATGGCTCTAAAGTCGCCCCCATATCGGGTGTTACGCCGGATTTGACAAGGGAAAAACGAAAAGTTTGGAGAAGACGCACCAAAATGAGGCGTAGCTCGAGCTGGGCAAAAGGAGCTCCGATACACATACGAGGTCCCCCACCAAAGGGGAGGTATGCAAAAGAGTCCCTCTTTTCCCCTCTAAGCCATCGCTCCGGCATGAAGGACGATGGGCCCTCCCAGTATCGAGGATGACGGTGAACTAAATAGTAACTGAGGAGCACCCGCTGGCCTTCAAAGAGAGGAAATCCCATCAGTTCCACCGCATGCCGCACGCGTCGATTACCCGCATGAATGGGAGGATACAGACGCAAAACCTCTTTCACAAATGCATCCATGTGAATCAGATCAGCCACATCGCTCGGAAGGGGAGGCCGTCCCCCAAGGTGGTCCCGAATCTCTTCTCGCAGCCTCTCTTGCCATCGAGGTTCTCTTCCCAAGATATACAAGCTCCAGGCCAAAGCAGCTGTGCTGGTGTCATGACCCGCGATAAGCATGGTAAGCATTTGATCTCGAATCCTCTCCTCGTCTTCGGGAAATGCCTGTAGCAAATGAGTGAGCATATCATCGGGGGGATTTTTGTCTCGTTTTCTTTTATGGATAAGCTGAAACAAATGTGCATCTACACGCGAGAGGGATCGAGGAGGCGAAACAGCCCCCCAAAAAAGCCAGATACCCGGCCCGATATACCGAATCAAGCTCAATATCGGCTCCCACAGCCCTGGCAGCTCTGGTGCGATATCATGACTAAAGTACACCCTTTCAAAAGCGAATAAGGCCACTTTACGCATTTCTACCCGCATGTCGTATACAGCCTCCTCTCGCCATAGAGCCGTTACCCGGTCTACTTCTGCGTAGAGACTCTCTAAGCGAGGGAAAAGATGGGCTCGCCGATTACTAAGCTCCATCACCCCACGGGTAAATCTATGGGCTTCTCCATCCTGAACCAGAACTCCCCTCCGCAGGAGTTTCACGATCGGCTCCCCCTCCACACGCCAGGCAAATGCCTCCCTCTTCTCTACCAGTGCCTCTCGAAGCCCCTGCGGATGCGCCACGACTACCAACTCAAACTTTCCGATTTTGACAGAAAAAATATCTCCTAACCGCATTCGAAGCTGCTCCAAAGCGCCTGCCAAACCTCTACTTCCTTTCCTCAACCGCCACAAAATCCGCCAGGCTTCTCGTGCTCCTACTTCTTGTATTCCCGGTAATCTGCCCATGTCTTACCTTCTTAACCAATTGCTCGGAAAAACTCTACCTTTCCCAGCCAGCTCCACGGCTACCCCACAAAGGAAAGGGGATTCACACGCCGCATCCATAGAATAGCAAAAGCGCAAACATAAAGCTGGAGCCATTCCACATCCATTCGATATCGGGCGTTGAGCACATGATTCAGGGCATAGAAAAATGTACAGAACAAGCTGGTGAGGAGGACATACAGTGTGAAAGCTCTATGATATTTCCACCCCCAGAAAAGGCCCAGGAGAAAAAGTGCATTTATCACGATGACGGGGAGCCGACGCCCTATCCAGACCTTAAGGGAGGTATCACCCCAATATCGAGGAGGGATCCACCAAAATATCGCTGCGTGAAGAAGAGTTCGCTCTACGAGGCACCAAAATCCTTTTTCTTTCGCTATTTTTCTCCCTAAGCTCGCTAAAGCTGGCCCTCCGATCTGCTCTGGTAAAACAAACAAAGAATCCATCTGGTGCGCTGTTATCTCTGACACTGCATACCGTGGATAAACGGCCAACTTCGGGTGCCACGAGAGAGCAAAACCATGTTGGGAGGCATAGGTTTTCGTCCACGTGAAGTACCCAAATGTCCTGTAGCCCCGAAAAGCCCAAAACAAAACAGGTAAGAATGCTACCGCTAATACGATCCCCCTCTCCCGCCACGGGAGAAGGAGGAAAACTGCAGCCATCATCGGGAAAAAGGCTACTGGCTTTTCTATCCAAGTCAGGCCCAATCCTACCCCCACTCCTATCACCCTCCCCCACGAGAACTGCTCTCGGAGCTTCACCATAGCGAGAGCCCACAAAAGCACCAGAAAGATATAGAGACTCGTATTCTCCAGAACTGTAGGGTAATATAAGAAAGAAGGATGCGCTGCAAAAAGCAGAGCTGCCACCTTGGCTGCCTCACCCAGGCCCAGTGCCTTCCCCAACCGAAAAAGGAAGAGGGGCACCCATGCCAGAAAGAAATGCTGAACAAGGGGTACGGGCCATAAGTCTGCGGGAGAAAATCCTAACATCAGAAACAGAGAGAGAAAAAGAGGATAAATAGGCCCTTTTGCTGTAGTAGGTCCCCTGTCGTATATCGAGAAACCCTCTCCTTTCACAAGGTGGAGGGCAATATCTAAGTCTTCTGCATAGGAAATAGCAGGTCGTATACCAAGGTGAAAAGTCCACCGCACCCCCACCTGGACTATCGCCAACCATAAGAAAAAGCGCATGGGCTGTTCTATCCACAGCCTTCGAAGCACCTCCACGTCCTTACAAATGTAGAAGACTCTCCCCTGTAAATTCGCTTGTGTTTCTTGTTTTCCTCTTCTGCTGGGGGATATATGGCTATCTCCTCTGGCGATGGAGTAGATGGGCCCCACCCTCCTTTTCTTCTGGCTCTGCCTCGACCGTAGCTATCATCATACCCGTCCGAAACGAAGAAAAAAATTTAGCCACTTGTCTGGATTCTTTGCTCCAGCAAACATACCCGCCCACTGAGATCTGGGTTATCGATGACCATAGCGAAGATGGTACTCTCCTTCTCGCTCACCAATATGCAGAGAAGGAGCCACGCATACGCGTCCTTTCCTTGCCCCCCACGAAATGGGGCAAAAAAGAAGCCATCCGACTGGGGATCCAGCACGCATCGGCAGATGTGATTTTGACCACCGACGGAGATACCCGTCACGAGCCAGATACCGTCGAAAAGATGGCCGCACCTTTCACTCATCCTGCTGTGCAGGCAGTAGGAGGATGGGTGCGTCTGAAAGCAGCTTCTGGATTGCTAAATGCTTTTCAACGGATCGAGGTAGCGGGACTCCTAACGCTTACAGCAGGAAGCTGGAAGAGAGGAGAGCCCATCACTGCCAATGGTGCCCTTCTGGCTTACAGGCGGTCCACCTTCTGGGAGGTAGATGGCTGGGGACCTGCTCAGTTACATCCAAGTGGAGACGATGACCTTCTGGTTCAGCGGATATACCTACGCTATGGTCCTTCCAGTCTTTTGTTCAGTGAAGCTATCGTAGAAACCCAAGCAGCTCCCACATGGGAAGCTTTTCTTCAACAGCGGTTGCGATGGCTCTCCAAAAGGGGATTGTATCGACTCTCTTTTCCTCGGATAGGACTGGCCCTCCTCGCCCTCACCCAAGCCTCCCTGCCCATCGCTCTCTGGCTATATCCTCTGTTCGGCGCAATAGGATGGATCGGATTAGGTATGTGGCAAAGCTACATAGCCCGAAAAGGCCTTAGCCAGACACGTTCAGAGAACCCACCCCTCCTGTATTGGGGGGTAAGCGTTCTCCTCTATCCTCTCTATGTGGTCGGCGTAAGCCTTCTCTCTCTCCTTAGACCTCAGTTTTCATGGAAAGGGAGAATATTTTCCTCAAAAGTTTTGCAGAAAGGGGAGCTTTTATGAAGTTTCACCCGTTCTTCCCCTAAGTCGTGGCCATGTTTCTATAGACTCCACACGCTCCAAATATCTCTTACCTTTGCTGTGTACATGTCCACCCATCATCTCAGGAACTTCTGCATCATTGCTCATATAGACCATGGGAAAAGTACGCTGGCTGACCGGCTTCTCGAAGCGACAGGGACCCTCTCTCAGCGGGAGATGATGGATCAGGTGTTAGACAGCATGGACCTCGAGCGGGAGAAAGGGATCACTATCAAGAGCCACCCCGTTCAGATGCAGTACAAGGGATATATCCTCAACCTTATAGATACACCCGGACATGTGGATTTTTCCTATGAAGTATCTCGCGCCATCGCAGCATGTGAAGGTGCCCTCTTGGTCGTTGATGCCAGCCAGGGCATTCAAGCCCAGACACTTGCCAATCTCTACTTAGCTTTAGAACAGGACTTAGAGATTATTCCCGTTCTCAACAAGATAGACTTGCCCGCCGCTCGGCCAGACGAGATACGAGACCAAGTGGTGGAGCTGCTCGGGTGCCGGCCCGAAGAAGTTATCTACGCCAGTGCTAAAGAAGGCATTGGTATCGATCAGATCCTCCAAGCGATCATTGAACGCATCCCCCCTCCCCCCGATCGAGGAGAAGCACCCCTACGGGCGCTCATTTTTGACTCTCAATTCGACCCGTATCGAGGAGCCATCGCTTATGTGCGCGTGAAGGAAGGGTACCTCCAACCCAGGCAACGGATCCGACTCATGGCGACAGGAGCGGAATATCTCGTGGAAGAAGTGGGGATTTTTCAACTTAAAAGACAACCGCAGGAAAGCATTCCCTGCGGCTCCGTAGGATATCTGATAGCAGGCATCAAAAATATCCGAGAAATCCAAGTAGGCGATACTCTAACCGATGCGCAACGTCCCGCTTCTGAGCCGCTGAAGGGATTTCGAGAGATGAAGCCTATGGTCTTTGCCGGCTTCTATCCTGTAGATGCAAACCAGTTCGAGGACCTCCGAGAAGCCTTGGAGAAGCTCCGATTGAATGACGCTGCTATCCAGTTCGAGCCTGAGACTTCCGCTGCTTTGGGATTTGGATTTCGTGTAGGATTCCTGGGGCTTCTGCATATGGAGATCGTCCAGGAACGCCTGTCGCGAGAGTTTGGTATGGAAGTGCTGGCTACTGTCCCAAATGTTCCCTACCATGCCTACCTTCGAACGGGTGAGATGGTAGTGGTGACCAATCCTGCTCAGATGCCCGACCCAGCCAAACTCGACCACTTAGAAGAGCCTTTCGTTCGAGTCCAAATCATCACGGATACCGCTTTTATCGGCCCCCTCATGGAGCTATGCATCAGCCGAAGAGGTACTTTCAAAAACCAGACCTACCTCTCCCCGACTCGAGTAGAACTGATTTTTGAGATGCCTCTGGGAGAGGTCATATTTGACTTCTACGACCGACTTAAGTCTTTGTCCCGAGGGTATGCCTCATTAGACTACGAACTGATAGGGTATCAACCCAGCGAGCTGGTACGCATGGACATTCTTCTCAATGGTGACAAAGTCGATGCCCTCAGCTGCATCATTCACCGAGATAAAGCTTACGACTGGGGCCGAAGGCTCTGCCAAAAGCTAAAAGAACTCATTCCTCGCCAGCAGTTTGAAATCGCCATACAAGCAGCTATCTACGGAAGGGTGATCGCTCGTGAAACCCTAAAAGCCCTCCGAAAAGATGTGACGGCCAAGTGCTACGGAGGAGACATCACGCGAAAACGAAAGCTACTGGAGCGCCAGAAAGAAGGGAAAAAGCGCATGCGCCAGTTAGGGTCCGTAGAAGTACCGCAAGAAGCCTTCATGGCCGTGCTCAAGTTAGATTGACCAAACTATGGCCTCGATAGAAATCGTAGAACAGGCGTGGAGCGATTACCAACGGGAGCGTCGCACTCGCCTGGATAAAAAAGCGTTTGAGCTCCTACTTCGAATCTTCCCCTCCGTGATCGTGGCCCAGGCAGATGGTTTCACCGATACTTCCGAAGTGTACCGTTTAGAAGAAATGGTGAAGTTCCTCTGTAAAATAGAGGGTGTATCTCCCCACAACTTGGATTGGCGCTCGGAGATGCGATATCTGGCTATTGACATGGACTTCTGGCGAGAGCGTTTCCTGGCGGCTCTCCGAGCCCTCCTCTCCGCAAGGCCCGAGCTATACCGCGAACAGGCCGAGTTCCTCTTCGCTATAGCCGCTGCCAGTACAGGCGATATCGTTCAAAATCTCTTGCTGCGACTCCGACGAGCAGAGTTACCTCCAGGCGAGTCTGAAGAACTTATATCCCCAAAAGAACGGGATGAGATAGAACGCCTGATTCGGGAGCTCGATTTTGAGCAAGCTCCAGAAGCACTACAGTACCTTCGCAAGTTATTAGATCGCTCCCATGGATAGACGCATCGCTGCATTAGACCTCGGAACCAACTCTTTTCACTTGGTGCTCGCTCGCCTTGACGAAGAGAGACAGGAAATCCGTATTGAGCGCAAGCTACGAGAGTTTGTCTTTTTAGGAAGAGGGCTGGAAGGGACTCCTCCTGCCTTCTCCGAAGAAGCAATGGAGCGAGGGATAGAGGTACTTCGCACCTTCGTCGGGATAGCTCGCCAGTCAGGAGTGGAAAAAATACTTGCCTGTGGGACCGAGGCATTTCGCCAGGCCTTAAATGCCCATACTTTCATAGAGGCAGTACGTCATGAACTCGGCATCGAGATACGGATTCTAACCGGTGCCGAAGAAGCTCGCCTCATCCATGAAGGAGTCAAACACGGCCTGCCGCTGCCAGAAGAACCGTACCTCGTGATGGACATTGGCGGGGGCTCTGTAGAGTTTATTTTGGGAGATAAAGGAGAAATTCGGTATCTCATAAGCGTACCTCTCGGCGTTACAACCTTACAAAAACAGTTCCCTGACAGCGACCCCCTCTCTTCTCCCATCTTAGGAGCCCTTCGCACCCATATTGAAAAAACCCTATCACCGCTTCTCACTGCGATAGCAGGAGAGAAAGTGCATTATCTTATTGGAAGTTCAGGAACTTTCAAGACCATGGGGAGATTAGTAGCTCATCATTCCGGAGATGGGTTGGCTGCTCAGACCATCCATGGGTACCGGTTTAGTCCCCTGCTCTTCTACCCCGTTTATCAGAAGCTCATCTCTCTCCCTCTATCGGAGCGCCTCCGTCTCAAAGGTATGCAGGCCGAAAGGGCTCCCCTTATGCCATACGGCGCTATCCTGATCGAAAGCATTCTGAACATTTTCCCTATTCAAACTCTCATAGTCAGTGACTATTCCCTCCGGGAAGGCATCCTCTACGATTACGCCAGCCATCTCTTGGGTTCTACTCATCTCTCGGAGCGTCCCTTGCGCGAGCGTACTATTCGCAGTTTGGGAGAGAAATACCAGCTGTCCACAGAACATGCGGAACATACCCGTGCTTGGGCAGAAAAATTATTCGAACTCCTTCGCCCTCTCCACCACTTAGGAGCCCTGGAGAAAGAATGGCTTGCCTATGCGGCCTATCTCCATGATATCGGTCACTTTATCAACCCCAGTGGTCATCACAAACATGGACTTTACATCGTCCTCAATAGTCCCATGCCCGGCTTCACCCCCGAGGAACTTCTCCTCATCGCCAATCTTGTTCGGTATCATAGAAAGGGTTTTCCCTCCTCCGAGCACTTCCACTACAGCGCTCTCCCTCGTGCACAGAAGAAAATTATCGGGGCTTTGGCTCCTATTTTACGCCTCTCCGACCAGCTGGCCAAGTATCTTCGACACGGTCCTCTCCAGGTCTCCACGAAATGGACCGACACACAAATAGAAGTGTCCGCCGATACCACGGAAAATAGCGCAGGAAGATATATCCATGCCATTTCTACGGAGGTTCAGGATTTTTTTGAGAGAAGTTACAATAGGCGTTTCACTCTAAAGCTGGCATGGCAACCCACCTTGTCACCCTCATAGGAATCCTGTGGGGGCAAATCCGAGAGACCCGTTCTGGACAACCAACACTTATCACTTTTCCAGACTTCGGCACGAAAAGAGCCGTCATTTGGGTAGCCATAGCATGGCCACACGCTCCCCATCAAAGAGAACTGGGCGAGTTCATAGGCTGGATGGTCACCGGCAGAGGGTATACCACCAAGAACGCTTACTGGCCCCAGAGCTGGGCTTCTCGCCTGGGAGCCACCCTTGCTACCTGGAGCGGTCCCGAAGGGGCTGCCATTTTCCTCACCGTCCCCCGATCTTCTCTTATAGAAGCCGTAGAGGGACTCTATGCCACCCTAACCCACCTACCCATCGGCGACCCAATCGCATGGGAAGGGTACAAGCGAAAGTACCTCCGTCAGTGGGAAGGATTCTCACTCGAGCAAGAACTCAAGTGGCGCTTGAAAGGGGCGACGAAAGCCCCGGGTGGCTTCACCCAAGAAGAGGCTGCTTTGTATGTACAGCGATATCTCCAACCAGACTCCCTTTATCTGATTATCGGAGGAGCTCTCTCTGTCAGAGAAAAAATACAGCTTCGCAAGCTCACTTTTCGTTCTCCATTTTCTGGAGGTGACAGAAACTCCCCTCCTTCTCCTCCCCCCCCTTCTCTCTCTGATACGACCGAAGAAAATCTCTGGGCCTACCCCGCCTACGTAGCTCTACAACTCACCACTCCTCCCTCTTGGGCGGAGAAAATCGCTTTTATCGAAGCCTTCCTCACTCGTTGGAGAGAAGAAGCGGCTCCCCTCCGCTGGCAAGGGGAGTTTTGGGGAAAGCATACCTATCTTCTTTTCGCTCGCGTGGATGGGAAAAGCTACGCTTTCCTTCGTGGACTCGCTTGGCTTACTCCACGAGACACTACCGAAATCAAAGCCTGGAAAGCGGCTTACACCTTAGCTCGCTCCAACCTTTATGCTTATCCAGATTTATATCCCGATGTCTGGATAGCTGCTTCTCTCCGAGGAGATACGGTCGCTCTCCCTGACACCCTCCCAGAAGACCTATGGAAAAAAGGGTGGCCTTTCCACGCAGTAGGCACCTGGCTCTACAATGAAGCTGTTACAGAGGATACATTCTCTTCTCTGCAAGTGCTCTCTCCTCCCGACACTCTGCCGCCACCCTCCCCTCCCGATTTTTTCTGGGAAGGCAAGGGTTCCCTTCCCGTGGCGGAATGGGCTGCCAGTATGCAGTTGTATCACGACCGATTTCCTGAAGCGTTTTTTGAACTCATTGGCTACTACCGCCAGACTCGTAGTCGAAACCGTCGATGGAAGGAGCTCCATGAGCTTCGCCGTACTTTCATTAACCGCTATAAGATTCCAGCTTTTCTCCTTCGGGTTACTTTACAAAAGGCTGGACCTGATTTTCCTGAGAAAGCGATTCGTCTGCGATGTTACGGTCCCTGAGCTGGCTCCCCCTTGTACTTTGGGCTCAAGGAGGGCTATGCACATTCCCGCAAGAAGGAGGAAATGTAGTCTGGAATCTGTATCACCCTCTTGACCGAGGAAGAGGGGAAAAAATCGCCCATATCGTAGCAGAACTCCTTTTCAGCGACTCTGTATTGAAGGAAATATCGTATATCCATAGCATCCGATATCGGCTCAGAAGGGCAGGACCCTGGTTCTGTATAGAGGGACAGGCCACTCCAGAAGGACTGTATGCTTTCTTCAGTGCCTTATCAGGTGCTCTGCAGCGGTTTCCTCAACGCCTCCAAAGAGGAGTACCTATACCGATCCTTCCCGAGAATCCCCTCGCTTGGTCTTATCGCCAGGTGTATGAGGATACAGCCGACGTGTCTGTCTCTCCTGTAACGCTCAGCCAGGCTTTCCTTCGGTATTGGAGGGAAGGGCAGCTTCGCTGTGTACTTCGGGGGCGGATATCCAGTCCCTTGATCCGCATCACTCGTCAGCTTATTGGAGAAAGTCAGCCACTTCCCTCTTACATCCCTCCCCTTCCCCTTTCTAACCCCTATCCCCTTGCTCGTCAAGGAACCGGCGTGTTGTATGTACGGTGGAGGGTAAAAACGACAGACATCTCGACTTACATGGCTTTATGGAATCAAGGGCGGGAGCTCATCCGATACCTGTGTGACCAGAAACAGCTGGCCTGTCAAGCTACATGGATACCCCTTCCACAAGGAGCAGAACTCTGGATCGAAACAGGATTCCCTAGTGCAACCTATCAGGCCGCTCAAGACTTTCTTTCTCGTCCCTTCTTACTTCCCCCACACGGAGCGAGCTCTTTCTTTTCTTGGTTACACGCAGCTGATAGCCAGCTTCTGAGCAGTTGGTGGGCCTGCGTATGGGGAATCTCTGGCCTCCCCTCTACCCCCCCTGCACCGCCAAGCCGTCGCTGGCAGCGAATCCATTACAAGTGGGACGTTTCTCTCCTGCCCCTTTCCCTCACTCCATAGATATACCTCTCCTTCCTCGCTCCCTTCAGATAGACCACGAAAGAAAATGCTCCCCTTTCCCAGATCGAGACAAAACCATAAAGCAAATTGCTCACGGCAGCAGCCGCCTTCACTCTAACACAAAATAGACCATTCTTTCATACAGGAGACAGCCGATGCACTACCGCACAAATGCTCAAAAAGAAAATAAGCCCAGAACCTCCTCAGGGATAGCTGATCAGGAATGTTTTCTTCATCCGACCATAGTTCCGTAGGCATCCCGTAGCTTTGCAAAAGTGAATCAACGGCAGCGGATTTTAGAAGTGGCATTAGACCTCTTCGCTCGTAGAGGATTTGAACGGGTCAGTCTGCGACAGCTCGCTCAAGCCGTAGGACTTACACCTCCTTCACTCTACCATTACTTCCCCACCAAAGAATGTGTATTAGAGACGCTCGCACATGAAGTCGCTGAGCGATTTGAGAAGGCAACAGCGGGTATAGCCGAAAGCGATTGGGAAGTAACCCACAAAGTAGAACGGTTTTGTGTAGCCCATCTTCAAGCCCTCTTGGCAAAACCTACCCAAGCGGCTATCTTCCTTCGAGAAGCCCCCCAATATCTGTCTGAGCCCCGGCGCTCTGCCTTCCTTGAGCGTCAGAAGGCATATGAAGCCCGCTTCGAACGTATCCTGCAAGAAGGCATACGAAAAAATCTATTTCGAGAGATTGAGTCCCGATTCATAGCTGTTTCCCTATTGGCTGCTCTCAATGCGACCGCTACTTGGTATCAGCCAGGGGGACCTCTCTCCCCCACAGAAATCGGTCACACCTTCGCTGGACTATTTCTAAAAGGCCTCATCCGCAGCTGGTGAAAAGCACAAGGGTAACGACTCTCCTTGAAAGGGAAATCCCTATCTAAACTTAGAAAAGTTCTATTCTCCATCTTTTGTACAGCCCCTTCTTCTGCTGTCGGCATCCTCTCTTCCCCTATCGGAAGAGAGCAGATCTTGGTCGACCTAACGTTTGGTAGATAAAAAAAGTTGTATATTTGAGCTATGTACGGCAATCTTACGATACGTCCAGAGGACATTGAGAACTGGGGAAAGAAAGTAGAGCAAGAAGATCCCGATAGGCTGGCTGAGTTCGAAGCCCGCATAGAACGAGGGGAAAAAATAGAACCGCAAGATTGGATGCCCTTCGAGTATCGCCGTCAGCTCATCCGTCTTATCGAACAGCATGCACATTCTGAGATCATCGGTGCCTTACCCGAAGGCACCTGGATTACTCGTGCCCCTAACTTCCGTCGAAAGTTAGCCCTCATGGCCAAAGTACAGGATGAAGTAGGCCATGCACAGCTTCTCTATAGCGCAGCGGAAACCCTCGGAAAATCTCGAGAGGAAATGATCAACGATCTCCTTTCTGGAAAGTCCAAGTACTCTAACGTTTTTAACTATCCTGCAGAGACGTGGGCAGATACCGCTGTGATTGCCTGGCTCATCGATGCAGGGGCCATCATCAATCAAACCACCAATGCCAAGGGCTCATATGGACCTTATGGACGGGCGCTTGAACGCATTTGCTGGGAAGAGTCTTTTCACCTAAAATACGGCTACGATAGCGTCGTGTACTTAGCAACTGGCACACCTAAGCAGCGCGCCCTCCTCCAAGACGCCCTCAATCGCTGGTGGAGGCCTATCATGCACTTTTTCGGTCCACCCGACACCGTCTCCGTCCATACCGAGAAACTCATAAAATGGAAAGTCAAGCTCGCCACCAATGATGAAATGCGCCAGCAGTTCTTAGACATGTATGTACCCAAAATATGGGAGTTAGGGCTCACTATACCTGATCCCAACCTCCGAAAGGATCCAGAAACAGGCCGATGGGAATATAGCGACCCTAACTGGGAAGAATTCTGGCAAGTGATCGGCGGGAATGGCCCCTGTAATAAAGAGAGGCTGGCGGTACGCCGATTTGCCGAAGAAAAGGGACGATGGGTGCGGAAAGCACTCTTGACCCCACAAGCTCGATATGTAACTCCCTTAGCCTAATCATGTCCTCTTTAGACCCTCGCATTCGACGGGCAGAACCTGAGCTGTGGCAGCTTCCTGATTCCCCCCTCCAAGCGCTGGAGCACTGGCCCACCTATGAAGTGTTCGTACAGCGCACACGCGGAAGCCACGCCCAACATGTGGGCTCTTTGCATGCCCCTAATCCAGAAATCGCCCTCCTTCTTGCAAAAGAACAATACGCTCGCAGAAGCCAGTGTGTAGCTCTCTGGGTCGTCCCAACTGAGGCTATTCACTGGACCAGCCCTGAAGACGAGGACCTCTTTCAACCCGCTACTGACAAAACCTACAGAGAACCGCAGGGGTACCTGCACACCCGAGAACGCTTGGAAAAATACCGAGATCGCCTCACACCCACCTCATCCTCATGATAGAAGCATTAGAAATTCTTGTCCTCTCTCTGGCAGACGACGACTTGATCATGGGGCATCGCCACGCAGAATGGATAGGACTGGGGCCCATCCTGGAGGAAGACATTGCATTTGCTTCCATCGCCCAGGATGAAACAGGCCATGCACAAGCTTATTATCAGCTTCTCACGGACCTTGGGCTCTCAACACCCGATGAATACGCCTTCAAGCGGAAAGCCTCGGCCTTTCGATGCGCCCATCTGGTTGAGCTACCCAACTTCGATTATGACTATGCCGTAGCCCTCATGCGACACTTTCTCTATGATGCCGCAGAGCAAGTACGCCTCCAGGCACTGCGTGAGGGAACTTATGATCCACTGGCAGGCTTAGCGGACCGCCTCCTTCGCGAGGAAAAATACCACTGGCTCCATGCTACCACTTGGATCCAACGGCTGGGCCATTCGACCGAAGAGGCGCATCTGAGGCTCAGAAGTGCTATGCAACAGCTCTGGCCTTACGCATGGGCCCTTTTTGAACCAATGCCTATGGAAACAGAAATGGTCGAAGCTGGCTGGATAGCTCCCTCTGCTTCGCTCCGGGAGAAATGGGTGAATCTCATCCAACCTATCTTGGAAGAAACAAATCTGTGGCTGTCCCCCCCCACCGAAGAGACACTATTGGCCGTTAGAGGAGGACGTCAAGGACACCGAAGCCCCTTCTTCGAATCCCTTCTACAGGAGCTCACCGAAGTATCTGCTTCTGAACCTGAAGCCGAATGGTAAAGATACTTGTCCTATGTACACATAATAGCGCCCGCAGTCAGATGGCTGAGGCATATTTACAGCACTTCCTCAAAGACAAGGCTTCCGTCAAAAGTGCAGGTACTGAGCCTCGGGGCATCCATCCCCACACCCTCACTGTCATGGAAGAGGAAGGAATCTCCCTCCGCCACCACACCTCAGACCCCATAGAAAAGTACATTCATGAAAAGTGGGACTATGTCATCACGGTATGCGACCACGCGAAAGAAGCCTGTCCTCACTTACCAGCTCAACATAACTTGCATGTTAGCTTCATCGACCCTTCCAAAGGGGATATCTCCACCTTCCGACAAGTCCGCGATGCAATAAAAAAGTGGGCCCAGCAGTTTGCAGAAGCACTACATGACACCCTCCGTTGAAACCATCCGAGGATGGCTAAAAACCATTCCAGACCCTGAAATACCCCACGTATCGGTCGTGGACATGGGCATGATCGGGGAAATTCATCTCGAGGACAAGAAGGCATATATAGAACTCATCCCCACCTTCGCAGGATGCCCTGCCATCACCCTCCTGCAAGAACAAATCCAAAGAAAGATGCAAGACCACGGTATAGAAGCGGTGGTACAAGTCAGCTATCGCCGTCCGTGGCGTCCTGAGGACATGACTCCAGAAGGATGGGAAGGGCTCCGCAAAGCAGGTTTTGCTTTGCCCACCCACCTTTCTTCGGACCCAGCCGAAATATTATCTCACGTACATTGTCCGAGATGCTCCTCCGAAGCGGTAAGCCTGATCTCTCCTTTCGGCCCTACTGCCTGTCGGGCCCTCTTCCGTTGTCACACCTGTGGCGAAGCTTTCGAACTTTTCAAGCCCCCCATCTAACCACTCAAGCATCGAAAGTGCCTTTTCAACCTTTCATCCTCACGACTCAGGTGTAGCGGAAGGGAATACTTGCTTTTGTTGGAGAAAAACTTTCTACCTTTGTAGCAGCCCAGCAGAGAGGCCCCCGGGTTGATTCCCTTCGGGTAGAGTCCCCGGGGGTTTTTGCTTTAGATATCGAGGTAACTTTGCCCCGATGGAAAAAGTCCTGATTGTGGGCAGAGGGGGGAGAGAACATGCCTTAGCTCATAAGGCTTTGCGTACAGGCAGGCTCCAAGTTTTCGTCGCTCCTGGAAATGCGGGAATGCTCCCTCCCATTGAAAGGGTACCTATCCAAGAAGATCACATCGCTGCTTTGCGAGATTTCATAAAGCTCCAAAAAATCGACTACGTCATCATCGGACCAGAGCTCCCGCTTGCCAGAGGGATCTTCGACGACCTTCACGACCTAAGCACTGTCATCGGTCCTCCACAGAAACTGAGTTTCCTTGAAGCCAGCAAAGCAAAGGCCAAACAGTTCTTGGAGTCAGCCGGTATCCCCACAGCAGCAGCTATGATTTTCGACCAGGCTCGCCAGGCAGAAGCAGAAGCATACTTACGAGGTGCTTCTTATCCTATAGTACTGAAAGCCAGTGGCTTAGCGGGTGGAAAAGGAGTATTAGTTGCGACTTCTGTCGAAGAAGCCCTCTCTTTTGCCCGCAGCTGTCTCAGAGGAGAGCGATTCGATGGGGCGGGTCAAACTCTCCTAATCGAAGAGTTCCTGGAAGGGGAAGAGCGCTCCGTTTTCCTCCTGGCAGATGGAAAGGGATATATGCTCCTCCCCCCTGCAAAAGACTATAAGCGCTTGCTAAATGGGGACCAAGGACCTAATACTGGGGGCATGGGAGTATATGCCCCAGTAGACAGCCCCGAATGGCTCGCCCTCGTTCAAGAGCGCATCATCGAACCCACTCTTTCCACCCTAAAAAAGGCAGGAACTCCTTACCATGGCTTTCTGTATCTCGGCCTCATGAAAGTCGCAGGCGAACCCTATGTATTGGAGTACAATGTGCGACTCGGAGATCCCGAAGCACAGGTCATCCTTCCCTTATTAGCTATCGAAATGGACGAACTCTTGTATTACTATCGCATCCAAAAACTGAGTGAGCTGAAGCCTCGGACCCATGAAGGATACGCTGTAGGGGTCGTAACCGCCACCGCCGGCTACCCCGAAACTCCGCAGCAGGGGGGGCCCCTACACTTGCCTCCTCTCGAAGAAGGAGGCTCGCGCCTCCAAGAAAAAACATACGTGTATTGGGCCGGAGTGGCCTCTGCTGGAAATAGAACTCTCCTTCCTACAGGAGGACGCACCTATACGTTAGTCGGACTGGGGGATACCCTCGCAGAGGCTCGAAAAAGAGCCTATGAAGGTCTCGAACAGCTTCCTTTCGAGGGGAGATACTATCGAACTGATATCGCCGCTTCATGATCCGAGAGGCCCTGAAGGCCCTGTGGGAATATCGGCTGCGGGCTATCCTCACCTTGACCATTCTCGCTTTTGGCATCACTGCACTGGTTGGCATCCTCACTACCCTTGAGGCCCTGCGGGGCTTCATAGCAAAGGACCTGGCAGGCTTAGGAACTCAAACTTTCGTTATCACTGGAGGAGAAGTGACCATTCAAATCGGTCGCAGAAAAAGCTCCTGGGGAAAGCAAAAAGGCCTTCGGCTGTGGGAGACAGAAGCCTTCGAACAGCAGTACAATTATCCCGGCGCTCGCATCTCTCGACATATTCTCCTCACCCCCTCTGCTCAGGCGGAATACCAAGGACGAAAAACTCCCACACAGCTACGGGTTTTCGGCGTAGACCCTGCGTACTTTCAGATACAAGAGCTCTCCCTTAAGGAGGGTCGATTCTTTAATAAAGAAGAAGTAAAGAAAAAAATACCCGTTATAGTTATCGGATTTGACATTGCAGCATACCTTTTCCCAAAAGAATCATCCATAGGAAAGTGGATACGAGTAGGAGAGAGTTATTATCGAGTCATCGGAGTCCTTAAGAAAAGAGGAGGACTCTTCGGAATGAACTTGGATGTAGAATGTTTTATCCCCTGGAGTGTGGCGCTCACCCGGGCGGCTCAGTCCGAGTTTAGTTTATATGTAGGGGCCCCCTCTGTGCAGGAGGTACCAGCCGCTATGCAAGCGGCCCGTCCTCTTCTACGGGCACTGCGACAGCTACGCCCAAAGGATGCCGATGCTTTTCATCTTTTCCGCGGTGAGCAGCTGGCTGATTTCGTCCTGGACCAGCTTCAGATTGTCACCTGGACCACGCTCGGGATCAGCCTCATCACCCTATTTGGAGCCACGCTGAGCCTCATGAATATCCTCCTCGTGATCGTGAAAGAGCGTACCCATGAGATAGGTCTGAGAATGGCAATAGGTGCAACAAGAAGAGATATTCGACTTCAGTTCCTATCCGAAGCACTGGTTATTGCCATTTTAGGAGGAGCTATAGGCATTTTACTGGGGATAGCTATTGGGAATGGGGTAGCTTGGCTCATTGGAAGCTCCTTCGTAATGCCTTGGAAATGGGTAATAATAGCTGTGAGCCTGAGTGCTTGTGTCGGGTTATTGGCGGGGTATCAACCGGCTCAGGAGGCATCGCAGCTCAATCCTGTAGAGGCGCTACGATACGAGTGAATCTCCTTTGGCTGGCAAAAGTCACATACTACCTTTGCGCTATGGAGTTTCATGCCCATACCATCGCTGGATACCAGGGAGAGAGACTCTACACAGCCTGGTATCCCCCCAAACCGGTCGCACGAGGCAGTATAGTTTGGGTGCATGGTTATGCAGAACATAGTGAGCGTTATGCAGAAGTTATTCGCTTTCTCGGTGAAAGAGGATGGGGAAGTTTAGCCTGGGATTTACGAGGGCATGGACGCTCCACTGGTAGAAGAGGCTTTATCACAGATGTAGAGGAGTACTTATACGACTTAACGGCTGTCTGGACCCACTGGAGAGAGAAACTACCCGTCCCGGTCGTTCTCTTTGGGCATTCCTTGGGAGGACTCATCGCTTTGCGCTATCGTCAGAAGTATGCAGCGTTATGGAAACCGGCTGCGACGATTCTCAGTGCCCCTCTTGTCCAACTGCGATTGGAAGTCCCCGCTTGGAAAAAAGCTCTCGGCCAAGTTGCAGCTCGATTGTTTCCTACTCTGAGTTTGCCTTCCGGTCTCCAACCCAGTCAACTTAGTCACGACCCAGAAAAAGTAAAAGCCTATTCAGAAGATCCCATGATTTTTAGAACTGCTACGGCTGGCTGGTTTGCTGCGGTCCAGCAAGCTCAAATCCTCCTATGGCAAGAACTCCCTCTCCTGAATGAGGGGAAGTATCTCTTTCTCCTACCAGAAGACGACCCTATCTGCGATAGCAAAGCGACCCAACGGCTGTATGAGCTTCTCCCCGCTTCAGATAAAACGCTCGTCACCTATCCGGAGGGCTATCATGAGCCTTTACAAGAAACTTTCAGAGAACAGGTTTTCCAAGATATTTGGCACTTTCTCCATCAGCTATGATCTGGACCTACGTAAACTGGAACATCTCACCTGAAATACTTCGGATAGGCCCCATCGCCCTGCGATGGTATGGCCTCCTTTTCGCATTGGGTTTTTTTATCGGATTCTATCTCATGCGAGGGATATACCGCCGAGAAGGTCGTCCAGAGAAAGACTTGGACACCCTCTTATGGTACATCCTTATAGGGACGGTCGTAGGTGCTCGTTTAGGACATTGTTTCTTTTATGAGCCGAGCTACTACCTTGCAAATCCGCTCGATATCGTCAAGGTATGGGAAGGGGGACTAGCCAGCCACGGAGGGACGATAGGCGTCTTGATTGCCTTGTATCTTTATACTCGAAAGAAGGCGGACCAGCCCTTTCTTTGGCTTGCAGATAGATTGGCTATACCTACTGCCTTAACTGCTACTTTGATTCGGTTGGGAAATCTTTTCAACTCGGAAATCTTCGGAAAGATCACGACTGTCCCTTGGGCGTTCATCTTTGAGAGGGTCGATCCCCATCCCCGACATCCCACTCAACTCTATGAAGCAAGCCTCTATGCCGTGTTATTTGGTCTCTTACTGATTCTCTACCGAAGAGGAAGATATGAAGCGAAGCCAGCAGGCTGGCCCTTAGGACTCTTTCTGATATGGGTCTTTGGCTGGCGATGGGTGGTAGAGTGGGTAAAAGAACCACAGGAGGCTTTTTACTTAGGTCTCCCTCTAAATATGGGGCAGATTCTCAGCATACCGTTCTTCTTGATAGGCCTATATCTTTTATTTCGAAGAAAGTAAACCGTGCGTATATTTGGCCAGATGCAATGGGTGGGGATCGCCGCTTTTTTGCTTTTGTTCGGCCAGACCCGAGTGCGCCTCGGAGCAGATTTTTCTCCTCAAGCCGGCCTCCTGCGGATTGATACGGCATTTCATTTGCGCAATCCAACCCTTTACACCTGGATAGAGATCAAACTCAGGCAACCAGCAGAATGGGATACGCTTTGGGTATCTCTCCGCACTATTGATAGGCTCCACGGCACCTTTGCAGTGTTTCGCACCAAAAATGATAAAAATCTCTATAGAGGTAAAATCGCTTTCCGCCAAGCGGGAATCTATGTGCTCACCATTACCCCCCCTCGACAGTCGCGGTTGCTCTTAGGGCGAGTCCGGGCGTATATAATGGATGCCCAGCATCCTACTATCGCTTCTCTCAGACACCGCGCTCAAAAGCTCGCCCCTCCTGGGGGAGTCTCTGAAGGCACACTTTCTCAGATCGATACAACAGCTCTCGAGATATTAGAGCTTCCTTCCGATGCGCTTTTACCCCCTGAGTCTTCCAGCCCTGCTTTAGAGGAACCTTTAGAGGAGGACTTAGATTCACTCATGGATATTCCAGAGGAGGAGCTCATGCCAGAAGAAGACATTGAACTGGATGAGTTAGATTTCGGTGACGATCTGTGATCCGACCAGAAGAAGCAGCTCAGCTCGAGAATTTAGAGTTTATCGCTCGGCAGATCGTAGAAGGATTCCTCGTAGGGCTCCACCGAAGCCCTTATCAAGGTTTCTCGGTCGAGTTCTCGGAATACCGTCCCTACCAACCAGGAGATACCCCTGACCAGATCGACTGGCGGGTGTTTGCACGGACAGAAAGGCTATACGTCCGCCGATACGAAGAAGAAACTAATCTACAAGCCTATCTCTTGATAGACACGAGCGGCTCGATGCGATACCCCCTGAAATCTACCCATACCAAGTTAGATTATGCTCTCTTCCTCGGTGCTGCTCTTGCTTATCTGTTATTGCAGCAAAGAGACGCCGTCGGTCTCTACCTATTTGACGAACAGATTCACACCGCTCTCCCCGCCCGCTCCCGACGCTCGTGGCTTAGACGGCTCCTCATGGAAATGGAACCGCTCCGAAATGCTCCCTCAGCTCCTCGCCTCTCTCTTCTACCCACTACCCTCCACACCTTAGCTGAAAAACTCAAGCGGAGAAGCCTTCTGCTCCTCCTCAGCGATGGTTTCGTTGATCCTTCAGAAGAACACTCTTTCCAGCAGGCCCTGGCCCATCTACACTACCGGGGACATGAAATCCTTTTCTTCCGCATCTGGGAAGAAAGATCAGAGAAACGATTTGAACTCCCACTTGAACCTCTCCGACTTATAGATGTCGAGACTCAAAGGGCGGTAAAAATCCATCCGCTTGAGATCCAAGCAATATACCGAGACTTCTTTCAGAGATGGGAGGAGAAACTAAAAAACTTCTGCTATAAGCATCGCATAGACTGGGTCGAGGTCGATATAGCGGAGAACTTTTTTTCCCCCTTGAGAAAGTATCTTCTCAAAAGACAAAAAATGCCATGAGAAGAATCGAAGCTATAAGTCCCGCTAAAATCAACATAGGACTTCACATCCTCGGTCGATGGCCAGAGGGATATCATATTTTAGAGACCCTATTAGTGGCCTATCCCGATCTCTACGATAATCTGGAGGTGAGCGTCCTCCCGGGACAGAATCGCTTGGAGCTTCGACTAACGGGGATTGAAATCCCCGATACAGAAGAAAACTACTTGGAGACCACTTATCGCCTCTTACAAGCTCGAATATCTACTCCCTTACCCGCTCTGGAAGTACGTCTCCATAAACGCATACCCGTAAGTGCAGGACTTGGCGGAGGCTCCAGCAATAGCGGGACATTCCTTCGAATACTGGCACAGCTGATAGATCCTCCTCCCCCTTTGCCCCTCCTCCACGAAGTAGCCGCTCAGGTCGGAAGCGATGTTCCCTTTTTCTTGTACGATTCTCCGATGTTGGCCCGAGGGACTGGAACAGATATGGAACCCTATCCTTTTTCTCTGGAAGCTTACGAGATCGTGCTTCTGACCCCTCCTATTCCTTGCTCCACAAAGCATATTTATCGGGGACTGAGGCCTCTCCACTGGAGCCGGACCCCGATCGAGCCCATCCTGAAAGAAGGTATCTCTGCTTGGCCCACACACCTGCACAACGACCTCGAGCAAGTCTCATTTCAAATATATCCAAGCTTGCTTACTCTAAAGAAGTCTCTCTATGAAGCGGGAGCAGCATATGCAAGTATGAACGGTAGCGGGAGTAGCCTATACGGTCTTTTTCCCAAAAACTGATACTCCCTGAGGCAGGACCTTCGGTACTCCTTCTGAGAAAAGAGAGCCTCGATAACTTTTGCGCGGCTTTTCTCCGCTGATAGCTATCTCGAGAGAGTGCCCAGAAGGAGACTCGAACTCCTACGGCCTTTCGGCCACCGCCCCCTCAAAGCGGCGCGTCTACCAATTCCGCCATCTGGGCGTGACTCCGCTGGGACTCGAACCCAGGACCCCTTGCTTAAAAGGCAAGTGCTCTACCGGCTGAGCTACGGAGTCCTTCTCTCAGCGGGGACAAAGATACGACTTTTACGGAGTAACGAATAATCGCGCAAATCGCCCCTCTTCATCCACACACACATACAGCCCAGCTACAGTAGGCGCCATCCCCTCTGTTTGATCCGCTCCCCATACCGCCACACATCGGCCTTGGATATCCCATATTCGCAAGGAGCCTCGTCGATGACCCTGTATGAGGACCTTTCCTCCCGCAGGGGGAGTGGAGGGTACAAGGCTCCACCCTTTCGAGGGCTCACCAGCAAGTAAACTCAGCGAAGCAACTTGCGTCGCAATGCGTACCATCAGACATCCTGAGAGCTGAGAAGGAGTCCAGCTCCCTGCTGCATCCAACCATACTCGTCCTTGTCCAGGGCAGCTCGCATCCCATCCGACCCCTAAGGGCTGAGCATCCGCCTGTATGAAGCCTACCCCCACCTTTCCCTGTAGGACCAGAGGCGTATCGATCGTGTACCAAACAAGCCCCCCCATGCTATCCACTAAGACCCGCTCAAACTTCACATATACAGGAGAGATGCCCTCTTCCATACGCCAAATCCCTAACTGAAAAGGCTTCCCATACTGAGTCGGTAGGGGGAAAAAACGAACTCCCACTCGTTCGATTATCTGAGGTGTATCAATATCAAAGACCTGACAGAAGGGGCGTCCCGCCTGCCGAAGACCATAGCCTGTCTCCATCTCTCCATCGTCATAGGCCCATTCCGAGACTCCACTTTTGAAAGTATCCCATAAAGAAACCGTATATCCCGTAGGAGTGCGAATCGACCATCTAATAGGATATGTCCCCGGCACCGAAACAGTAGGGGGAGATACCCAAACCGAATCTCCTCCACCTGAGCAGGTCCCAGACCAAGACTTTAGTAGCTGTCCCCCCATCCATACTTCTGCCTCTGCAAATAGTCCCGCTCTACCTTGAACTAATGCATACCCACTGTCATTCGGGCTAAAAAAGAAAGGCCACGCACTGAACCGGCCCCCGTATACCCGAGGTAACTGTTTCCAGAATATCTCTTTTTCCGTAGTATCTGAGCGAATGTACGTGTAGGCAATCAGCCAGTTATCATAGGCTCCGTAAGTACTCCCCCATACCGCCCACTTGAGACGGAAGCAAGAGTGATACCATTGCGGATCAAAAAGGAAGAGATGTACCACCGTGAAAGCCGTATCTGGACGGGAAGTCCCAACAGTATACCACAGAGGTTCCCAGCTACCCTGCGCACTTAGGCCCCACAACATCAAGGTATCATCCGCTTCGGGGGGATCCATAAGGCCTCCTCGTTGATAAGCAAAAGAGACACACAACGGGGCAGCCCCATACACATCTATGCAATCCGTAAGTGCACTATCTCCCCAGCTCTGCAGACGCGTGTCATCCGTCTGATAAGGAAGACCGCTTTGCTGAGCTCCATTCAATAGAAGGGCATAGGCACGAGGGGCTTGATAGGCAGAAGTCTTTCGTATCTCCGCCCCGTAGAATACCCACTTAGCAGGGGAGCGCTCCCCCCATTCCGTACCCAGAAAAACTTGAGCCCACAGGAGAAATAGGTAGGTCATTCAGATGCACCCTTAGGAGGCTCACTGTTCACAAAAAGGTCGATGGCCATTCCCATCGGAAGGGAATCTCCTGGCACCCGATCGGGATATTGCCTATACACATGCCCGAGGGGAGTATTCGGGGCGGGCTTATATCGAATATGACCAACAGCAAGGCCGACCGCATTGAGCTTAGCCACAGCCTGCTCCACGGGAAGGCCCACCACAGATACGAAAGGTACTTTCTGCTCACTGAGTCCGCGACTCACTACCAAAGCAAGAGAGGCATATTTCGGAACAGGAGTTCCTGCAGGTACGGCCCGCCCCTGATAACGAACCTCTACCACTATGTCCGGCACATTGCCCGTCACATAAATAACTTCCCCTATGCTAAACCCATAACTTTCCTTCAAAAGTCTGTAGGCTTGTTCATAGGGAAGGTCTTGCACCCGTGGGAGCGGAACCTGAGGAGGAACGTAACTCGAGACAGTGAGATAAATTTTGCGCCCCCGCTTGATCCGAGTCTTCGGAGGCGGATCCTGAAGTAAAACGGTCATCGGAGATTTATCAGGTACATATTGGGAATCAATGACCACAGCCGAGAATCCCGCTGTCTCAAGAGAACGAACCACAGAAGCATAGCTCCGCCCCACAAGAGAGGGCAGTAGATACTCATCTCCATGACGGGTGAGAGTCGGCAAAAAAAGCGAGAAGAAAACAAAATACGATACCACTCCTACGGCGACGAGGATGCCGATAAAAATCCACGCTTCTCGCTCAGATAGGTACACCCATAGACGCTTCCACATCAGGTCGATGTACAAAGGTAGTATTTCTCAAGGCTTCCACCCACGATTTCAGCTGCTGGGGAGTCACAGTAGGAAAGAAGGTGCGCAATACCTGAGCCCGGAGAGACTCTACCTCCTCCAAAAGTTTGTGAGCGTTGGGAAGCAGACGCACCAACAGACAGCGTCGATCAACCTTATCCCGCCGAAGCTCTACAAAACGCCAATACGCCAAATGCCGAAGAATACGCCCTACAGCAGGCTGCGTCAAGGGAAAAAATGGATACAGCTGACGAACAGGAATCCACCCTCCCTCATTTAACCGACTCAAAAGAAACAACATCTCTAAATGAGTACTCCCCAGCTGATAACGTATGGCGAGCTCCTTCTCCTCCTTTTGAAGGTTGCTGTATAGCCGCATCAGCGAAAAACCCAGATCGCTCCAAAGTAAACTTTCCTCTCGGCTCATATCCAAGCCAGTAGACAAAAAGCATTCCAAATAAAATAAAATCCTGATAGAGAGCGACAAATACTGAAATGCTCGGGGTAAGAGAGTATTCGGAGTGTGTCAGCCTCGCCACACAAAAGGCCCCAATGAAAAATATAAGAGGGATTCCGCCCCCCACAATATCAAAAGAGGGAGAACAGGAGCTTCTGGCCGAAGAGTTACCCATAAGAGTGGAAAAAGGCACAGAGGAAAAACCAGGACAGCGGTCAGCGTGTAGGAAGCCTCTACTCGCTTCGTGATGAATGCAGTGAGCAGGAGAGGAACCGCCCATGCGAAACCTGTGAAAAGACTCTCTCTGACCGAAGGAGCATACCCCCAAAAAAGAAGGCTCCCCCCCATCAACAAAAAAGCCAGGAGACTGGAAAGGGACAACCCATACAACCACAGTCCGAAAAGTCCTCCTTTTTCCGATACCAAACTATAGATCCAACGCCATTCTTCTGAGCGTCTATCCAAAAGAGGACGAGGAATACCCTGGAATAGAGAAAAAAAATAGACCAACCAGAAAAAGAAGCGCAGCTGAATAGGGTCCAATAGCTGTCTCCGATAGCCAAGGCCTCCTACTATTAGGAGGAGAAAAGCAAACAAGAAAGCGGTAGCCAAACTATACCCCCTACGAGACTCCAACCGCCACCACCAACGAGCAAACCACACCCCTTCTTGGAGTGTCCGCATCACCGTAAATAATCTCCGATATCGGTTCCCTCTTTACCCTCTGTAGCCTGAGTTTGACAGTCAGGCAGCTGGACCCCATCAGAAGGGAGGATGCGGCGCCGTGGCAGTGCCAGCGAAGAATCCCGATAGGCGGCCTTCATGTAATAAGCCCATACGGGCATCGCCATGCGGGCGCCCTGCCCTTGGACGATCGAGTAAAAGTGAACAGCCCTGTCGGCAGTACCCACCCAGACCCCAGTAGTATATTCAGGCGTAAAACCCACGAACCAGCCATCTGCATGATTTTGAGTAGTACCTGTTTTCCCCCCTATATCCAGATCTGCTAAGCCATATCGCCACCGCAGCTCACCCGCTGTACCAGCGATAGTGACCCAACGCAACATATCTACCATGAGGTAAGCCGTCCTCTCACTAAGAGCCCTTCGACTCGTACTGGTAAAACTTTCTAAGATATTACCCCTTCGATCGCGAATCTCGCGCACAAATAGCGGCTCTCTCCAGATACCCAATGTCGGAAAACATCCGTATGCACTGGTGAGCTCTAATACGCTTAGATCACAGACGCCCAGCCCTAACGCATAGACTGGCTCTAAATCTGATTGGATGCCCATGCGACGAGCATACTCCACTACGACTTGAGGCCCCAGTGCTTTCATTAGACGAGCGGTGATGATATTCAGAGAGAGAGCTAAAGCTTTCTTAAGCTGAACCTTCCCTCCTATCTCTCGATCTGCATTACGCGGGCTCCAAACTGTATCCCGCCCTTCTACCCGGACAGGTATTTCTACAGGAATGTTGAGCTCCTCGTAGCAGGGAGAGTATCCATTGTCCATCGCTGCGGTATACACAAAAGGCTTAAAGGTGGAACCTACCTGACGGCGAGCCTGGGCGACATGGTCATATTTGAAGTAGGTATGATTGATACCACCTACCCAAGCTTTTATTTCCCCTGTATGGGGATCTATAGTTACGACACCTGCCTCGAGAAATCGAAGATAATATCGTAAAGAATCCCACGGGGTAAGGGTCGTATCGATGTAGCCAGGGGGGTCCCACGAAAAAAGACGCATCTGTACAGGATGATGAAATTGTTTCCGAATCTCTGCTTCAGCCAGACCAACACTTTTGGCCACATTGTACCGCTCACTGCGCCACATGGCTCTCAGAAGAATCATAGAGTCCTTTTCCCACGGGAGCGGACGGGTAGCAAGTTCTTTCTCAAAAACCTTCTGAAAGACGCGCAGATGAGCTACAACCGCAGATTCTGCATGCATCTGCAGACGACTATCTAATGTAGTATACACCTGGAGCCCATCACGATACAGATCATACCCTCGGCTCCGAGCCCATTCAGTCAGCCACAGACGAAGATGCTCACGAAAATAGGGGGCTAATCCTTGGCTCTGACTCGCTGTATAGGGGCTGCTCCCCACTCCCAGAGGGGCTTTTTGAGCCGCCTTTGCTTCCGCCGGAGAAAGGTATCCCGCTTCCACCATCAGATCTAAAACCAGGTTTCGTCGGGACAGGGCTCGCTTAGGATGCTTGAATGGACTGTAATAGGAAGGCCCTTTTAGAAGACCGATAAGGAGAGCGGCTTCAGATAGACTCAGTTCTTGGACATCCTTCCCAAAATAAAAGCGGCTGGCAGCTTGTACCCCGTAAGTAACCCCCCCGAAAGGAACTGTATTGAGGTACATAGCTAAAATTTCCTCTTTGCTGTATCGGTACTCGAGGAAGAGAGCTACGACCATTTCTTTGAGTTTCCGAGATAGGGAGCGCTCCACCCCCACTGCATCATAAAGGTTGCGTGCGAGCTGCTGGGTGATGGTACTTCCCCCACGAGGCTTTCCCGTGAACGTGGAGAAAAAAGCAGCAAGGATACCCCAAGGGTCGATGCCTGAATGTTCATAAAAACGCCTATCCTCCACCGCAATGAGTGCCCTCTTGACCACAGGAGGGATGGCATTAGCAGGTACACGTACCCGGTCACTACTGCGGTAAAACGTCCCCAGGATCTTCCCATCCGCAGAGTAGACGACACTTGCCAGCTCGGGGGTTGGATCTTCTAAGGTTCGAAAAGAAGGCATATCTATCAGCGCATACAGGACGAGGATGAGCGGCAAGCCCCATAGGAGAGCCGCCATGGTGAGAGCTATCGCTCTTCTTTCTCTGCGATACGCAGGATTCAAACTCCACATGCGCGACGGATGAGATCCGTGGTAGAGTATCCCTCCAGAAGCGGAAGAATCACCACCTCACCTCCATGGGTCTCTACCCATTCCCGTCCTACAACCCTATCCCTGGTGTAGTCGCCTCCTTTCACAAGCACATCCGGCGTTATCCTTTGGATGAGTCGCTCCGGAGTATCTTCATCGAAGACCAATACCGCATCCACAAACTCTAAGGCAGCCAGCAACCGGGCCCGAGCTTCCTGGGTCTGAATCGGACGACCGACCCCTTTGAGCCGACGGACAGAGGCATCTGAGTTAAGCCCCACAAATAGGATGTCTCCTAACCTCGACGCCTCCTCCAGATAGCTTACATGGCCCAAATGTAACAGGTCAAAACACCCATTCGTAAAGACGATCCGTTGCTCTAAAAAGCGCCAATAGGCTACCCATCTATCTAACTCTTCCCAGGAGAGTATCTTTTGCCGCGTTTCGTACATTGTATATTTGCCGAGTGCAGAGCTGGACAAAGGTAGGGATTTTACTCGCTGGCTTTATCTATGCTCAGGAGGAGGGCAGCCCCCTTCGGCTCATCGTGTACGATGAGCTTTTTGACCGCTTTTTTCAGATAAGAAGCTGGACCACGACTTCTCTTACCACTCGACCAGACACCGTTCTTTATCTCCGAGCATCGGGGAATCTACCTCCTCTGGAACGTTTTACTCACCTACAGGCGCTTCACCTTTCCGAAATAGAAGAAATAGACCTTCAAGCTCTCACCCGTCAAATCCGACGGTATTGTCCTAAGCTAAAGGCCCTTGCCTTAGAAGACTGCGAAATAACCGATCTGTCACCTCTCGCAGAGCTTTCCCTTCAGGGTATTCTCTTAGATGGCAATCCTCTAACGGACCTCTCTCCTCTTCTTCGTCTTGCAGACCTTCAGTTTCTGAGTTTAGCTCGAACCCCCATCCAGGACATCAGCCCATTAGCTCAGATATCCAGCCTACAGGCCCTCGACCTAAGCGAAACTGCTATTCGGGATTTGACTCCCCTGCGCAGTCTCTCTCGTTTACGGATGCTTGCCCTTTTTCGCTGTACAGCTATCGAAGATTTCTCCCCGCTCCTCGTGCACAGTCAACTCGAACTCCTGAATATCTCTCACACCCGACCAGAAGCAGCACGTAAAATGCTGATTCAGATCGGTTTATTCCCTCGACTTCGAGTCTTACAAGCCCAGGGGATCATACAGGAAAGTGCTTCGCTGGCAGCGCTGGGCACTCTCACCGAAATGGAAGAACTCACCTTGGGACAAAATGCTGCCATCCGAGACTTGAGTTTCGTCAGACTCCTTCGTAAACTCTTGTACTTAGATATCCATCACTGCTCTGTCCCCGATCTCTCCCCCTTGGCGGGCCTTCCTTATCTCGTGAAGCTCTCCGTCGGGAAAAATCGAGTCACCTCTCTGGCACCTCTAATCCAGTGTCCTCGTTTAGCCTATTTATACTGCTACGAGAATCCTATCCAGGACTGGGAGAAGCTATTAGAGATGCCTGCTCTCACGTACGTCATGCTAAGTCGGAAAGATCTCCCCCCCGAGCGCCTTCAAGCTCTCGTAAGCCGACTGCGGAAAAAGGGGGTAATGGTCGATGCTCCATGAGCAGTACTGAGCAGACGGAGGATGAACCCTCTCTGTATGAGCATCATGTGTTTGTCGTGGATACGGGGCAAACCCCCATCCGCTTGGACCAGTACCTTGCTCAGCGCCTACCCCATCTCAGCCGTTCTCGCTTACAGCTTGCGATAGAGGTAGGGTTGATCACCATCGATGGAAAACCCACTAAAGCGAGTGCTCGGGTTCGTCCCCGGCAAACGATTGTAGTTAGACTACCTTATCCTCCTCCTTTAGAGCTCACTCCTGAACCGATACCTCTTATCATCCCTTATGAAGACCCATACCTACTCGTAGTAAATAAACCAGCGGGGATGAGCTGTCACCCAGGAGCAGGCGTGTACTCAGGTACCCTGCTAAATGCCCTTTTGTACCACCTTCAAGGAGAGAAACTCCCCAGTTCAGAACAGAACGCTTCCCGTCCGGGACTCGTCCATCGGATAGACAAAGATACCACAGGGATCCTTGTGGTGGCCAAAGAAGAGCGAGCGTATTTTGGACTTGCCAAGCAATTTTTTGCCCATACAGCGGAACGTCGCTATTGGGCTATTATATGGGGGCAGCCCCGTGAAGAGCACGGGACCATCTCTGCTCACATTGGTCGAGACCCCTACCAAAGAAAGAAATACAGGGCTTACCCTCAAGGAGAACAGGGTAAGCATGCGATTACACACTGGCGGGTAGTGGAGCGGTTTCCTCTCGCCACCTGGATAGAGTGCCGGTTGGAAACGGGCCGAACCCATCAGATTCGAGTCCATATGGCGCACATAGGCCATCCTTTAGTGGGAGACAGGGTATACGGCGGAGACCGCCCCCGGATTCCTCTGTGGACTCCCAAGGTGAGCCAGGAAGCCCATTTCCTTCTACAACTCATGCCTCGACAGGCTCTCCATGCCCGTTATCTTGGGTTTACTCATCCTATCACCGAAGAATGGTTGTCTTTCGAAGCCCCCTTGCCCGAAGACTTCGCAGGGGCGTTAGCCTATCTTCGCAAGCTTAGGGACACCTCCCCCTCTACGCAAAATCACACTTCCCCCCTTCGCTAATCCTGGGAAAGACTACCATACGCATCCTATATCTGCCCTAAATACAAGTGCTATAGAAACGGGGCCTTTCTCTCTTGCATGCTCGAGGATGGCCCTTTTGCTCCGAGAAAGAGAATCCATAGCAGGGATACATTTTCACACTCTTTACAGATATCTAACTTCGCTGCCCATGACTCGACAGGCTTGGTTAGCAGTACTCGTAGCAACGTTGGGATATTTTGTAGACATCTATGATCTGATTCTCTTCTCTGTAGTTCGGGAAGTCAGTCTGACCGAGCTTGGATATACTCCCGAAGAAAGGCTTCGCTATGGGGTTTTGCTCTTAGACCTACAAATGCTGGGCATGCTTCTCGGGGGAGTACTGTGGGGGATCTTGGCAGATAGACGCGGACGGCTATCGGTCCTTTTCGCTTCGATTTTGACTTATTCTGTAGCTAATTTCATGAATGGATTAGTGAGCAGTGCTTATGGCTACGGGATATGGCGGTTTATCGCAGGGGTCGGCTTAGCAGGTGAACTTGGAGTGGGGGTAACATTGGTCGCAGAGCTTATGCCTGCTCATTTGAGAGGATGGGGTACCACACTCATCGCCACGGTGGGGATATTGGGAGCTGTGGTAGCCAGTCTGATCGGGGAGTTTTTCCCGTGGCGAGTAGCCTATTTTATCGGCGGCGGAATGGGCATTCTCCTGCTCTTTCTCCGAATAGGCCTGGGAGAATCGGGGCTTTTCACCCAGCTCAAGAACCAGAAACAAGTACCGATGGGGGATTTTTTTCAGCTTTTTCGGCAGAGAAAGCGATTTCTGCGGTATCTTTACGCTATTGTTACAGGGATACCTATCTGGTATGTGATAGGTATCCTCATCACTTTCGCTCCAGACCTTTTTCGAACCGCAGGCCTTTCTGGTGAGGTGAAAGCCAGCCAAGCAGTAATGTACGCCTACATCGGACTTTCCCTCGGCGACCTCGGTGCTGGAATCCTCAGTCAAGCACTCCGCAGCCGGAAGAAACCTATACTTCTGTGGTTAGGAACAGCTGCCGTGCTTACCCTGGGGTACAATACTTTGCCTTTTTCTCAAAGTGGAGAAGTGTACTTATTCTGCATATTCCTGGGTTTTTTCTCTGGCTACTGGGCAGTGCTGATCACAGGAGCAGCAGAACAGTTTGGGACTAACCTCCGAGCTACGGTCGCTACAAGCGTGCCGAACTGGATACGAGGTTCCCTGGTTCTCTCCACCTTGTTATGGAACACATTTCAGTCCTTTCTCACTTTGCGGGGAAGTGCTCTTCTCACAGGAATCATTGTGTATGGAATCGCAATCTTCTGCGCTTTCCGGCTCCAAGAAACCTTCGGAGCTTCTTTGGATTTTGTCGAGGAGGGTTAAGCTGTAGGAGCTATCCACTTAGCTAACCAAGATTCTTTGTGCAGTTTCGACCAAACAATAGCAGGTGTATCTGGTTGGGATCCTATGTATTTATCTATTTTTTCAGCTATTATTTTTATCCTCCTTTTGTCTTTTATCATGCTCCTCACAGAGTTGGAGAAACTGACAGGGTATTTACAGCTCTCTGCCGCGCCCAGTCGTATAAGCTCTCGCGCCTCGGAGAAATCTGCATAGTTAGGGCCGAAAAACACAGGCTTTTTATATACGATAGCTTCCAAGATGTTATGGATCCCTGCCCCGAACCCCCCTCCGACCCAGGCAACATGTGCATAGGCATAGAGGTAAGCGAGGAGCCCCATAGTGTCGACGATCAGGGTATCCTTTCCAATATCCCATTCAGGTTGGCTATATACTGCGCAGCGAACCGGCCAGAAGCGCATCACCATTTCTATCTGACGGGAAGAGACTTCATGGGGAACCAGAATCCATCGAATATGATGCCCCCGAAGCTGTTCATAAGCTCGAGCCAAAAATCGTACGTCTGCCTCCCAAATGCTTCCCGCTATGATACAAAAATGATTTCCTACCCATTCTGCTATGCCTGATACAGGAAGCCAGTTGTCCACGAGCTGTCGAACCCGTACGAGACGGCTATCTCCTGCGACTGTGACTTGAGGAAATCCTGCCATGCTCAAGCGAAGCTGATCAGCAGCTGTTTGGACAAAGATGTGGCGCATGTAGGGAAGAAGCTGTCTCCTCCACCACCAGCGCACCCCTTCCAACGGTTCTACATGAGCGGCCAACAGATAACACGGAGAGCCCTGTCGATACAGCTCCCGCAGGAAGTTAGGCCACAAGTCGTACTTGACAAAGAAGACCGCTGTAGGGTGGATCGTCTGCACCCACATTCGTACAATCCAGGGAAGATCCAGAGGAGCAGGGCCTATCCAATCCGCCACGGGATAACTCTGCTGGTAGCGGCGCCAGCCGGACGGAGAGAAAAAGGTGACAATCACGTAGGGCCGTACGGCTAACTTTTCTATAAGGCTTTCCAATACAGGACGTCCTTGCTCGAACTCTCCCACCGAGGCACAGTGAAGCCAGAAGACAGGGGTATCCTGAGGGGGATTGGGAGGAGGGATTCGACGAGCCCGCCACCAAGCGCGCACTTTAGTATGAAATAGGCTCAGCACTGGGACGATGCCTGCTCCTATGAGGAGGAAAAACATGTAGAAGGGATACCACCAGCTCATTCTACCGAAGCTTTTTCATACAGGGGAAGGCTCCACCCAACTCGAAGCCCTGCCCAGAAATCCTTTCTTTTTCGCTCATCTCGCTCTGCGCGATCATACACATATCTCCGCAAGCTCCGAGTAAAATACTGACCTCCTTCGACAGCAATGAAAAAATTAATCAGTCCTCTATTGCTAAAGAATCGGTATCCTATCGCTTCTGTGAGCCCCCACCCTGCGGTGAGTCTGTCAAAACCTTTCAGATACTCTCCCTCGAGAAGGGGTAAACGCTCGCTACGGGCTTTGTCTATCAGGATACGGTGCGAAAGATACCCTCCTCCCACTTCGATAAAAGGGCCACAGTTGGGATTTTGGCCTGGGATCCGCCATCGGGACAGAATCCAACCCAATCGCAGATTGGCCGTCCATCCGCGTTGCCTGAAGTTAGGGGTGAAAAATTTCCCATTTTCATCCACAAAAGCCAAGATACCTGCAGAGGCTAAGCTCGGCAAGAGCAGCCCCTGCAGAAGGCCTGGTTCTCGTACTTTATCTCCCACCAATCCCCCCCCCTGTAAAGCCAAGTACAGATTCTGACGTGTTTTGAAGGCCAGTTCTCCTCCCAGCACACTGCTCCACCCAAAACGCTGCTTCAAATCTCCCCCAGGAGCATAGCCACCATATACCACAGATGGCATGAAGAATTGGATAACAGAGTCTCGGATACTTTGTTGGGCCCAGAGAGGAAGGAGAGTGGATAAAATAGTCCAGCGCACGGGATGTGTACTTTTGCACAAAGGTAAAGTATGCGCATCGCAGTCATTGGAGTAGGATATGTGGGACTTGTGACAGCCGCAGGTTTAGCAGAAACAGGAAATATCGTCATAGGCTACGACATCGATCCCCAGAAAGTCAATAAGCTGAGTCAGGGCAAGTCGCCGATATACGAGCCGGGGTTAGATCGGTTGCTTGAGCGAAACCTGCAAGAAGGCCGTCTTTCTTTCACTAATCAGTTAGCAGAGGCCATCACTCACGCAGAACTCATTTTCCTCGCCCTACCCACCCCATCCGGGACTGAGGGAGAGGCAGACCTTTCTTTCGTCTTCCAGGCAGCAGACTCGATCGCAGCCAACCTGTGTCAGATAGCGGAGAAAGAGGGCATTCTATTTCCTCGCATTATCGTGAGTAAAAGCACTGTCCCTGTCGGGACAGCCCGACGCCTGCAGCGGTTTTTTGATGAAAGACTCCCCAACCAGATCTATGTAGCTTCTAACCCCGAGTTTCTCCGAGAAGGATACGCAGTGGAAGACTTCCTAAAACCCGATCGGGTGGTCATCGGAGCGGTACATCCCCCTGTTTTAGAGAAAATGCGCCAACTCTACCTCCCCTACACTCGTCAGGGAAATCCCATCTACCTGATGGATTGGGAGAGCGCAGAGCTTACAAAGTACGCCGCAAATGCCTTCCTTGCGGTCCGAATCAGCTTCATGAATGAGCTGGCCCGCCTCTGTGAGCAAGTAGGAGCCAATATCGATTGGGTACGTTTAGGAATGGGAGCAGATAACCGTATCGGACGTCGTTATCTGTTTGCAGGCGTGGGCTACGGTGGCTCTTGCTTCCCCAAAGACACGAGAGCCCTGGCTGCCACTGCCCGACAGTACAACCTATCGCTGAGCTTAGTAGAAGCTACCATTCAAATAAATCACCTCCAGCGAAAGTACTTCTGGGAAAAAGTGCAGACTTACTACAGGGGAAACTTACGAGGGCGAACTCTGGCTGTGTGGGGCGTCGCTTTCAAGCCCGATACCGACGATATACGGGAAGCCCCTGCTCTGGATATCCTGCAGTGGCTCCTCACCGAAGGGGCCACTGTAAGAGTTTTCGACCCTGTCGCCTTACCCAACTTGCAGAAACAGTACCCCGAGTGGCCTCTTTACTACGCTCCTTCCGCGTATGAAGCAGCCCGAGAAGCAGAAGGCCTTCTTATCTTAACAGAGTGGGGAGAGTTTCGCCAGCCTGACTGGGACACACTCAAGCAGAATTTGAAGCTTCCTGTTATATTCGATGGAAGAAACTTATATGATCCCAAAGAAATGGAAAAAATAGGAATTGATTATATCTCTGTCGGACGAGCACCTGTATATGCCTACTCCAGCCATGCTCCCTCCTCTTGAGCCCCCTCTTCCCCCTCACGGCTATTTGCTTCGCCGACGTGAAGATATCCCAGCTTCATTTCCTTCTTGGATCCTGATCGATCCTGTCGAGATACAGAGTGGAGAGCTGCTGGTAGAAGTAGAAGTACTGCTCTGGGAAATACGGAGAAAGGCTCCTAACAGTTTAATCGGTTTTCATCTCACTTACTGGCCCATAGGATTCGCCTATGGGGAGGACTGGGGTCTTGACTTTCTGCTTTACCACAGCGGTATCGCAGCAGAACTTCAGTTGCCTATTTCTGCGTCCCATATCCTCCCTGCCCTACATGGCTGGTGCCCTCCTCCTCCTTGGAAGCTTCTCTCGTCCGACTATCGTCCCTCTTTAGAGCTCGTAGAATCCCTCAATGCCTTTCTCTCCTCTCTCCAGCGACTGCGCAAAAGCATGCCCACCATCTGGAATAGAAGTTCCCTTGTGAGAACCGTAACCTCTGAGGGTCAGTACATTCATCCCTCTCAAAAACATATCGACCACTATGTGGCTACTGTACGGCGCTAACGGTACTACAGGACGCCTGTTATTAGAGATATGGCGAAAAGGAATGGGCGATGGGGTTCCCCCCATCTTAGCTGGTCGGAATCCCTCCGCTCTTCAAGCTCTCGGAGAGTTGTACGGCCTCCCTTACTTATGCTTCAGCTTAGAAGAATTACCTCGAGTATCGCTCCCCTCTGAAGTACGCCTCATCGCAAACTTCGCAGGCCCCTACGAAAGTACAGCACAACCGTGGCTGCAGTATTGCTCAGAAAAGGGGTTAGCCTACCTGGATATTTGCGGAGAATGGAAAGTCCTCCATCACATCTACGAAAGTGCAAGCCTCTATCTTTCGGCCCAGATACCTCTGATCCATGGAGCCGGATACGACACGGTGATAGGAGAGGGCGCCCTTTACTTTTTCCGTCAACGCTACCCAGAAGCTCTGCGGTTGCATTTGGGGGTATACACTCGTGGCGGGTTTTCCACCGGGACAGTACGCTCTGCCCTTGTCACTCTGCCGAAGGGATACTACCGGTGGGAGAAAGGACGACTTCACCCTATCCCCTTTGGTAGTTCAGAGCGCCCACTTTACACAGAAAAGAAATATCTTTTTTGGAGCGCTACTCTTGCGGAGCTCATCACTTTCCCTGCATGGAACCCCGACTTAGAAGCCCTCTCCACTTGGGTGGCCCTCCCGAAGCGGTATATCCGCTGGGTCCCCTTTTTAGAAAAAGTATTTGCATGGGAGCCTTTTCTCGACGGTCTCCTGCGTCTCTTAGATAGCCAGAGGGCTCGATTCGCTCGCAAAATGGACTTCAATACAACCAGCTGTACGCTGGTAGAAGCAGAAGGAGGGTCTGAAAGGCTGTATATTCGCACTCCTCAACCGTATGTCGTGACGGCATGGGCCGTGCTTCGTTCGGTACAGTTATTTTTTTCTGGGACAAACGAGCCAGGCCCGAAAAGCGCCTTCGGACGATGGAAAGAACAGCTCTGGAATCAACTACCGGGCCTTCAACTCTCATGGCAGGGCCCCTGATAGCGGGAGTGGATGAAGCCGGACGGGGATGCTTAGCGGGTCCCGTCGTGGCAGCCGCCGTCATCCTGCCATCGGCTCTCTCCCACCCTCTCTTGAAAGATAGCAAAATGCTTACTCCCTATGCGAGGGAGGAGGTTTTTCATTTCTTGTTATCACATTCGGTAGCCATGGGAGTAGGCATCCAAGGGCCCGAAGCCATTGACCGGCAAAATGTACTCAGGGCCACCCTCCTTGCCATGAAGGAGGCGGTAGAGTCTCTCCCCCTTATCCCTCACCTCGTTCGAATCGATGGACCCCATGCTCCCCCCCTCCCCTTCCAGACTGAAACCCACATCGGCGGGGACAAAACTTATCCCGAGATCGCCGCAGCTTCTATTGTGGCTAAGGTACTACGGGATCGACTGATGGAGAAACTGCACAAGGATTTTCCCTGTTATGACTGGAAACAGAATAAGGGCTACCCCACGCCCGCCCATAAGAAAGCCCTCATTGAGTATGGACCTTCCATACTGCATCGACTGAGCTTCTTGCAGAAAATCCTCCAGAGAAGTTATTGTTAGGGCCTTTGCCACGATTTGTAGCAAAGGAAGGGGTTCAGATTAACCATGAGACTTTGTTAGTACGGCGACGTGGACGGTAGTCGCTGTGATGCCTTCCTTCCTTGTGCCCCACCCCTCACGGGAGCCTAAGCGGAAGAGACAGAGCCGAAAACGTTCATTTTGGGACTATGCAAAAAGAAAGAATCTCCCAGCCCTTCTATATGCCATGGAGAGGAAAGCCTTAGGGGAGTATTTTTGCACGCTGTGCGTATCTTATGGAGCTGGCTACAGGAGCTGGTCGAAATCACGGAAAGTCCGGAGGCGGTAGCCGATAAGCTCACCCGAGCAGGCATTGAAGTGGAAGGTATCTTTTCTTATCGAAGACTCCCTTCTGCACTGGATCGCATCTGGGTAGGCGAGGTAACTCGATGTGAGCGGCATCCGGCTGCCGACCGACTGACTGTGTGTGAGGTACGAATAGCCCCCGAAAAATCTGTTGTCATCGTGACCGGTGCCTCTAACATCGATGTCGGGGCTAAGGTGCCAGTAGCTCTACCGGGTGCTGAAGTAAAAATCGATGGCAGATGGATTCCCCTACAAGCCCGCAGCCTACGGGGCATCCTCTCTGAGGGTATGCTCTGCTCTGAGAGCGAGTTAGGCATAGGTTCTGATTCAGAAGGTATCTTTCTTCTTGCTCCAGAGGCCCCCGTAGGACGCCGTCTCTCAGAGGTATTAGAGGATTACACCGATACGATCTTAGAGATCAGCCCCACCCCCAACCGAGGTGATGCCCTCAGTCACTGGGGTATCGCTCGAGAATATCATGTCCTCACGGGAGCACGGCTTCACCGACCTACACACAGGATCGAGGGGGAGAGAAAGCCCCTACCCCTCCAGATAAGAGTACCCAACGAAGTCGCTTGTCCCCGTTACGGAGGTGTGTATATTTCAGGTCTGGTCGAAAAGCCCGTTTCTCCTGGTTGGCTCCGACATCGATTGGAAGCGGCTGGCCTGCGGAGTATCCATCCCATAGTAGACGTAACGAACTACCTTCTAATAGGGTGGGGCCAGCCGCTTCACGCTTTCGATGTAGAGCAGCTGGAGGGAAGTACCCTTCACGTCGCCCCCCTTGAAGAACCAGCTCTATTTGAAAGTATTTCGGGTCAGAAGCTCCAGCTACAGCCGGGTGACATCGTTATCTCAGATGGAAAGGGACCTGCTTGCCTTGCCGGTCTAATAGGGGGCTCAAGAACTGCTGTGACCGGCTATACCCATACGGTCTTCATAGAATCTGCCTATTTCTCACCCACCAGTATTCGACGAACGGGGCGCCGGCTGGGCCTTCATACGGAAAGTGGCTATCGCTTCATGCGCGGTACCGATCCCCGACAGGTACCCTGGGCTGCGGAAGCGGCGGCTTCTCTCCTGCAACGAATCTACCCTACGGCAGAGGTGTCAATGTATGGAGAGCATCATTCAGAATCGCACACTGCAGATCGGCGTTTCCCTGTTCAGATAGAGCGAATCCGACAGGTAACGGGGCTCCCCCTCTCCTCTTCTATTCTCCAAGAAAGACTGGAACGGCTAGAGATAACGGTAACTCCTCTGAGCGCAGAGGAGTGGGAAGTAAGCGTGCCCCGCTATCGACTGGATGTGACCCGTCCCGCAGATATCGCAGAAGAACTCCTTCGGTTAGAAGGATGGGATAAAGTCCCTCGTATGCGAAGCCAGGCTGCTGTTCCTTACCTTCTCCCAACGAGGGTAGATTTTCAATATCAGCTCCAACAGGCTATATCAGAGTTTCTGACGGGGATGGGATTATGGGAGATTCGTACTAACTCCCTTGTCGGTCCCCACCATTTCCCCCCGGAACTTCCTTTCCTTCCAATACGGCTTGCCAACCCTCTTTACGAAGAGCTGGCTTACCTTCGTCCCACCCTTATTGGTTCTGGATTAGAAGTTCTCTCCCACAACCGCAATCACGGTAGCCAAGGCTTCTGGGGGTATGAATGGGGGAAAGTATACACTCCCGAAGGAGAACAGCAGCACCTGGCTTTGTGGGGTTGGGGCCGCCCCCCGTATACTTCATTAGAGAAAGACTCTTCTCCTTTAGCCCACTTCTCTGCCCTTGTCCGAGCTTTACTGCAGCGGCTGAGTGTACCCTATAGAGAAAAACCTTTTTCATCTCCACAGGGTCTCTGGCGAGAAGGAGTGCAACTGTATCTCCAAGAGACTTTCCTCGGAGTGGTGGGCTTACTCTCCGACATCTATCTGGAGAGATTTGGTCTACAGGGAGAACAAGTAGCCTGCGCCGAAATCCTGCCTCTTTTCTGGGAAAATAATGCTCGCCACCTCCCTCACTTTAGAGGCATTTCCTATCAGCCCGTCGTTATAAAGGACCTCAGTATCTACCTCACGGAGGGGCTCAGTTATGCAGATATCCTTCAGAGCTTGCGCGACCTCAATGACCCGTATCTTTTTTACATCGAACCTTTCGATTTCTACATAGATGCGGAAGGGAAACGCAGCTACGGGATTCGGCTTTACCTACAAGGAGATCACACCCTTTCAGAAGGAGAAATTCATGCTTTTCTCCGCAAAGCTATCGCAGCAGTGGAGGGGAAAGGAGCCATCGTTCGTAAAAGCAATACGGTATAGAGGTAGCCTTTCCTATCCATAACACCCCCTTCTATCCGATACGGCTTACGAGGAATAGCAGTCCATGCATCCCATTTCCCCCCATGGGAGCAAGTAGTAACACCCCCCTCCTTAGTTGTCGAAACAAGCAAAAGAATTTTTTCGTAATATTTCACAATGCGTATTGCAAGGTCAGGCATCTCTCAAAAAGCATATTCCCTTTCCGTTTGGAGAGATACCTTGTGGCTGTGGCAAAAGCAGCAGATAGGCTTTGTTTCTCTCTTAGCACTCCAGCTCCTCTGCGCACAGGGGTCAACCCAGCTATTTGGAGGAAGTGAGCTTATCCTTTTGCGTTTCCATAGGGGGTATCTTCCTCCTCTCTTAGGAACAGGTGTGATGGGAGGAGCTACGTGGGAGATTTTTCGTTCAGGAAGTTCCCATCGGCTACTTGCATGGGGCGAAGCTCGCTTGACCTATCTCTTGGGGGCCTCCCTCCCCCCAGTCTTTCCGGGGGGAACCTTGGGGCTCTGCTGGAGAATAGGCCTTCCCGACCCCGAGAAGCTCTACGCTCAGGTGGGAGCCGGCATAGATGGATACATCCTTAGAACACACGACAAAGGGGGCACGCCATTTCAGGATCAGCAACTTCGACCTCTCTTGCAGATTGAGGCGGGCACTTTCGTCTTCTTAGAGCCTGTTTTTATCCGATACAGCTTCTATCCCACCCCTGGGACGACCAGCAAGTATGTGATAAGCATCGGAACGTATTTTGGTGGTTGAAAAAATTTTTGACAGACAAAAAGTACCTTTGCTTTCATGCGGCGCTGGATAGGGCCCGGAGTCTTAGTAGCCGTAGGGTACATGGATCCGGGAAACTGGGCCACGGGGATCGAAGCTGGCAGTGGATATGGGTATAGTTTGGCCTGGGTCATTTTGGTCTCAAGCACAGCCGCTATTCTGCTGCAAATAATCGCAGCGCGATTAGGAGTCTGTACCCAAATGGATTTAGTAGGGCTTGGCTATCGCTTTTTAGGCGCACGAATGGGCAAATTTCTGGCTTTCACAGCCTTCATCGCTGTCATCGCCACCGATCTCGCCGAGGTGTTGGGGTTTTCTTTGGCTCTCCGTCTCCTAACTGGGCTACCGATGAGTGTCGGAGCCGTCCTGGCCCTGGTAGAAGTGGTATTCATCTTGTACTGGACCTCTCGTCGCCCCAGAGCGCTTGAAAGTCTCGTCGGGATATTAACCTTAGCGATCGTGTTCATCTTCATTTTTGAGCTTTTTCTTCTTCGTCCCCCCTTTTTTTCAATCGTAGAAGGGCTTAAGCCCTCTGCTCTTGTGCTAAAAGAAAAAGAAGCCCTTTATCTCACTCTGGGGCTCATTGGGGCTACCATCATGCCCCATAACTTGTATTTACACAGTGCATGGATCAGGAAACGCTTCAGTGGAGATATCTATAGCCAAACTCAAGCCATTACCCGAGATACCACCAGTAGTCTCAGCCTTGCTTTTTTCGTGAACATTGCCCTTCTCATTACAGCGGCAGCGCTTCGAGGGACTCCAAACCCCCTCGAGCGATGGGGCATAGAAGAGGCTTATCGTCTTTTTGAACCTGCCTTAGGAACAGCCGCTATGGCAGCTTTTGGCGTGGCTCTACTACTCTCGGGGCATAATGCTACCCTAACCAGTACCCTCACGGGGCAGATAGTATTGGAATACCTCCTTCCCCGTCGCCTGTCCCCGACCTTGCGGAGCCTCGCCCTCCGTACTCTAAGCCTGCTCCCTGCCCTTTTAGCGCTAAGCTTATGGGGAGAAAAGCATGTAAGTGACCTGCTAGTCCTTTCTCAGGTTATCCTATCCCTTCAGCTCCCCTTCGTTCTCTTGCCCATGTTGTACTTCCTCCACAAGGTACCTCAAGCGAGCCCGAGTCGCCTTGCTTTGATACTTACCTATGTGATCAGCATTTCCCTCATCGCACTGAACTCGTATCTCTTTGTAACACTCTAAAGAAGGCCCCGTACTTTTGTAGAGATGGATCGGCGCACTTTCCTGACCTCCCTCGGAGCCCTTGCTTTAGGGGGGTGGCGTTGGAATCGTCCAACTTCCTTTTACCCGGAGATTCTGCTCGGGCAAACATACCCCTATGAGCTTCCCTCTCTTCCCTACCCCTATGAAAGCTTAGAACCCGCCATAGATACGCAGACCATGAAGGTCCATCACCAGGGCCATCATGCTTCTTATGTGAGCAACCTCAATAAGGCGCTCGCAGAGCTACCTTCTCTACAACAGGTACCATTGGAAGAGCTACTCGCGCGTATCGATAAGCTTCCCGCTTCTCACCGGACAGCCATCCGCAACCAGGGAGGAGGACACTGGAACCATAGTTTCTTTTGGCCGCTCCTTAGTCCTAAAACTCAAGAGCCCTCTCTCGCCCTCCAAAAGCGACTTTCGTCAGAGTTTGGCAGCTGGAATGCTTTCCGAGGGCAGTTCCTGGATACCGCTGCTCGCCTCTTCGGCTCAGGATGGACTTGGCTTATCAAAACTCCAGCAGGCAAACTCCAGATCATCACCACTCCCAATCAAGATAATCCCCTCATGCCCTACGCAGAAGTACAAGGAACCCCCGTATTAGGAGTAGATGTGTGGGAACACGCATACTACCTCAAATACCAAAACCGACGTACGGAATACCTCTCTGCACTCTGGAGCCTCCTTAACTGGGAAAAAATAGAGTCTCTGATTGGCTAAATCGCAGCGTATCATAGGAGCGATAGCCATCCTGCTGCTTGTTGCAATGGGGGGGATCTGGATGTATCGCCAGTTTATTCACCCTCCTCGAAGTCCCGCTTTATGGCAAAATATACCCAAAGACTTTCAATTAGTGGTATATACTCCCTCTTTTATCCGATCTTGGAAACAGCTCCGCCATAGTCCTCTGGCAGAAATATGGTCTAAAAGCCCCCACCTCGCAGAACCCTTCCGCATGGGGCAGCTTTGGGATTCTGTGCTGCGAGAAGCTCCGCAACTCTTCGAATGGGTAGGGAATCGGGGAGTCCTCCTAAGTCTGCATCCAGAAGGGAAACTCTACCTCATCGAAGCCCCCTTCCTCGCCAAGATAGGCGACTGGCGGACTTTCATGCAAGAAACCGCTAAAAAACACAACTGGGAGGTAACCTTAGTCGAAAAAGAGGGCTATGCATTCTGGAAACTTCCTACGGGTTATTTAGCTCCCGCTGGGGAGATGCTCGCTTACTCTACCAACACGACACTTCTAACTCGATTTCTCAGAGGGAATGAAGCGGCTTCTCCTCCTTGGCGCTGGGATGAAACCACCTGGGGAGACTCCCCACCCTGGCTAAGTATCGGATGGCAAGGAAAGTTACTGTATCAGGCTCTTTCTCATCCTACCCTCGTTTTCTTAGATAAAATCCTCTGGGGCGAAATCCACTTGCGACTAACAGAGGAGGGTCTCTACGGCTCTGGTGAATGGCTATATGAGCCCAGCTTCTGGGAGTACACCGCCCCTTCTTCCTTTGGTCTCGCAGAGCTATGTCCCACCCGAACCCAAGCCCTTATTAGCTTCCACATCACCGATCCACTTACCTTTTATCGCAGTCATCTCAGACCCCTCCATGCCCAAGAAATAGAAACAATGGAAAAAGCCGGCAGTTTCTCCGTCGAGGAACTATTCTTTTCTCATCTCACCGGAGAGATGGGGATAGCACAAAGTGAGTATCCCTTCCTCTTGTTTCGCCTGAAAGAACCTGAAAAACTCCAGCATTATCTCACGACCCTTCGAGAAAAAGTCGCCTATGGAGCACGTCGTCAACCTTTACATCGACTCCTCTATCGTGGCTATACCCTCCAACAAGTCCCAGTAGGAGGACTTTTGCGGTGGTTCTTAGGTCCTGCTTTTACCGGCTGGGAAAACCCTTATTTTCTCCAAGTAGGAGAATGGCTAATCGTAGCCCGCTCACCTCTCATCCTTCAAGAATGGATAGACGCTTACATACATCGCCGCACCTTATATGAGAAAGAAGATTTCTCCAGTACTATCCCTTCGCTTCCCACGAAGCCCGTACTGCTGGCCTATTTCCAACCAACCCCCCCTGGCTGGCTCCAGTCTTGGCTACCTTCTGCCCGTTATCTCAAGTGGAAAGCCGAGTTAGCCCCATGGCATACCCTGTATATAGCCATCAGCACCAATCCTACCCATCGACTCACTTGCGCCCTACAGCTGTCTTGGCAACCACAAGGAGGCTCCCCTCGAGATTCTTCTTTTTCCTCCCCCCCCTCTATTTCCCTCCCGTTCTCCGCATCAGATACCACTTTAGAAGGAACTCAAGAAGAGTACTATCCGAACGGAGTAGTCAAACGTAGGATCACGTATGTAGAGGGACAACCAGAGGGGGAATACTGGGAGTATCATCCAAATGGTGTGATAAAAGTGCAAGGATACTACGAGCAAGGACAAAAAGTAGGACGATGGCGATATTTCTCTCCAAAAGGAGAACTCCTGCGAGAAGAAAGCTGGGGGCAGGAAGAGGAAAATCCTATGAGCAACGAAAGCGAGAAATAAGGCGCTCACGAAGCCGTTGAGCCCCGATGGGAAACGTAGCAACCGCTGCACGAGAAAGCCAGACGCAAGCAGAGTCCTCCTCCATCTCTGCTAAGAAAAGATAAGCGGGCCCACAAGAGGCATCTTGTTGAATAGCCTCCCTAAGGTATCTATAAGCCTTTTCTTTCTGCCCCGTATGCCAGGCCAACCGACCTAAATAAGCCAACACCCAGGGATCCTCCCGCATTTGTTGTAGGCGCTGGATATATACCATGGGAGGGCCGCTCAGATGGTCCCCTGCATAAAGAAGTAAGAAGGAAACAGCAGCGGCATAAGCAGAAGGAGAACTATCGGAAACCTGCGCTACCAGAGACGCAATACGAGCTCTCTCCGCAGGGGATAATGTATCTCCCGCTTCAGAGAGCCAAAACGCCTCTACCACTCTCTCTTCTACTGAAGAAACAGGTGATAGAGAAGAATGCCGTTTGGGGTACCAGAGCCCAACCAGTACGACTACCGCCGAGAGGAGCCAGAGTCCCCAGCGCAATCGTTCATTTCTCTGCAAAGCGACGCAGCAGATCGCGATCGTTTTGTATCCGTTCTTGCAGGTGAGCGGAGGGTTGAAATACGATGCGCAAACGAGGAGGGATAGCCACAGGCTCTCCCGTATGAATGATGCGCCCTTTGCGTGCTCGTTGAAAACGCAAGGCAAAGGCTCCGAATCCTCTCAGAGTAACGGACTCTCCTCGCATGAGAGACTCTTGGACTACAGACAAAAACGCTTCCACCGCAGCGGAAGCGTCCGCTCGAGAAAGTCCTGTACGCTCACTTATCGCTCGTACGAGCTCCTGCCGTGTCATATCCAAGTGCAAATCTACGATAGCGCCCCCAGACTTCTTGCAATAGCTGCGCAGGTATAGCAAAAGCAATCCCCTCATACGTACCAGAAATACTGGCTATGTCCGAGATCATTCCGCATACCCGACCTCTTTTATCAACCACAGGACTGCCCGAACTCCCCGGCTGCGCTGGTAAAGAAAGCTGAAGAAAAGGCAGACGTTTCCCCGGACTCGTCTCGATATACCGCTCTTCTCCTGAGACAAAGCCCTCCTGTAAAGTTCCCAACAGTCCCCACGGTGCACCCACAGAAAAAACTCCCTCCCCTATAGAGGGTTTCTCTTCCGCTAAAGGCAAGCCCTCTCCTTCCAAACCTGCACTACGCAGAAAAACTACGTCCACGAGACTGTCCCACCAAAGAACCTGAGCGGGTCTACAAGAACCTGACCGATCCCACAACTCCACTTCTACCCAGGCAGGCGAGGAAGGAATAAGATGACGGCAAGTGACGACATACCCCTCCGAATCCCAGAGCCACGCCGTTCCCCTATAGGTTTCATGACCATATTTGTACCGAACCTTCACCTCTAAGCGGAAAACTTTCTCCCCCAACAGAGCCGCAACTTCTTCTCGCCTCCGCTCCCATGCCACGAAAGGGTCCTCGGCAGAAAGAAGTACAGAAGGGGTAGTAGGCTCTTGAGGAGGCTTTTCACGAACAGGGGAGGAAATAGGACGGCATCCTATGAGAAAGGCGCCTACCCCTACCCATTCACAAAAACATCTCCGCCAATCGTTGAGCCAGCTCATATTCCTCGCTCGTATCTATAGCAAAGCTCCGGTGAGAAGTTTCCCTAACCCATACCGTATAGCCATGGTACAACCACCGAAGCTGCTCCAATTGCTCTGCTTCCTCCAAGGGAGAGGGGGAGCTGTCTCTTATACACATCT
>JANZYW010000129.1 GCA_026413325.1 Bacteroidia bacterium | reverse complement strand
GTCCATATACCAGGTGGATTGAACTATGGGCAAAAGATTAAAGAAAAGCACTTCTACTAGCAGTTTTGGTTCTTATGGCAGGATAGCACACAATTCCAAACACTTTTACGCAAGAAAAATGTTAGAAGGCTTTATCAATGAAAAGGTAAAACATCGCACAGAAACAGAAAACTCCTTCCCATCTCAGTATCTAAACACAATTATTTGCAAGTCTTCTGAAGACATGGCGGAGCTCCCAGATAACAGCGTCCATCTTATGGTAACATCGCCACCTTACAACGTAGGCAAAGAATACGACCAAGACCTGAGCTTCGAGGAATACAGAGAGTTTCTTAGAAGGGCTTGGAGAGAGGTTTATAGAGTTTTAGTTTGGGGTGGGAGAGCTTGTATAAATGTGGCTAATCTTGGCAGGAAGCCATACATACCCCTACATGCCTTTATCATTCAAGACATGCTTGAAATAGGTTTTCTCATGAGAGGTGAGATAATCTGGGTCAAGACTGGTGGAGGTGCGCCTTCTACCGCTTGGGGCTCGTGGATGTCTGCCAAAAATCCTGTTATAAGAGACGAGCATGAGTATATTTTGGTTTTTTCAAAAGGCTCATACGAAAGAAAAAAGCCAGAGGACAAAGAAGACACTATAAGCAGAGAGGAGTTTTTGGAGTTTACCAGAAGTGTGTGGCATATGAGACCTGAGTCCGCAAAGAAAGTAGGACACCCTGCGCCTTTTCCAGTGGAACTGCCTTACAGACTAATTCAGCTATACACTTTCAGGGGCGATATAGTCCTTGACCCTTTTATGGGCAGTGGTCAAACCGCCATAGCCAGCTTAATGGCAGGTAGGTATTATGTAGGCTACGAAGTAAAGCCAGAGTATGTTAACCTTGCCAATTTAAGAATAGAAGAATTTATGAAAGGAGGTAAGGCATGCATGCGGTAGAGGTTATGGAGGAAATTCAGGCACAGCTTAAGGAGCTGGAGAAATCCGGCTTCAAGAAAAAGATTTTAATCACAGACCTGACGCCAAGGGATGGTCAGCAGTGCAAGCTGGCAACGAGGGTCAGAAC
>JANZYW010000128.1 GCA_026413325.1 Bacteroidia bacterium | reverse complement strand
GTCATAGACAGGCGCTCCTTCTCCGGACATTAGCGCACTGGGGGGAAGTTCCGCTACTTTGTCCCCTTTCCACCAATACTCCAAAAGACCCGTGTCGGTAACTTCGCCGATATCCGTGCAAAAAAGCTCCCACTTCTCCGCTATTCTTCTCACCTCGCCTACATGGTGGGGCTGTACGATCAGGAGCATGCGTTCTTGAGACTCTGAGAGCAGTATTTCGTGAGGCTGACTCACTCCTCCTCGAAGGGGAACTCGATCTAAATAAATACGCATACCTACTTTCCCTCGGGCGGCTGTCTCGGCGGTGGAACTGGCTAAACCTGCCGCTCCCATATCCTGCATCGCTACGATCAGACCTGCTTCTTGCATCTCCGCTAAAGCTTCCATTAAGAGCTTTTCGCGAAAAGGATCTCCCACTTGGACGGCAGGTAAGCTATGTCGAACATCCCCCTCCAGATTTTCCGAAGCAAAAGCAGCCCCTCCTACGCCATCGGGCCCTGTAGCAGCCCCCAGATACATTACTTTGTTCCCGATGCCACGAGCGCGGGCACTGATGAGTTGGTCTATGCGAACAAGTCCGAGGCTAAAGGCGTTTACGATGGGCTTGCCTCTGTACTCGGAAGCAAAGTAAGTTTCTCCGCCAATAGTGGGTACGCCAAGGGCATTTCCATAGTCGCCTATACCTCGAACTACCCCTTCTATGAGAGGGTAGGTATGGGCATCTATGGGCCAGCCAAAATGCAAAGAGTTGAGAGCTGCGATGGGGCGTGCGCCTACCGCCATGATATCCCGATGAATACCTCCCACTCCCGTAGCCGCCCCTTGATAGGGAGCAATCGCACTGGGATGATTGTGGGATTCCACCTTGAATGCGATGGCCCATCCCTCTCCTATATCGATAAGACCCGCATTCTCTTCCCCTGCAGTTCGCAACGTGCGCTTCCCCTTTCGAGGAAGACGACGTAAGTGAAGAAGAGAGCTTTTATAGCTGCAGTGCTCACTCCAAAGAGCAGAGAAGAGCCACACTTCTACAGAGGAAGGTTCACGACCCAAAAGTTCGCAGATCCGGATGTACTCCGAATCAGGTATCCCCGCAGCTTGAGCTACTGCACGGCTCGCAGAAAGCGTTCCCATCGAGGTTTCCAGTTTTCTATAGAAAGAAGCACAAATATGGGC
>JANZYW010000127.1 GCA_026413325.1 Bacteroidia bacterium | reverse complement strand
GGATACTGTAAGCACTCTCCTGGGCTTTACTCGTCCTGCGTTGGTGGATATCGACCGAAATGGCACACCAGAACTTCTGGTGGGAAACCTCACGGGATTCTTACGTCTATACGGCCCCCTATGGAGCCAGCCCACCATGAGCTGGCCCGTGATAGCAGACTTGCCCTATAGATGGGGGAAACGAGCGAGCCCTTCTGCTTGGTCTTATCCCGACTCGACCCTTCTCATCGTAGGAAACTTGAAAGGGGGAGCCCATGCCTTTGTATTTACTTCGGGAGCGACAACCCTCATGCCTCCTCCTTCAAACGAGAGTAGGCCGTATGTGCTGACCTGGGGGTCCACTGGACTCCACCTCTGGCTTTCTGCTCCAGCTGAAGGGAGCGTTTTCGATGTTTTCGGCCGTCCAATCTATACATTCAAGGGCCAGGGCAGCCAAATGCTTCCCCATTTTTCCGCAGGGATGTACCTCCTGCAGCTTCGGATAGGGAATAGAGTGTATATAGAAAAGTACCTAATCCCCTAATCTCCTCTTTCCACTTCTCATGAGCTAAGTTCTATCTAAACGCAGTTTCTCTGAAGCAGGACTAAGCAGCGGGAGCAAATGTTTGCGAGCCCTGCTTTAGCTTTTTCAGGAATGATGTCATAGCATTTTTCATAACTTTGGCATAACACACTATGTTACACAAACTACTTGGCGGCTTGCTGCTCGGCTGGGCACTGGCACAGAAACCCTCTCCTGTGCCAGCAGAAAAGGTAGTCCATTATGAAGCGGTCCTCCTCCTCCGAGATTACAAACCCGGTACAGACCCTTCCCCTCACTGGGAACGCATTCAGAGGCTCATCCTATCTAAGGTCGGCTTTTATGAAGCACAGCTGGTTGCTACAGAAGGGCAGCAGCTCAAGGTGCGCCTCAGCACGGACCCAGAGATGCCGCTCTCGGATATCTATGAAGTGCTGCGCGCAGCGGGTACAGAGACACACAGCCTCTACCGCATAGAGTCATCAAAAACCATCCAAACAAAGTAGATTATGCGCACACTTTACCTACTGGGCTTGCTTCTCTCGCTGGGCTGGGCACAGACCGTGCTGGTAGATGGCACAAGTAATGCCGGCTCCTTTGAGTCAGCCAATGTGTGTAATACCGGCACTTTCACCGCCGATGGCTGGACCGTCGTCAATGGCAGTCAAACTAACTACTGGGTAGTCCATACTGGAGCAGGAGCGCACCATGGCTC
>JANZYW010000126.1 GCA_026413325.1 Bacteroidia bacterium | reverse complement strand
AGATGTGTATAAGAGACAGCCGCAGGACAGACCTATCTTACCCTTAGCTTCAAGGGGGTGGGTAGGGCAGAAGGAGTTTTTGACTTTCTTTCTGTGTATTTCGTAGCTCAGACCACCCCCATCACGGGGGGAGCGCTACCTTCCCCTACCAGTTTATTTGAGGTGCGGACCGAAAATACTAACCCCACAGCTATCAACAACTCCTATATGGTTTCTGCCACAAACTGGACTGCCATTTCTCATTATTTCTGTGTCAATCCAGGCAACTACTGGCTGGTGTTTACATGGGAAAATGACAATAATCAGCTTCAAAATCCTCCGATGGCCATCGATGAAGTTTCTTTGGTGGCATCGGCTCAGGCACCTGATCCTGCTTTAGGGACGGGGGTTACCCCTGTCGCTACTTTCCCCTATAATCATGCGCCTGTACCTGCCTCCACCTGCAATCTCAAAGATGATATTCGAGGATTCATGACGGCCAGTGCGTGCCGCACGGACTACCTTCGTTCAGAGGATCGGGTATGGAGTTTCATCCCTTCCCAGAATGGTTGCTTGGAAGTGACTTTCTGGGCGGATACCACCGACGACCCGATCAGATGGGGATGGTTCGGGCTACAGCTTTTCGAGGGGAACCCCATCGCTTGTGGACGGTGTGTGGCTTCTCACACCACCAGCAACCGAGCTTTTCGTTCTCTACGGGCTAATGTAACCTCTGGACAGAAGTACTACCTCGTATTAGACCACTTCAACTATGGGTATTGCTCGCAGTTTCTGGAGCTGCGCATGACCCTTGCCTCAGGCCCTTGTGCGACTTCTTTATCTCCTGCGAAAGAGAGTCTATCAGAGGTACGGATAAGTCCCTCCCCCGCTCAAGGCGTCCTCTCTATCCTGGGAGAAAAAGCCTCTGACGTGCCATTGCAGGTGGAGATCTTCAATGCATCTGGGAGGAGGATTTATACTCATGTTGAGTCTACTCTGCCAGGAGGGTTTAAGATAGAGATTCCAGTTGCATCCTGGGCTCCTGGGGTATATTTTGTCCGTCTCATAGCAGGAGACGCTACGATCGCCCGTCCCTTTATGGTAGAATAATCTTTCTCGATGTTTTCTCTTTGTTTATGAAGAGCGGCACAGAAATACCTTCTTTGATATCTCTTCTTTTGTCTCCCTATCAACCTTCTATGGGCGGGGCAAGTGAAGGTCCTTCCACAAGTGCTAAAAGCTCCACAAGACACAAGCTTTTCCTCGGCAGCTGTTTCTTTCTTTTGGCTGCATGCAATCCTTACTATTCTGCTCGTATACGAGAATGGCGTCCCTCTGATATAGAGCTCCCTAAAGATATCAAGAAGGTAGCCCTGGTCAATCGTAGCACGATACCTGAAGCAGAGCGTAAGCGCATTATGGAGGAGTATAAGAAGCGCGGCGTCGCTCAAGGAGCTGTCTACGGGGCACTTACAGGAGGTATCAGTGGGGCAGCCTATGGCGCGACCAGTGGCGCTCTCACAGGTATTTCTGTCTCTTATAC
>JANZYW010000125.1 GCA_026413325.1 Bacteroidia bacterium | reverse complement strand
CGCTGCAGCGCCCAGTCCGTATATCGTACGGCCCGATGGATAGGAAGCGGCCCAGGGGGGAAGCTATCCGCAAGCTCCTTCGGTATAACATACGGATGATGAGAACTAAGCGTAAAAATCACGGCCAAAAAGGGCTGGGGTAGGCTATCCAGCCGGTCAGCGAAAAACTGCAAAAAGGGACCATCCCAGATCCCCCATGTCCCGTCATAGTCCTGCTCTGGCTTCGGATAAGACCGGCGTCCAAAGTACTGCATAAAGCCAGCTTGACGGGCATAACTATCTAATGCCATCGTTCCATCGTTGCCCCCATGGAAAAATACCGTCGTATACCCCCACCCCCGCAAGATTTCCGCTAAGCTATTTTGGATACGGCTGGCATACGAGGTAAATAGCACAGGCTCTTCTCCGAAGGAAGGTATGGAGGAGAGTATCGCAGGCACCCCCTCCGAAGAACGGCTATTCGTAGCGAAACCCCATCGAACAGCCCTTCCCCTCCTCAATAGCTCTCTCAGAAAAGGAGCATACCCCTCATCCACATACTCCTGCGAGAAACTTTCCAGGAGAAATAAAACGATGTTGTACCGAGGAGCGACCGCATAGGTCGAATCGGCCTTCCATGGTCGCGGGTATGAGAGACATCGAGGAGGCATCTCGGGCCAGGGCGGCAGAGCCGGCTGATCTAAGCTGCGCAGAAAAAAGAAGGTGGTATTCAGCACAAAAGGCGTACAAGAAGAGCACCCCTCTATGGCGGCATCTATTACCAGAAGGGGCTTGAGCCGGAGTCCCCCCCTAGCACTGAGAACGAGGAAGCCTATAGAGCCCAACCAGCCCAGCCACCGCATCCGAGCGGAAGGAGAGGAGGAAAAGGGGAGAAATCGCAAAAAAATACATATACCTCCTACCAGTGCCCCCCAAAAAAGAAAACCCGCCAGGAAGTCCCGAACATATTTGCCCAGAGCAGGTAGGGTATCTTGCCAAAAACTAAGCATCTGGATAAGCTCAGGACCTGACCGCCGATGCGTGTAGGGAAAAAAGCCCACATCTATGACTTCAAGGGCCAAAGCGCAGCTCAGCCCCATCCCCCAGAAGAAACGTCCGACTCTCTCCCTCCCTATCAGGAGAAAGAACCAGGTGGGTAGGCAGACCCATGTGGCCGCCACCCAGTCTATGTTCACCGCTCGCCTTCCTATCTCAAACAAAGAGGCGTCTCCCACCTCCAGAAATTCCCTATTCCATATCCAAAAAGCTACCCGAACGAGGATAAACACCAGCAAAGCTATACTCTGGTACAACCAGCCTCGCCGCCACACCCGGCAAATGTAAAGGCTATATGAAGTACATGTTGCCTTTTTGCAAGCCTCGCTTCCCAATGAGAGAAGGGAACCTCCTTCCATAAGCAGCAGAACGGCCGCACCCAAACAGCTCGGTCAGGATAGGTTCTCTTTTTCTGTGGCTTCTCTTGGATGCAGCTCTTAGCGGTATGCCAGCGGAGTAGGTCAGTAAGCCCACAAATTACAAGGCCGATCCCCTTCTTCACGCAACGCGCAACTCCTTTCTTTCTCTACCTTAGGGGCTGACGGGTATGAGACGCTCCTCCCCTTCAACTGACCAGAGCGCTACTTTGGGCTTTGAAGCCCAGCTCTGGCAGATGGCCGATGCCCTGCGCGGCTCCATGGACGCCGCCGAGTACAAGCACGTCGTCCTCGGCCTTATCTTCCTCAAGTATATCTCGGACGCCTTTGAGGAGCTGCACCGCAAGCTGGAAGCCGAACGCGCCGAGGGCGCTGACCCCGAAGAC
>JANZYW010000124.1 GCA_026413325.1 Bacteroidia bacterium | reverse complement strand
ATATTATACTCTTATCTACAACCAGGATTTTCATCGGTGGCGGGCGGCAGACCAAGGAGAAGATACACTTGTTCTTCGATTTTCTCAGCCGCGTTGGCGTTGGATTTTTTCTGGTTTAGTTGACCGACATCCCATCAAGATACGAAGGGGGCACCGGGTGCGCCTTCGTGTAGCTTTGGAGGGGCCTTGGGTTTCTCAGATGGGTAGCGACCGATGGATGCGTGCCCATCCTCTCTTGAACCGATACACCATCGCTCAGTACAATGAAGGGGTAAATGGGGTCGCAAGAGACTCTGTCTGGAGGTTGCCCCGTCCCCGAGGCGATTCTTTGACTCAGATGTGGGACGTAGGATTAGTACCTCCTTTTTCAGGCGGGTGTCCAACTATAGGTAACTGGTGGTGTAGTCCTATTGGCTCTCAATTGGTTCTCGTAGAGGTATACGACGCAGGATCAGGTGTTCGGGTGGATAGTAGCTATGGTTTGATAGATACGGTGGGGCGTGTTTTCTTTTACAGGGCTCCTATCACCGATGCCACCACAAACTCCAATGCAGATATACTGCATTTCTGTTACTGCGATACGACTTCTCTTAAGTATCTCGTAATACGTACCCCCAATCACCTTCCTCTCTATACAGCTACCCTGTCCCTGCCTGCCCGAGGTATGGGTTCCGCTGATAGTATCGACCTAACAGACCCTTCTTATCTCCAGGGAGTGCCTGGCATTCATTATACTCTTTTGCAGGATCGTTCTCTCGTTCCTCCTCGTATGCGTGCGGCGGCTTGGGCGGGTAACTGTGCCGATTTGTACAATAGCTTCGTTCCTGGTCCGCATTACGACAGCGGAGTGGTTAATGCAGCAGATTTAGAGTTTTACCTCCCGAGAAATGGGGTGACCAGTGGATATTCCTGGGCAGATCTGGACGCTGACGGAGCCGTAACCGCCTTTGATGGGTTGCGTCTCCTTCTCAATCAAAATGCCCTCCGGCGCAGTGCAGGGCCGTAAGATATACACCCTCCCAAGCAAAGCCAAGGGTGAAAGGGGGCTTTTAGTGCCTAAGATCGGATATGAACGAGGAGAGAAGGGGTGTGCCCGAGAGCGTCTTTTGCCGTGTTTTAGGGGCCGCCTTGCACCTGCTTGGATATCTTAGGCGTTTCCCTCCGAAAAACTTCTTAGTAAAAGAAAGGTAGCCAAAAAACCGTGGCAGAATTTTCTGAATTCCTCTTAGGGGATTAATCCTGCGTTTTTTTCTCTACCTTTGAGAGGTGAAAAGGAGTATATCTTGGCTTGTGGGAGGTCTTCTTTGTGCTCAGAATGCCACTGCTTGGAAATGGCATGGCTACAGTACCCAGGGAGATGCCACTCCTGTGGTTTCTTTCGCTACAGGTAAGAAAGGTTGGGTGCGAGTCATAGGAGATACTGTATATATCATGGGTACGTATGCGGGAGACTGGGGGGGGACTCTCTCTCTACCCACTACTGCTACGGTACCTTCGAGTTCCGCCGATTTAGGAGCCTCTCCCTATACGAATACCTACTTAGCCGCATACGACAGACGGACAGGACGTTATGCATGGTGGATGTGGTTTTATTTATCGACGGCCAGTGCATGGGGTACGGACCTATCTGTTTTGCCGGATGGGACGGTACTTACGCTCTTGATTACCGCCCCCTGGGGCTGTTCGTATGGATATCGGGACTCCACAGGCTTCTCTTCCAGTGGGTCCATCGATGCTACGGTTTACAATGGAGATCGGGCTTCTTTTCTGGTAAAGATTACCCCTACTTTGGGAGCGGCGCCTGTGGTTTCCTCTGCCTCGGTCGGGACATACAGCCTATCTGGAAATGGATCAGTTGATCTCAAACACATATTCGTACAAGGAAACGCAATATATACATCGGGTAGCTATCGGCAAGGTACCAACCCGCAAGGCTTTGGGGTAAATGGTGTGATGAATCTCCTATCTCTTTTGGTAACAGGGGCACCGAATGCTGAGCAAGCGCTATTAGTGGCCTTTGACCTGAATCTGACATATCTGAACGCTGCGCGATTGGGAAATGTGACTCCGCCTTTTGGGGCAGCTCGGGGGCACCAGGTTGTACCCTTCCCCGGGGGACCTAACCGGCTTGCCTGGCTGGTAGAAGTAGAAAATCACGGCCCGGGCCCACTTTTAGTGCAGTATCGATCTACCTCGGGCTCTCTCGCTGGCTTGGGTACTCTTGACACTTCCCTTCGAGCTATTGAGGTTTCTTCTCCCTCATTAGCCTTCCAGGGATGGCATTACCTGGCGAAAGTTACTCGGCTGGGAGAGAGCCCCTGCATCAGG
>JANZYW010000123.1 GCA_026413325.1 Bacteroidia bacterium | reverse complement strand
CCCCAGGATAGCACTATACCTTCCAGAGGAGAAATTAAGTTGACCTCCCGAGATGACTGAAAATTCGTTAGAAGCCGTGTTCTGGAACCCCCCACTTACTACGGAATGCACCCCACTCGCTGTATTTCTCCTTCCACCTGTGAGGACACTATAATTTCCAGATGCAACTTCTATCGGAAGATCTCTGGACCCTTGTAGATCTATCGCATACAGTCCGCGAGGGTCGCCTCCGCCTCTATGGATACTCCACGCCGAGCCTGTCCCCCCAGGCTGGGTGAAGACAAAAGTCTCTTGGTTATTAACTCGAATGACGAAGGACTGTGCATCGATGGTGCCGATAAAATGGGTAGCTGAATTAGTGCCGGCGTTCCCTTCCAAAGACCAGCTGGTCGTAGCATCCATTCGAACCCATCGAGAGCCGCTCCAGTAGTAGTAGCCAGGTGTTAGGGCATTGGGTGGGGTTCCGACGGTAGCCGTATTATATACCAGCACACCATTTGCGGGAGTCCCTAATAGAGGGGCCCAAGAATTCACAGCGGTGAGAGCGAGGGAGGGAAAGCGGACCCCTTGATTGGAGCTGGCTACATCTAAGCGAGCTCCAGCATGAGGAGTGGATGTACCGATACCCACACTTTGTGCATAGGGCCGAGTAGAGAAAAAATGGGACAGGAGACACAGAAAGATCAAAAAAGAGGGACAAGGTATCGTACCCAGAACGCCTCTCTTCGAGAGAGACAAGTTCCTCAATAGAGAGAAGAAGCAAGCCGTCCGCAGAAATTTGACTATTTCCATCCGGAGACTGAGCAACATACCTGACAGATTCATGTCCGCAAACTTAGGAATTAATCTTGAATCTCAATAAAGTGAGCCCTACTAAAGAGGACTAAGCACAAAGGACTGCTCAGACACTGTCTAATCAATGGACTTGAGCTTCAATCCAGTCCTCTGTAAGAGGGGAGGATGGAAGACATGAAAGGCTCTTTTGCGAATTTTTGGCTAACGTATCATGCCTTGCTGATAAGCGTATATCTTTGACCCTTCCCTTCAAGCTGTATCCGTATGAGCCGTTTTCAGGGGTGTAGTTAGAGGTTCTCCAGGCCTGAAGCAAAGGCTTATCTCGATTGAAAAAGCGAAAATCCGTTTGGTTTGTGTTCCCGTAAAGTGGCACTTAGGAAGGGTAGCCCGAGAGAGACCTGAGCTTTCCTATGGGGGATAAACTTGATTTGAGATAGATAAGGGTAGATGTTTACAGAGATTTTTTGGTGCTGGGTTACTTTTGTCGGGGATGCAACTAAGGGGGTATATTTATGGGTTAGTGGGGGTAGTTTTTCTGTTCTGGGCCTGTCGGAAAAAGGACGAGCCTCGCCCCCCTCAAGCTCCGATCGCTCGGTTCTTTCTGGATAGCATCATACTGGAGGGGGAGAACCGCCTTCCTTCCCGGTTTACGCTGCACTGGTACGGGGAGGATCCAGATGGCTATGTCGTGGGCTTTGAGCTGCGTATGGATGGAGGGCCGTGGAAGTTTACCACAGCTAATGAAAGCACTTTCGTCGTGACTTTTCTACCTGGAGAGCAAATCAAGGATGTGATCTTTGAGCTGCGGGCTGTAGATAATCAAGGATTGCGTACGGAACCTCCCGCTCGCTTACGGGTTCCTCTTCGGAATTCTCCTCCTTCCTGTCGGATAGAGACATCGGTGGCTCCTCCAGATACGACCTTGCCCGCCATAACGCTCTCCTTGCGCATCGAGGATCTTGATGGGGTCGAGACGGTAGACAGCCTCTATATACGGGTTGGAAGTGGGGAGTGGGTGGCTTTGTCTCCCCGTCATACGCTTCTTACGTTTGTACCCCAAGATCCCACACAGGTATCGCCCACTCGGGTGTACTCGGGAACGAGCCTTACCCCTCTCTTGACCCTTTCCGCATCTATCGCCCTCGATGATACCAATCGTATCTATGTGCGAGCGAAAGACCAGGGGGGGCTTTTTTCTCCACCAGATAGTACGAGAGCTATTTACGTGCGGCGAAAGACGGCGGACTGGTTAGTCATAGATAGCTGGAGCGACGATGCGGCACGGAATGAATTGGCCTCTGACTGGCAGGCTGCTTGGGGAAGGTACGACTACTGGACGCTCCGTTCATCCACCCAGCGCCCTCCACTTCGGCTCCCAACCTGGTTACATATTTGGCGTTTGTACCCACGGATTTACTGGTTGGGTTCTATTTCTGCCTTAGGGGAGTTAGAAGCGGCGGAGACCCTGATAGAGCGATACCTTCTGGGGGGAGGACGTCTATTTGTAAACTTTCCTCTTAGCTCTTCTCTCGACAAAGGCTCTCCTATCTTTCGATGGAGTCCTGTAGATAGCCTTCCCTCCGCAGTCCAAAATGGCTTACTTCCTCCTGGTGGGGCTGTGGTCGCACAAGGAGGGGGATTTCC
>JANZYW010000122.1 GCA_026413325.1 Bacteroidia bacterium | reverse complement strand
GCTTACAGTATCCCGAAGCTCTATCTGTCCCAGAAAGTCCGTGACCAAGGTGAAGCTTCCCCCCGTTTCCTGCCGATAGAGAGACAAGCGACCATTTCTCCCCCCCACTATCAGGTCCATATCAGTATCTCCGTCATAGTCATATAAGAGGGGGGCTGCAAACGGAGGACCTGAGAGACCTGCGAAGTTCTGAGTGAGCAGCTGGAAGTCAGCTGCTCCTGGCTGAGTTTCTTCCCAGTGCCAGATAGCACCTGTACTTGTGCCCATCAAGAGGTCTGTACGGCCATTTCCATCCACATCCCCAACAGTAAATATGGGATTGCGTAGTACGTATTGAGAGAGATTCAACCAGTTGGTATCGGAGAGGACAAAGCCGTTGGGACCTCCCCACAGAAGAAAAGCGCGGGACTTCGGTCCGGAGTCGGTAAAAAAACTTTCACAGGTGAGGATGAGATCCAGGTAGCCATCTCGATTGAGGTCAGCAAGGGTAGGATGGGATGCAGTCCCCACATCCAGAAGGGTATTTTGAAGCCATCCTTGTACAGGGGAAGCCCAGGCAGGAGAGTCTACGCGCCCCACATTCGGATACATCCACACACTCCATGTGTCTCTCCCCGCAAGGGGGCTGTTGTTTGCACAAATGAGGTCGGGCTTCCCATCCCCCGTTACATCCTCATAATAAGTGGCAGGAAAAGAAGGAAGGTAAAGAGAGGAGCTGGGCGGGTATGGAGAGATAGCGGTAGAAGGCTCTATGTGGGCGACCTGCAGGGTACCTGTATTGAAGCCAGCGATGAGGTAAGGAGGCCCATCGTCTCCTACTATCAGGTCCTTCAACCCGTCCCCATTCAGATCGATGACCAAAAGAGACCCCCCTGCATGTTGGATTCGCTGTTCTCGTTGACCAGGTCCACAGGAGTATGGCATAAAAGCAAACTGGTTTGTAGAGTAATTGTAGGATTCATAGACGTGCCCCCAGCAGCTGGACTGTAGAGCAAAAGCCAAAGTATCGGTTCGCCCCCAGAGCTCTTGCGCTTGATTTCGGTGCCATTCGATGAGTGCGCCCAGTACTTCGTAGACCAGTAGATCCATATCTCCATCTGCGTCGACATCGGTAATAGCAGGGATATCTACGGAGCCAGAATACAGATAGGTACTATATCCAGCATAGTTTGAAACGAGGGTATCATAAGCTAATCGCCACTGGGGAGGGCTATTAGGAGGAGCGATATTTCGGAAGACCCGAATATTAGAAAGCACACTTGTGAAAAGATCCTTATCTCCGTCAGCATCAAAATCTCGCAAAAGAGCCCAGGCCGAAAGTTTCTGTAGGGGAAAAAGCGTATCGGCTCCGGGGAAATACCTCCATTGGCCCCCCTGGAGTCGATAAACTTGAACTGTATGATCGGCTCTGTCAAACACAAAGAGTTCCTGTGCCCCATCGCCATCTACATCTATCGTAGAGAACTGGGGGGCCTGCCACCCCCCCGCCCAGGGGTTTAGGAGCGTATCGGAAAAACTCTTGACTATTGGAAAAACGCTTCGTAAAGAGAGTTGCGCCCACCCTACGCTCAGGAGGAAAAGGCGAAGGAAAGCCATTCAACAAATCTACTTACTTTTGCCCATATGCGGTGGCTACTTATTGTATTTAGCCTTTCCCTGGTAGCGGACTTCGCATGGGCCCAGCAGAAAAAGAAAGGCGGAGATCCCCAGAAGCAAGTCAAAAAAGAATGGAAAAAGAAAGCCAAAAGCTATGTTAAAAACCCTCTGGCTCTAAAGGCACGGGAAGAAAGCTTTCAAAGACAAGTTCAGGACCGGGATCGGCAAATAGAAGAGCTTCAGCGCAGAAACAGGGAGCTGGCCGAGCAAATCGCTCAATTAGAGGATCAACTCAGAGCCCGGCAATATTCCTTTGATTCTCTTCAGAGCGAAGTCTTGCGTCTCAAGGCCGCCTACGAAGCGGAGAAAAAACAATCCCGACTGGACGTTATGCCAGGACTTGTGTTTAAGGTCCAGATTGGGGCTTTTCGACTATTTGACATGCGCAAGTATGCGCAAGACAATCCATTCTTCGAAACCGAAGCCCTCGGAGATATCAATCGCTACACAGTCGGTCGCTTTCGTGATTTAGGACTGGCAGAGGCTTTCCAAAAAGACCTAAAACGATTAGGCATACGTGATGCCTGGATCGTACCTTTCAAGGACGGGGTACGAATTACCATGAAAGAAGCCAAGGAGATGCTGGCACGAAGTGGGTCTTAGATGGTTTTCGTAGCGCTCTGGCTCCAGCATATTTTTGCTATCGGAGATGCAGGTGCCCTGAGTGATAAGCAGGTTTCTCTGTATAAAAAGTTCTGGGCAGCTCACGCTCGAAAAGAAGATATCCTCCTCTGGTTGGGTGATAATGTTTATCCGTCGGGTTTACGGGGCACACGACGAGATACTCGACGTTGGAAACGGCTGGTAGATGTTTCTAAGGCCTTCCCCGGAGAAGTGTGGGCTATCGT
>JANZYW010000121.1 GCA_026413325.1 Bacteroidia bacterium | reverse complement strand
GGTTCTTCGGTTCTCTTCTTTACCCTAACAGCATAGCCCCTATGGTAGGTAGCCTTGTCAGGTAGGGTGGTGCAGAGGGGAGGTAAGGATGAAAGGGCTTTCATTTGGAGGTGATCTGAGAAGCCAGAGCAGGGGGCTTCTTTATTAGGGTGCTGAAAGGGGTACTATGACGGGAAGGATAGATGAAGTTTTTGAGGAAGGCATTTCTGGAGAAGGGGCTTCAGCTGGGGAAGGGGGAAGGTTATATGGATGGGAATTCTTACTGGCTGGATGTATTTCTCGGGTGTACAGGGGTGGTGGGCCAGCGCCGAAGGCGCTGGCCCACCACCCCTGACTTAGAAGCGAATCCTCAGGAGAGAACCCTTTCCCTCTCATCTCGCCGCCTCGGTAAGAGAAGTAATCGATGAACTATCTGTGAAAACCGTACTTTTACCGTCATGCGTTTTCTCCTTGGGCTCAGTATCGCTTTCCTTTGGGCACAGCAAGACGCTGCTACCCGGACCCTACTCCTCAAGTATGATGCAAAATTCTGGTGGTTGAATCTCCAGGTGACGAATACCTCCACACAGCTGGGACCTTCCTGGGTCTTAGCTCGTCTCCAGGTCACAGCCCCCAGCTTAGATACTCTTGCCTTCGAGCTACACAGTGCCCTGACGGTGGATTCTGTGGTAGTTGATGGACAACGACGTAGTTTCCTTCGGCGGGGACACACGGTGCGGATTCCTTTGACGCCACAGCCGGTTCAGGGTGCGATGGTAGAGGCCGTAGTTTATTACAGAGGCACTCCTCCTTCTTCCCAAACAGGAGCTACAGGGATATTCAATCGCCAGTCCCCCTCTTGGGGCAACCAGGTTACTTGGACCTTAACTCAGCCATTTTATGCGCATACATGGTGGCCCTGTAAGCAGATCTTATCCGATAAAGCTGATTCTGTCTGGACATTTGTAACGATACCTTGGGGGACGAGAGCGGGTGCAGTCGGTCTTTTAGAAGGGGTAGATACGCTTCCTACGCAGCAGCTTCGGTTTCGATGGAAAAGCAGATATCCTATCGCTTACTATCTCGTTGCTTTTGCCGTTGCTTCTTATGTAGACTATAGTTTCTATGCAGCTGTACCAGGCGTCCCCAGCTCTGTTCTTGTACAGAACTACATTTATGATAACCCGCAGACTCTGCCCTATTTCCAGGCCCAGATCGACACGACAGCGGGTCTTTTGCGAGAGTTTTCTTTGCGATATGGCCCCTATCCTTTTTGGCGGGAGAAGTACGGTCATATGATGGCCCCTTTTTCGGGGGGTATGGAACACCAGACGATGACCACCCAAGGCTTTTTTTCTTTTACGCTGACGGCGCATGAGCTGGCGCACCAGTGGTTTGGAGATTGGGTCACCTGTGGGAGCTGGCAAGATATCTGGCTTAATGAAGGCTTTGCCAGTTACAGTGAATATGTGGCACTGCAAGCTCTGGGTACTCCTTCTGAGGCTCGGGATTGGCTGATTCAGACGCATGATGCGATCGTGGGAGGGAACCGAGGGAGTGTATGGGTGCCCGATACACTCAGTGACGATCGGATCTTTGACAGCCGGCTCACCTATAACAAAGGGGCCTATCTTCTTCACATGATTCGGTTTCGATTGGCTCAGGATTCTCTCTTTTTCGCTGTGCTGAGAGCGTATCTGGCCGCAGAGGGAGGGGCTAACGCTCGGTTAGGGGATTTCCAGGCTATCCTCGAGCAAATGACGGGGCAAAGCTGGGGAACCTTCTTTCAGCAGTGGTATTATGGAGAGGGTCATCCAGTTTATTCAGTTCGATGGAATGAAAGTGGAGGGAACCTCTGGATAGAGCTTTCTCAGCAAGGAAGCTGGCCAAGTAGCGTCTCATTTTTTGAGACCCCGATTGAGGTGCGTTTGATACGGCAAGGAGGAGGCGATACGACCCTTCGACTTTTTCAGACGCAGCCTCTTCAATCTTTTTACATAACGAATGTGGGTACAGTTACGCAAGTCCAGATAGATCCAGATTACTGGCTTATTCGGCAGATCCAGAGAATAAGTCGGGATCTGACCTTACAGCTACCTGGAGAAGACGCTTTCCTCCTTCGAGTGGGACCTGTACCGGTGAGAGAGGGACAAATGGTGCAGGTAGGATTACCCTCTCCGGGACGGATACAAGTTATCGATGCAGCGGGTATGGTCATATGGGAAGAAGAGGTAAGGTCCTCTTCCTGGGAGTGGCCAGTATCAGTGTCTCCAGGTGTGTATTTCCTGCGGTGGTTTTCAGAGCAGGGAGGGCATATCACGCGGCCATTGCTCGTTGTCCAGTAGGGCTCTAATCGTATAACTTGTGTAAAAGCATTTCTTCTGCTTCTGGTAAAAGCTGTATCTTAGTCACATGTTCTGGCATGAGGAAGACGGTGTGGATGTAGAGGGGTTGCGCCAGCAGTTTGAGAGGCAGCAGCGAGAGGGACAGCCCGGTTATTACAGCCAGGCAGAGTTAGAACATCTGCTGGAGTGGTACTTGGAGCATAGACGGACAGATAGAGCTCGTCAAGTAGTGGACCATG
>JANZYW010000120.1 GCA_026413325.1 Bacteroidia bacterium | reverse complement strand
GGATCTGTCACGGGAGCGAGTCTGGCATGGGCTGGTCGTGGGACTCTCGAGGGGATCCTTCTCCTAACAGCATTTTTAGCTGCATTTTCAGGTGCATATCGTCGTTTGCTTCGAGCCTGGCGTGCCAGTGGCATTGACTGGATGCTGGTATGGGCTATTTTGTGGGGATTTTTTTACCATGTCATCCTCATAGAGCTGCCGCTTATTTTTCGTCTGGTTATCGGAGGTGTTATTTTTTGGGGAGGGGTGCTTTTTATTTGGTATAAAAGAGGTTTTGACGAAAGGGAGATTCGTTTGGCGGTGGAGACGGCAGGTTTACGCCGCTTTCTCCCGTTCATTCAACGGTGGCTTAATAAACAAAGCCCCTCATCTCCATGAGGGGCTTCAGGATGCAGGCCTGAGAATGTGCTCGGGTTAGTTTAAAGTGATGTTGACGGGCGCTTGATTGTCTACCTGGACTGAAGCAACCCGGTCGCAGGCCTCGTTATTGTATGGATCGTAGTTGATCTTAACGGTTCTGTTTTGAGTGGAGAGCTGCCATATGCCTTTCACAGGGTGGCGGAAGATGCAGCTTCCAACGATTTTCAATGGATCCAGGATCTGGGTAGTAAAAGGGTTCCCACGACGAGAGGTTCCTTGTGCTCCTCCTGTGATGAACCAGATATCATCCCAGCGCTGCCAGGTATTTTGTCCCTGCGTTTGGCGGAACGTACGAGTGGCACTCCACTGGATGGTGCCATTTGGTGTAATAATACGGTGAAGTTGTACGGTATCTCGGATGACTCTCTCCCCTGCGGTGTTCAGCCCTTCGTGAAACCAGATTTTTTGAACGATGTGCTGATTGTCGTTTACGAAGAAACTATCTGTAGTGATAAAGGCGCGGGATCCGGCAGCTGGCCAGGTGGGGCCAGAAAAGGTGACGATAACCTTCCCTCTCCGATAAACGCCATCTCGACAAAGGCAGTTTTGAGAGCCAAAGTCGATGGTAAGGCGCCTCTGGGAGCTGTCATATGTAATCGTCGCGCAGGAAGGCAGGTACGTCGAGTCGACGCCTGCGATTCGGCGGGGCCCAGCTTGCTCTCCTTGGTTATCCGTTGCATCTCCTAAGAAGTTTTGCTCTGCTTCTGCTCGGGCATTATCTTCTGCTACTTCCTGAAATGCACCGACATCGAGTTTTTCTTTTCGTTTGCATCCTTCTGTGCTCAGAAGGGTCAGCCCCATTAGGGCTGTGCCACAGATTAGCTGAATCCTTCGCATAGGCAGTTAGTAAGAGGCGAAAGTCTCATATAGGGTTTAATACATTATGACCGAGGGTGAGGTCGATTTTGCATCCATTCTCCTACTTGGCGAGCTAAGCCGGTTACTTCGACGGGGAGTATCCATTTGGTAGAGGTGGATTGGCCGAGGTTTTTGAGAGTTTCCAGATATTGGAGAGTGAGGGTATTTTGGTCTAAAAGGCGGGCGGCTTCGCTTATTTTCTGGAGGGCCAGAGCGTATCCTTCCGCTGCGAGGAGTTGGGATTGGCGCTGAGCTTCTGCTTGGAGGATGAGAGCTTCTTTCTGGGCTTCAGCTTCGAGAATGCGAGCCGTTTTCTCTCCCTCTGCTCGGAGTATTTGCGCTTGTTTCGTTCCTTCTGCTTCCGTAACCATGGCTCGGCGAGTCCTTTCTGCTGCCATTTGTTTGGTCATGGATTCTTGCACTTCTGCAGGGGGAAGGATCTCTTTTATCTCCACGGCATTGACTTGAACCCCCCATCGGTGGGTTACTTCGTCTAACTTGACGCGTAGTTTTTGGTTGATTTCATCCCGTTTAGAGAGAACGTCATCTAATGCGATATCTCCTATCACGGCTCGTAGAGTCGTAGTCGCAAGGCCTTCGGTTGCTTGAAAGACATTCTGTACATTTACAACGGAAGCGAGCGGGTCTACAATCTGGAGATAGATAAGAAAGTCGATGGAGATCGGAGCATTATCTCGGGTAATACAGGTTTGTTTGGGAATTTCCATGATTCGCTCTCGGAGATCGACTCGGATAGGGGTATCAATGATGGGGATGACTATCACCAGACCGGGCCCTTTTGCCTGAGGCAGGGCACGCCCCAGCCTCAAGACAACCAGTCGTTGGTACTCGGGTAAGACTTTGAGTGTAGCAAAAAGGAGGAGGGCTAAGATTCCCAGAAGGATGTATGTTATCATTCTACAAAGGTATGTACTCCTCCTTGGATCGGAGCTGGACATGATTGCGCTATGCTTTATATCTCTTTCTGAGGGGGACTTGGACTTCTACATGCGAGTAGGCGAGGGGATAGCAAGACTATCTAACACGGCTTGCATGGCAAGATGATATACAGCGGATAGAGCCAACCGGAAAGTGCGGTGGGGCTCTTCACTGGTCAAGACAGGGAGGCTTTGGTAGAGCTCATTGTACCGACGGGTGAGCTCGTATCCATAATGAGCGAGGAGGGCGGGGTTGTAACCGCGAGCAGCTCCTTCTATAAAGCTGGGTAGGGCATACAAGTATTGTAGGAGTCCCTCTTCTAAGGGGTCAAGGGCGGGAGGAGGCTCTTGTGGGTAGGGGGGCAGTCCCTTTTCTGCGGCTTTTTCCAGGAGTCTTTTTGCACGTACCACCCCATATTGAAGGAAAGGACCTGTAAATCCTCTCAGGTCTATAGATTCAGCGCTGTCTCTTATACACATCT
>JANZYW010000011.1 GCA_026413325.1 Bacteroidia bacterium | reverse complement strand
GAAGCTACCTATCTATGGGGCTATTCACGAGAAGAGCTTATCGGGCAACCACACAGCATCATCCGCAGCAAAGCCCACCCACCCAAATTCTTTGAACGGATGTGGGATCGCATCAAGAGTGGTTTCGTCTGGCAGGGAGAGGTAGAAAATACAGCCAAAGATGGCACCCCCTTCTGGGTGTATCTCACTATCACCCCCGTCTTAGATGCAGAAGGGAAACCCTACAAGTACATCGGCGTCGCATTTGACATCACTCGTCAGAAAGTCCAAGCCCAGCGTCTCAAAGAGGCACTTCGACAACTCGAAACGCAGACCGAGAATCTTCCTCATCGACTGGACGCTCTTCCATGGTTTCTCACAGACCGAAATGGAATCATACAGGCAGCAAGTCCCGCTCTCCTCCGTATGCTGGGCTACAGTCCCGAACTTTTTATAGGCCAGCCTACCCGCATCCTACGAAGTCCGCAGACACCTGACTATCTCTTCATGAACCTATGGGCTACCATCGGTCGGGGCAAGCCCTGGCAAGGCTTTCTCACCAACCGAAATGCTCGAGGGGTAGATAGCCTGTACTTCCTCGCCATATTCCCACAAGAAGCCCATTTCCTTGCCGTCCTCTTACCCGCCGAGGAGGCTTGTGAGATCCTAAAAGCGGAATGGCTGAAAAACCATGCTCCGATCGAAACCCTAAAAGATTATGAGGCCCTTCTTCAAGCAAAAGACCATGAAATTTACGAGCTGCGCCACATCATTCAAACCCTCCAATCTTCTCTCTCATGAAGAGGAAAGTCCTGCTCCTCATATGGGATGGCTGGGGCATCGCCGATGATCCCAGCCTTAGTGCAATAGACGCAGCTCATACCCCTTTTTACGACACTGTACGAAAGCACTATCCCTTTGTGGCTTTACAGGCCTCAGGGGAGGCCGTAGGCCTCCCCCCTGGACAAATGGGCAATTCCGAAGTGGGGCATCTGCATATCGGGGCGGGCCTGATTATGTGGCAGGACCTTCTCCGCATCCAACGCAGCCTAACCCAAGAAAGCCTACAAAAAAATCCTGCTTTCAGAGACCTTATCCGATACCTGCATGACACCGGAAAAGCTCTTCACCTGATGGGTCTGGTTTCTGATGGAGGCGTACACAGCTCGCTTTCTCATCTGTTAGAGATCATCCGTCACCTAAAGGAAGCGGAGATTCCCAGCTCAGTTTACCTCCACGCCTTTACGGATGGACGAGATACAGCCCCGCAAAGTGCACTTCCTTTTCTCTCTACAGCCGAGAAAGCGCTTCAGACTCTACCCAAGGGTCGATTAGCTTCTCTCATCGGCAGGTATTATGCGATGGATCGAGACCGTCGATGGGAGCGCACGAGAGCAGCTTACCGCTTACTCCGGTTCGGGGAAGGAATTGCATTCCCTACAGCTGAAGCTGCCATAGCCCATCACTACGCCGGAAACACAACAGATGAGTTTTTCCCCCCCACAGTTATCGCTGATCCTGCTCCACTATCCCCGGATGATGCCGTATTCTTTTTCAATTTTCGAAACGACCGTCCTCGCCAGCTCATCCAAGCCCTCTATGTAGGCGATCTACCTACGGAACGTACGGGGCGAGAATCCATACCCCTCCCACCCGACCTACAGCCATTTCCCCTGTATTTCATAACCCTAACCGAGTACGACCCTGCCTTCACAGAAAGAGGGGTACGCTTTCTTTTCAGCAAAGGTCAAGTGGGAAAACCTTTAGGAAAGGTTATTTCAGACGCAGGCTTGCACCAGCTTCGCATCGCAGAAACCGAAAAATACCCCCATGTCACTTACTTCCTGAATGGAGGTCGAGAGGAGCCCTTTCCCCACGAGGCCCGTATCCTTATCCCCTCCCCAAAAGTCGCAACATATGACCTCAAACCTGAGATGAGCGCCTATGAAGTACGAGACGCTCTGCTGCCTCATCTACAAGAAGGAAAAATAGACTTCATCTGCGTGAATTTCGCAAACCCTGACATGGTAGGTCATACCGGCGTCTGGGAAGCAGCGGTAAAAGCATGTGAGACAGTGGACGCTTGCTCAGCTCAGCTGGTAGAAGCCGCTTTGTCTTCAGGTTATACTATTCTTCTCATAGCAGACCATGGAAACGCTGACCGTATGCGGGAGCCTGACGGTAGCCCCCATACTGCGCACACGACCGCTCCCGTCCCCTGTATTCTCCTGAGCTCTTCCCCTCTGTCCTATCAACTGGAGCCGGGTATCTTACCTCAAATCGCCCCCACTGTACTCACACTTATGGGGCTACCTATCCCAGAAGAAATGCTACCCCCTCTGCTTCGACCGCTCTAAGGCCCTGCTTATCCCTTCCAACAAGTAAGGCTCATAGAAACTCCAGTACAGTTCAGGTGCATCGGGCTCCTCCCGATAACGCCTCCAAAAAGCGTCCCAGACGGGGCTCACCCCAGTCGGATACACACAAGGCACACCCAGGGCAGCCGCTTCATAAAACTTACCGGGGATCTTCCCCCGCAGATGCGGTAGGGGTTTGTACATCGCATAAATGAACTTTGCGTATCGCTGAAGGTTTTGCACTACAGGATAAGGGACAAAGGCACTCCGAAACCATAGCCATGCGGGATGCCGCCTCAAGTAAGAGCGAATCCCCCTCTCTATGGAAGCAGACTTCAAACTACCCGCCAGTACAAAGGGAACCATAGGCTGCTCCAGAACCTGCTCCAGCACTTCAAAAAGGCCCCACCCCTCCGCCAGATTTCCAGTGTACAGCGCATACCTTCCCGTCAAACTCGGTAAAAGTGGCGGGGCATCTTCTACTTTGACAAAAGCATTGGGTATAAAAAAACTCCGATGGAGGGGAGTGAGTCGCGCATACGCATATTCCGCCAGGCCATACGCATATGCCATCCCACGCCAAGGGGATAAAATCTCCCAGCTCGCTAACCGAAAAAGCCTCTGGAAGAAATCATACGCAGGGTCATGTAAAAAGTTCGCCCGATAGTCTTCCCAGATATCCCAAACTGCAGGTCTCACCCCATACAAGGCAGCAAACAAGAAACCGATAGGATTGCAAATCACCACTCCCCCCTTTGGAGCGGGAGGGAGCCATCGCTTCGAAAAGGTGAGGCTCAAAGAGGAAGAAAGAGGTATGCTGCAAAGCTGCTCCCACACCTCAGAGGCAATCTCTGAGGCAAGCGGACCCTCTATCTCCACAGGCGGCAATGGCCGTCCCACAACCTGCACAGGAAATGCTTTGGCAAGACTGCGAGCCAATCGGTAATACCCTCTCGGATGAAGGACTACATCTCGAAGGAGCCAAATCGTAACCTGCATTCTATCAAAACTACCAATACCATAGCTTCGCTCTATGGGAAAAGTAGCAATCGTACGGGGAGATATTACCCTCTTTGCTGTAGATGCCATCGTCAATGCAGCAAATGAAAGCCTCCTTCCAGGAGGAGGCGTATCAGGGGCTATCCACAAAGCCGCGGGGCCACAGTTGGCAGAAGCCTGTAGAGCAGTCGCACCATGCCCTACCGGAGAAGCCCGTATCACACCTGGTTTTCGTCTGCCAGCTCGATATGTGATCCATGCCGTCGGACCTATCTGGCGAGGAGGAGTAGCATCAGAAGCCCTCCTATTAGAAAAGGCCTATCGAAGCGCACTCCTCCTGGCCCAAGCTCACCGCCTTCGCACAGTGGCATTCCCCTCTATCAGTACGGGAATCTACGGTTTCCCCGTAGAAGAAGCAGCCCCCATCGCCCTAAACGTCCTGGAAGAAGCAGCTCCTCATTTTGAAGCCCTGTATTTAGTCGCATTCGACGAGCACACCTACCTCACTTATAGAGAGACAGCAGAGAAACGGTTCCACGATAGAACCTAAGGAAAAACAGCTCATCTACCTTGCGATAAGGCATGCAAACCGTGGGTAGGTAGCCGATTCAGCGTCTGCAACCTAAGTGATCAGAACCCTCTTGTGTCCAATCTACCCTCGCAGAATGCAGCCTAAAATGAGCCCCTTTTTACCCTTCTCTCTTCCAAACCCAGCTCTCTCCCCGAAACGAGGCCTCTATACGGGTAGGGCGCTCACTCGGACGAGCAGTCCCGATCACTTGCGCCTCTACTCTGAACTCGTGAGCAAGCGCTATGAGCTCATCCACAACGCCTGGAGAAACGTACAGTTCGATTCGATGCCCCATATTCAATGCCTCAAATAACTCCTGCCACGAACGAGTGCCCTCTAATAAGGAGAAGAGCGGAGGTAGCGGAAAGAAATTTTCTTTGCGAATCACCATATAGGGAAGATACTTCAGGGCTTTTCGCTGCCCTCCCCCCGTGCAGTGAATGACGGCATATATATCGGCAGCATACCGACGGTACATCTCTCGAAGGATGGGGAGATAGGTCCGAGTAGGAGAAATTAGCAGCTCCCCCAGCGGGTAACCTTCGACCAAATCGGTAAGAGCATACCGCCCTTGGTAGGCAATACTCTGTTCGGGAGAAAGGGTTTCAGGAAAACGGGATGCATACTGTGCGGAAAGAAGCAAATGACGTACCGCTGTCAGGCCGTTGCATCCAATACCACTGTTGTATTCCTCTTCGTATATAGCCTGGCCCGCACTGGCTAAGCCTACTATACATACCTCTTGAGTGGGGCGACGTATGGGGAGAAGCTTCTCTACAGATATACGGGCTGCCGCCACAGCCTCGAGGCCGACCGTGCGCACTACATCTGGCATGTCAGCCGTCTCTCCTCCTGCGACTTGAGCCGAAAAACCCCACTCCTGCAACCGTTCTACAAAGCCATAGACGCCCGCTATGATTTCTTGAACTACCTCGTCTGGGATATGGAAAGGATTTCTCGTAATGGTCGTGGAAAAAACAAATCCATCCGTGATCCCAGCACACGCCATGTCATCGGTATTCATGACCAGTGCGTCTTGAGCTAAGGCCCGCCAGAGAGAAAGGCGCCCGCTCTCCCTCCACCAGAGGTAACTGAGGATCCCTTTCGTACCCACCCCGTCCGCATGCAGAGCAAAACGATATCCCGGGTCACCCGCGATATCGGCATTCAGTGAAACAAAATATTCCGATGAATGGCCGGGCAGCCTCTCCAAGAAGCTTTTGTGGGCAGATACACCCAACGAACGATACCAGTCCTCCTGCTCTCTCATTCGTTCGGAGGTCTTGTGGGCTTCCGTCCAAAAATGGAGAAATGAACAAACCGTTCAGGGTGCTGCCGAAGCGCCTCCAGCAACTTACGTAAACTCACAGTGGTACGATCCAGGTCACGGTACAGGGAGCTATCTCTCAGGAAAAGCCCCATAGACCCCTGCCCTTCATTGAGCAAACGAAGCGTAGTATGCAGCTGAGCAGCGGATGAGTCCAACCGAGACAATAATGGAGGCAGACTGTGCCCTATGGAGTCTGTAATTCTTTCAACTCCCCTCAAGGTACTCGTCATGCGAGGTCGAAGCTCAGCCAGAGTCTTATCCACTTCCGTAAGAGTCTGTCGCAGGCGAGGACCGGTGGCCATGAGCTCCGCATCTGCACGGCTCGCCAGCCTTCGAATAGAACCCAATGTCTGCGGGACTTCTCCATTCTTTGCATCCAGAATCTCATTGAGATGAGCGGCTGTTCGATTTAGCTGCCCCAGCAAGGTATCCAAGCGCTCTTTCAGAGGACGCAGCTCTTGCAGGACCTTATCAAAGGTGCCAGTGGCCAGACTGTCCCGCAGTGTATCTCCATCTTGAGCCAACTTCGCTTCGGTACCAGGCACGATCCAGAGACCCTTGGTACCTAACAGATCCAGATTCGTGATGGTAGCCCTGCTATCTGTGGGAAGGGGTATTTCTCGCAATACTTCGAACTCTATCAAAACCTCCCCCGTACGAGGGTTAAACCGAAGGTCCTGCACTTGTCCTACTTTGTATCCCCTGTAGAGAACCTTATCACTCGTGGAGAGGTTATCTGCATTCTGGAAGACAGCGTAGTATGTATTATACCGCTGAAAAACGGAGTGGCCCTTGAGATAGTTGAGCCCAAAGAATAGCAGTACTATCGCTACTGCCGTAAGTAGGCCTATTTGGGCTTCACGAGAGATATGCATCCGCATTACAGGACAAAAATACGCCGCCCACAAGTGCGGGCGGCGTACATCCCAAAGGTATCCGGCGGAGCTTTTACTTCAGGAAGATGATAAGTATCGCTACTACCTCTGCAATCAAAGCAACCCCCTCGATAAAGGCAGCCATGATTAGCATGTTGTTGCGAATATCTCCAGCAGCAGAAGGCTGCCGAGCAATCCCCTGAAGCGCCGCACCTGCTAATGTACCGATCCCAAGCCCTGCACCGATAGCGGCGATGCCTGCACCGATGGCGGCACCTAAGTAATGTAATGTACTTGCTGCTTCTAACCACATACTGGGCGCAAAGGTAGCGAGTTTCAATGAGATTCTTCCAAAGCCATCCCTAAAAAAACTGCTGTCAACATCGTAAAGATGTAGGCTTGAAGAGCCGCTACTAAAGTCTCCAACGCCATCACAAACAACCCTAAGGCAACAGAAAAAATAGCAACCCCAAATCCAGCTGCAGCCGACTTCAATACAGCTGCTAAAATGAATATAAGACCCACTATAGATAGCGTCATCAGGTGACCGGCCAATATATTAGCAAAAAGACGCATCATTAGAGCAAATGGCTTAGTAAACATACTGATTAGCTCTATGGGCATCATGAAAAGCTTCAGCCATACAGGCATGCCAGGATACCAAAATATATGCTGCCAATAAGCCTTCGTACCATTGAGCTGTACCAGAAGAAATGTCAACAGCGCAAGCAAGAAGGTAAGAGTGATATTCCCCATGATATTGGAGTTGAGCGGGGTGAGCCCAAAAAGATTGCTCAACCAGATGAAGGAAAAAACCGTCAATAGATACGGAAGAAAGCGGTCAGCGTGATGATGTAAACTGGGCCGGGCCACCTCGTTGCGTATGAAAAGAACAATCGGCTCAAGCCACCGTGCAGTCCCCTTCGGAGGGGCTACTCCCCTCTGAAGATAGGTTCGCGCAGCAGAAACACCTATCCAGAGAAGGAAAAGCCCTACCAGCAAAAGCTGAAAGGCTGTCTTGGTGAACGAAAAATCCCAAATGGGTTGACAGTCCAAGGCTGCTATCTTCCCCTCGGGGGTAAGCGTAAACCCGCGCGACTCTAAGTTTTGCCGTATTTCTTGAGGGGTATGACCTTGTACAAAAAATACAGAAAGACCACGAGTAGGGTGATAAATAATCCTGGGAAGAGGGATGCTCACAGCTACATAATGTGTCGTCCCATCTGGATTTTTCCCCCAGGGAATATCTGTAATATGCCAGTCGTAGCTGTCTTTTACGTGTTCTAATATGAACCCAGCAGGGCCCTCTCCTCCGCCCGCCCAGGCATATGCTCCGAAGGCCCATAGCACTAACAGGCTTCTCTTCATATTCAGCGGCGCAAGTTACGAAGAGTCAAAGCGACTTCAGCTACCAGGAATACAAGGACAGCTCCTATACTGACGAAGGCAAACGGAAGAAGCGGAGGAGAAAAAATCCAGGCGACCCCTCCCAGCCACAGAGGCAACAGAAACAGGCGAACCGCCGTTGGAGCTAAAGCGACGGCCATACCCGAAAGCTTTTTTCTGAGCCAAAATGCCAGCAGAGCTATCAAGCCCGTTCCCGTCCATGCCCAGACACATGCAGTTCTCGCCTCTGGAAAAACCACCCCAAACATGCTGTACAACAGCACCCCCCCCATAAGAGTAAGCAACAAGAGCCCCACCGCCGCTCTCATAACCGCACTATTCTCCATAAAACATGTACAACTGAGAGAAGCCCTCCCACCAAAAGACCATACGGCTTCATACCCAAATACGTATCTCCCAGGAACCCCAGAGCCGTCCAAACGCAAAAAATAACGAGTATCTCCATTCCAAAGGTTAGCAAGCGGCGCCAATCACCCTGCCGATTGGGCTTCTGCTTCGGCGTAAAGGGCATCTATAACGTCTTTGTACTGAGTCAATAAGACTCGCCGCTTGAGCTTCAACGTAGGGGTTAGCTCCCCTCCTTCAATGGTCCATTCTTTAGATAGAAGTATAAACTTTTTCACCCGCTCGAACTGAGAGAAACCTTCATTGATTTTATCTATCTCTTGTTGAATAAGATCGACCACTTGAGGATGATGGATGAGCTCTTCTCTACTGCTGAAGCGAAGCCCGCGCTCTTGCGCCCATTTTTCTAAGTTTGGGAAAGAGGGGACTACCAAAGCGGCCGGGAATTTCCGATATTCTCCGATTACCATCGCCTGCTCTATGAAAAATGAACTCTTGAGAGCAGATTCCAGGGGCTGAGGGGCAATATATTTGCCACCAGCGGTCTTAAATAGCTCCTTTTTCCTGTCTGTGATGTACAGAAATCCATCTTTGTCCAATCTTCCTACATCCCCTGTGTAAAACCACCCTTCCTTTAGAACTTCTGCGGTGGCTTCTGGATTTCGGTAGTAGCCGACCATTACATTCGGCCCCTGGACTGTAATCTCTCCTTCTCCTTCCGTATATCCCTCCAACGGCTCTATCCGAACCTGCACCCCTGGAATGGGGCGCCCTACGGAGCCAAGCCGATACGCATCAAACGTGTTAACAGAGATTACCGGAGCGGTTTCGGTGAGTCCATACCCCTCCATGATAGGGATCCCCGCCCCCCAGAAAATGCGGGCTAAGTGCTTCGGCAAAGCTGCCGCTCCTGTAACGATGAGGTGGACATTTCCTCCTAAAGCTTCTTTCCATTTCTTGAAAACAAGGGCCCGTGCAAGAGCAAGTTGTATCCGATAAGAAATCGAATAAGTAGAGGCTTTCTCTGGATCGTAGTTCTCTACTAAACCAAGTGCCCAAAAGAAAAGGGTGCGCTTCAGACCTGTAAGTGACCTGCCGGTGGTCATGATGCGCTCATATACTTTCTCTAAAAGCCGGGGCACGGAAGTAAAGACATGTGGCTTTACTTCTTTGAGATTTTCACCGATCGTATCTAAGCTTTCTGCATAATATACCCCGATTCCTAAGGAAAGATAGGTATAAAAAACCATTCGCTCGAAGCTGTGATTCAACGGTAGGAAACTCAACGCTCGCAAAGGTTCTCCATCAGGGCTTCTGGGTATAAGAGGAAGAGAACGGACGGTAAGTACATTGGCCACGATGTTGTGATGAGAGAGAATAACTCCTTTAGGTGTGCCCGTCGTTCCTGAAGTATACAGGAAAGTAGCCCAATCCTCGGCGAGAACAGCGTCTTTGTACGGTTGGAGGTCAGTTGCATCATTTTCTCCTATTTTGAGAAAAGCTTCCCATGGAGTAGCATCGGGTTCAGGATCAAAAACATATACTCGCTCAACTGAGGGGCAAGAGGGAAGGATAGAACGCACCTTTTGCCATACTTCTCCTCCAGAGCAAAATAGTACCCGACTCTCGGAGTGCTGGAGGATATATTCATAATCTTTGGGGATAGAGTTTGCATACATCGGTACGACCACGAGCCCAAGCTGAATGGCTCCTAAATCGATAATGTTCCATTCTGGCCGATTGTTAGATACCAGGGCGACTCGATCGCCTTTTTGCAGACCAAGCTTGAGAAAAGAACGGCTGACTGTATCTGCAAGCTGAGCGACCTCTTCTGTACTGTAGCGACGCCACTGCCCTCCTTTCTTACCGGCTATAGCATCGGGGCGGGGCTGATGAAGCTGCTCTGCAAGAATGTCATGCAAGCGTCGAATCTCCATGCGGCAAATATACCAAATAAAGAGGGGGCAGGTGGTAAGCCGGGTTCTGTTTCTACTCCTGCATTTCTCTGAGCGGCCCACCCGCCAGCTCTGGGAGCTCTCACCGCTGGCTGCTTGGCCTTGCGCGGGTCGGGGGTTGCCCACGGGGATGCTCTTACCATCCCTTTTCACCCTTACCCTTTCGGGCGGTATCTTTTCTGTGGCCCTATCCGTGCGAGACCCTTGCGGCATCTCGCCCCCTCCTTTCGGAGGGCGACCTGCTCCCTCGCGCCCGGACTTTCCTCTGAAAGAATCCCTTTCAGCGCAGGAGCCCCCGCCCCCTCAGAGCCTACTTCTCAGCAAAATCCAGTCCTAAAATACGAAACTCAGCCCGTCGATTGGCTTGTTCATCCGCATCTGAGAGCTCTGGATAGATAAGCGGCTGAGACTCGCCATACCCGACCCATGTAAGCCTTTTTTGATTTATTCCCTTTTGAGTAAGATATCCAACCACAGACTTCGCTCGGTTGTTAGAGAGCTTGATATTATATTGCTCACTTCCGTTTGTATCCGTGTGTGCACCTATGAGGATCCGCAACGAAGGATTTTGCTGCAGAAGGGTTACAAGCCTGTCTAACTCGGTCGCAGCATCGGGTCGAATATCATATTTATCGAAGTCAAAGTAGATGTTTTGGAGAACGATCGGCCGGGCGATTTCGATACGGTCCAGATAAATATCGATGTCAGCTTCCAGATCCATTGATTTCGTTGCATCCTTCGTAGAAACAGCTACTTCATTGGCTAAGTACTCAGGGGCATTTCCTATCAGACGATAATCTTTACCAGGCTCAAGCGTGAAGCGATAGGAAGCACTCTGATCCGTATTAAAGGTATCGCGAGGTATGAGCTTATCCGCCTGCACCTCGTATAAAGTAACGGTGGCGAAAGGAATGGGCAGCTTGGAGGAAGCATCCCGTACAGTACCGTGAACGGCTAACTCTACCTTCGGTCGGAAGATGCGCTTCACAGTGTAAATATCATCTCGTCCCCGTCCACCTGGTCTGTTAGAGGCGATAAAGCCTAAGGTATCTTGCCTCGCCCAGAAAAGAGAGAAATCATCATACGAAGAGTTGATAGGAGAACCGAGGTTCTGAGGCTGCTGCCATGTAGCCAAGCGCCCTTCGGCACGAAAGATATCGTATCCTCCTAAGCCCGGGTGGCCATCAGAAGCAAAATAAAGCGTCTTTCCATCTCTCCCCACATGCGGATAGATTTCATTGAAAGGCGTATTGATGATTTTCCCGGCATGAACAGGAGCCCCCCATTCTTTTCCTACCCGCTGGGCATACCAAATATCGGTTCCTCCTAATCCTCCGTCTCGGTCCGAGATGAAGTACATGAGATTACCATCAGGGGAGAGGGTAGGCTGGGCATCATAGGTGGGAACTAACTTTTTCTTCCCTCTCGAGTTGGTGACCACTTCGCGCTTTCCCGCAAGCGCTTCTATCTTCTCGAAAGGGCCCCATTCTTTCTTCTGGGGGTCAAAGGTGCTTTGGTAAATGCTACACCCCCAAAACTTATGGTACTTTCCTTGGCCACAAATGCTATAGTACATCGTTAGCCCATCTGGGGATATGACAGCCCCCCCATCGTTGGCGGCTGTATTGACCCGCTTGCCCAGGTTCTGAACCTTTCCTGTGGCTTTCCCCAAAAAAGCGGTGTCACTCTTCAGCTGGATAACCCACAGATCGGAGTAGGTAGGTTCTCCATATTCAGGGAAACGGGCCGTGCTTTGACCTCCAGTTCGATGACTGGTAAAAATAAGAAAAGTATCACTCTTTACCACAAAAAGGGCAGGGGCATAATCACTTGCTTGCGAGTTTACCGCAGCGAGCGCAAAAAGCTCATAGGCAGGTTGCTCCGCTAAAAGACGCTGTGCCACACGGCACCCTTCCAGCTCTATTTCTGCTTGTTTTCGGAGGATATCTTGAGTTTTGTGCCTGCGGAGAAATTCTTGAAAAGACTGCATAGCCTCGGGGTAGCGACCCAACTTTTTTTGTGCAATACCCAGATCGAGATAAATCGTATCCGTAGCTTCCGTACTGATAGCCAACGCTTTCTGATAGGCTTCCACCGCCTGTTCGGTATTGTTGGTATACCAATAGCACCGGGCAAGCCGGTAAGCCGCATATTGGTTACTGGGCTCTAATGAGAGGACTTGCTTATACAGATCAGCCGCGCGCTCAGGATTACGAGAGACGTAGTATTCCTTGTCTGCTTCCGCCAGCAGCTTACGAACTTTCCCCGATTGAGCCCAGAGGGTAGTCGCTCCTAAACAAAAGAGTGTAACGTGCCGCAGCATGCCAGCGCAAATATAAGGTTAACTTTCCTCAGCGAAGCGTGCGTGCTTTGCCTATCTTTGTTGCATGTGGAGTACGGCTCAAGTACGCCAGACCTTTTTGGATTTTTTTGCCCAAAAGGATCACCTTATTGTGCCTTCTGCACCTTTGGTGAATAAAAATGATCCCACTTTATTTTTCATAAATGCAGGAATGAATCCCTTCAAAGATGTATTCATGGGGTTCAAGGAACCTCCTGCTCCTCGGGTAGCTGATACACAGAAATGCCTTCGCGTCTCAGGTAAGCATAACGACTTAGAGGAAGTAGGACATGATACCTATCATCATACCTTCTTTGAGATGCTGGGCAACTGGTCTTTCGGTGACTACTTCAAGGCAGAAGCGATTGCTTGGGCATGGGAGCTGCTGACACAGGTATATCGCTTGCCCAAAGAGAGGCTCTATATCACAGTTTTTGGAGGGGATGAAGAATGGGGTCTACCTGCTGACCAAGAAACGTTCGAGCTCTGGCAACGCTTCGTCCCCGCTGAGCGCATCCAGTTTTTTGGGAAAAAAGATAATTTCTGGGAAATGGGTGATACAGGTCCATGCGGCCCCTGTACGGAGATCCATATCGACCTGCGACCAAACCCCACAGGCTCAGCTGCCCCTCTTATCAATACAGGAAATCCTCAGGTCATCGAGCTTTGGAACTTAGTATTTATCCAATACAACCGCCGATCCGATGGAAGTCTGGAAAACCTCCCTCTCAAAAGTGTAGATACAGGCATGGGTCTAGAACGACTGGCCATGGCTCTTCAAGGGAAAAAATCTACCTACGATATCGATATCTTCGAATCGCTGCGGAGAGAACTTACTCGGATCACAGGACAGCGCTATGGAACGTCCGAAATGACCGATATAGCCATCCGAGTGGTCTGTGACCATATACGAGCAGTAGCCTTCGCAATTGCGGATGGCCAACTTCCCGGAAATATCGGCGCTGGCTACATCTTGCGTCGATTGCTCCGACGAGCCGTACGATATGGATATCAATATCTCGGACAGCAGCGCCCATTTCTCCATGCACTCGTCCCCCCTCTGGCCCAGTTATACGCTCCCACTTTTCCTGAGCTCTCACACCAGATAGACTCCCTCCAACGGGTCATTCATGGAGAAGAGGAAAGCTTCTTACACACCTTGGGGCGAGGGCTTAGTCGCCTGGAAAATTATCTACATCAACATAAATCGTCCCTTCTCCCAGGAGAAGTCGCCTTCGAACTGTATGACACCTATGGCTTTCCTATAGATTTAACCCAGCTGATCGCGCGCGAGCATAACTTACAAGTAGATATAGAAGGATTTGAACAGGCCTTAGCCGTACAAAAGGCACGAAGCCGCCAAGCCACACAAAAAACCTATGGTGACTGGATAGAACTCACAGAGGGGGAGCACTCTTTGTTTCTCGGATATGATGTCTACGAAACCCGCTCCCATATCGTCCGCCTCCGAGAAATGCGAGAAGCACGAGGGACTTTTTACCACGTCGTTCTCGACCGAACGCCTTTCTATCCGGAAGGGGGAGGACAGGTAAGTGACACGGGACAGCTCCGTAGAGGTCGGCAAGCACTCCCTGTCATACACGTATACCGAGAACAAGACACCATCGTCCATGTAGTAGCTGAACTTCCTCGCAATCCTGAGGGAGAATGGCATGCTGTCATAGAGGTTTCTCGCCGTGAAGCGACCTCCCGTCATCATACAGCCACCCATCTGCTCCATGCAGCTCTACGAGAGATTCTCGGCTCCCATGTTCAGCAGCGTGGCTCTTTAGTAGCTCCCGATAGACTGCGCTTCGACTTCACCCACCCTCAGAAACTCTCCTCAGAGGAGCTACAAGAAATAGAGGAGCTCGTCAATAGCAAAATCAACGCAGCTCTCACCCGAAGAGAATACCGAGACATTCCCTACGAAGAGGCACTCAAAAAAGGAGCCATAGCCCTGTTCGGGGAAAAATATGGAGAAAAAGTACGGATGATCGAGTTCGGAGGCCGCTTTTCTCGGGAGCTGTGCGGCGGCACACACGTGCACAATACACTGGACCTTCGCTTCTTCAAGATTATCAGTGAAACTGCTATCGCCGCTGGTGTCCGCCGCATAGAAGCAGTAGTCGCAAAGGCCTACGTGGATTGGGTGCAGTCCCAACTTCAAATCTTGGAAGAGATCAACACACTACTCAAGCGGCCTTCTCAACCCTTGCGTTCTTTAGAAAAAACCCTAAAAGAGATCGAATCTGCTCGAAACCAGATCCATAAATGGCAGCACCTGTATGCTGATGAGCTGATACGTGTCTGGGAAAAAGAAAGCGCATTTCAGGCTGAAAAGCCTGTGGTCCTTCGAGAAATATCTCTACCTGAGGAGGCATCACTCAAGGATTTTCTGCATATTTTACATAAAAAGCGTCCGAATGTGACTTTTATCGTCTTAGCTCATCAAGGATCAGAAACAGGCCTCGGCGTTGCTGCGCCAGAAAGTGCTCAAAGTCTTTTCCAGCAGTTAGCTCAATCCCTCGGTGCCAGAGGAGGAGGAAATGCCCAGATAGCAGTAGGGAGGCTATCCAGTTCTTCTTTTCCTCTCCAAAAGGTAGAAGAAATTCTCTCAGGAGCTCTCTTTCAATAGGACTTTTTCGGGAAGGGGGGGATAATCCTTCTCTATGCCCCTCCCATCGGATTTTTGATGATAAAAAAGAAGATTAGGCACAAACTCGCCTACTGCAGCGGAACGGTATTCTTTCACCCAGTCCAGAAAAGATAGAACGGAGTATGCATACCAAACCGTAGGCCCGAAGGCTCGTCTCTATTTGCGTCTGCCTCGAAGGATGATAGCTTTTAGTAAGAGATATTCTATGAGCTAAAAGCAGATCGAGGAGGTGGGGTAAAAAAGGAAGGGGTAAGTGCAAAAAGGCAGGCCTCCCTTTTCTCCTTTGGAGAAGCTGCTTTACCTTTGGCTTATGCGTAACCTCGTTTTACCCACAGCCATCGCACTCATGGCAGTCCTCCTCTGGAGCTGCCGAGGCAAAGAGGGGCCTCAAGGGCCCGTAGGACCTCAGGGACCCGCTGGAGAAGACCTTGTAAGACCTCGACAAGGATACATTCGCGGGACCGCTCGAGGGAGAGACAACAATGGAGCCTCATTCAACTTTTCTTTTTCTTATTCTTTCTACTTGAGCTCACCAGGTATCTGGCGAAGCATCGATGCCAATACCCGAGAATTCTCCTTCTCCCGAGAAGACAGCTTAGGTATAGGATCCCTCAGCCTTACCTTTCGTCATGATGCCTCTAATAACACCATATCCAATCTCAGTCTTGGAGGCACAGCAGCGGATATCTCCTCTCAGCCTGTTCCTACCTATTCTATCCAGCAGCTCCCCAGTGTTCCCGGTTTCTTCTCAGGCACCACCCAGACTGTAAGTAATCTCGTCATCACGGGTGATTCTATCTCGGGGCAATTCACTTATATTAGACCCGCTTACAATAACGTGCCTGGAGTGGGTACGAATACCCATGCCGACACAGTGGAGGGAAGCTTCGCTGTAAAACTTATTCCTACTCGAAATTACGGACGCACGACAGGCCAATAGTATCATTTATCCCTATATGCGAGCCCCTTTCCTTTTGGGAAGGGGCTATTTATTTTTGTCGGAGCCAGCTTAAGATCTCCTGAGGACTGGTATCAGGAGAAACCCCTTGTCGAATCAAGGCCACTTTCCCTTGGGGATCGACTACGATGACATCCCTGCTACACATACCCATCATACGCTTGACACCGAAGAGATTAGAAAGGCTGCCATCCTCATCCACGAGAAGAGGGATAGAAAGATTGTGCTTTTTCTTGAAGGCCCTGTGACTGGCAGCTCCCTGTGCACTTACACCAAATACGACCGCTCCCTGTTTCTGAAACTCGGGGAGGAGACGGGAGAATTCCTTTGCCTGCCGAGTGCAACCAGGCGTATCATCGTGCGGGTAGAAAAAAAGCACCACCCATTGACTTCTCAATTTCCCAAAAGAAACTACCTGCTCATTTTCATCTTTTGCTTGGAGGGAAGCAGGAACTTCCTGTCCCACTTGCACTTGAGCCGCACTCATCCCCAGTAGAGATATCCAGAATGCACGCATAAAGGACGAAACGTTTTGAAGAGGGATTTAGTTCAAAATCTCTATATTTGATAGATACAATGCGTACCTTATGGATTGGGATATGGCTGTGTTTGATAGGGTGTCGAGACCCCGCCGACCCGCCCTCTCTCAGTGATCCCAGCGGCTATCCCGCACCTGTGGCTAAGATACTCCTTCGACGCTGCGCAGGATGCCACAGCTCAAACACTTCTTCTGCTTCTCCCCCGCATGAACATGGAACGAACCCTTCGGGAGGGGTTCTTCCCTCTACCAGATTGAACCTGAGTCGATGGGATAGTCTCTTCTACGGCTACAGCGGGGAGGTGGCCCCAGTCGTACCTGGAAATCCAGATTGGTCTCATCTCCTCTGGCAAGTGAACTGGGACTCTACCTTAGGACCCAGTGCGGAGCCCCTCATGCCCCCTCCCCTTCCAGATAGAAGCAACCTCCTCACTGCAGAGGAAATCTCCCTCCTGCGGCAGTGGATCCAGGAAGGAGCTCGCAATGCGAAAGGAGAAATGCCTTGGGCCCATAGGACCCTCTCTACCCGAAGGAAATCTTTCATATGTGCTGCGGGAAGCGATCTCATCGCCGTCCTAGATGCGGATAGGTATTATCTCATGCACTACATCCCAGTAGGGATCAATCCAGGAGCGGTAGAGAGTCCTCACTACATCCAGCTCTCTCCCGATGGAAGGTATTTATATGTCACCCTCATAGCCGGAGCTGCTGTAGAAAAATATCGCACCGATACCTACGAAAAAGTAGGACGAGTATCCATCGCACCGGATCCAGCCCATATAGAGCTGAGTAGCGATGGACGATATGCGGTAGTTACGCACTTTACTACTACCGCCCCTGTCAAACTCTCCCTTATCGACACAGAAGAGATGCGGGTGATTGACGAGCTGCGAGACCCTACAGGGCAAATCATCGCTCGTCCCCATGGATTGTGGGTCACGCCTGATTTTCGATACGCATATGTAACCGCCAATAGTGGAAATTACATTACAAAAGTAGAAATCGCCCCGGACAGGAGCCGGTTCATTGATTTTACCCAGATCCCCCTCACCCCGAATGCCTTGCCACAGACAGACAACCGCTGGGGACCTTATCAGATACTGGCGGAACCTTCTGGCAGATACTATTTCGTCAGCTGTGATGTGGCCAATGAAGTCCGGGTGTTTTCTCAAGGAAATGACAGTTTAGTAGCCGTCCTACCCACCGCTGCAGCTCCCAAGCTGATGGCTTACCATGAAGGTCTTTTATACGTAGCCTGTCTGAAAGCTTCTGCACCCTCTCTGCAAGGGAATAAGCTGGGAGCGATTGCACTCATTGACGTCCAAACCTTGCGAGTTCTCACCCACGTTTTCAACCTGGGACACCTCCCCCGAGGCATCGGTGTCGACCCCCTTCAAAATCAGCTATTTGTTTCTTATGAAAATACAGCTGGAGGGGATCCTCCGCATCATTACGTAGGAGGGCTACCTGGTGCCCCGGGCAAAGTTTATATCTTACAACTTCCCACTCTCCAACTCAGAGCAGTGCGAGAAATCGCGCTGGCGGGGTACGGACTCGCTATCTCTCCATGAAAACTTTTTCGCTACCTTTGTAAAAATTCCATGGCTGTGTCCTATGAACATAGGTTACTGTTTCGCCACGAAGGACCTCTCGACATGGAGGTGCTCCCACATATAGTACGAAGTTTAGACAAACTTTTAGTAGAAGAAGGAATACGCACCCCTTTGCGCAGAAAAATCATCTCAAGTCTGATAGAACTTGCTCAGAACATCATCCATTATGCTGTACATAGCGAAAACCAGCCTCCCCTATTAAGCCTAAGTCGCTCAGATGAAGGGATCGTACTAACCGCAAAGAATCTCGTCTATTATAGCCAAGAGATATTTTTGCAATCTTATCTCCAAAATCTTACTCAAATGAGTAGAGCAGAACTGGAGAATCTCCATCATAATACTCTGACGAGTGGGTCTTACTCCGACAGTGGAGGAGCGAACTTAGGGCTCTTACAAGTCCTTTTCAAGGCAGATAAGTTTGATTACGAGCTTACCCCTGCAGAGGGAGAACACAGCTGGTTCACGGTAAAAGCTATTTTCTTTCTCAAAAGCCATGAGTGACCTGACTACTTCCGAAAAATTAGTTATAGAGCCAACCTTCACCACACCGGAGATCATATTTGACCCTGGAAATCGAAAGTTTTTTATAGGAGGAAACTCCTACCCAGAAAATTCTCTAAAGTTTTATGGTCCCATTTTGCAATGGCTTGAAAATTTAGCTCAACGACATATTCCTCAACCCGACCCTTTCATCCTGGAGGTTCGTCTGGAATATTTCAATACGAGCACAGCCAAAGTACTACTGGACCTTTTTCGATATTTCGAATCGTTGCATGAAAAAGGACAGCCTGTCCATATCCGCTGGATATTTTTAGAAGAGGATACAGAAATGGAAGATGCGGGTCTGGATTACCAAGCCGCTGTCAAAGTTCCTTTCGAGCTTGTACCCATAAATGAAGAGTCGGCGTGATATCACTACGATCAGTGAACCCAGTGTTAGCTTTCAACGAGAGGAAGAAGGGGCAGAAAAGCTTAGAAATTGGATAACAAGCCTTCCGCCACAAAGCGAGGAGCGGGCCCGCCTGGAGGAGATCCAGCAGCGCTATGAAGACCTTCTCAAGACCGCGCGCCTGGTCACTCGGATGGGAGACCGACTCCAAGCAAAGCTCAAAGCCGCCAACCAGGAACTGGCCGAGAAAAACGAAGAGATCGCTCGGTACAACGCTGAACTTCAACAGAAAAATAAAGAGCTGCAAGATACCTTAGACGCTTTACAGGCAAGTCAGCGCAGAAGAAAAGCTGTTACTGTATTAGGTATCAGCACGATCGTCATCTTCATGGTCACCGAACTGATTGAATACTACATAGAACAGACCGCTTCTGATGCGACCTCCCAGTGGGCCAGTTTTTTTTCTTTTGGACTCAAAGCACTCGTAGCCGTGGCTTTTAAGCCCCTCGAGGAACTGGTCGAGTCACTTCTGGCCCGTACAGTGCGGAAGTAGACCCCTATGATAGCCCCTGTCTACTTGGATTACAATGCCACTACCCCCTTACTCTCAGAAGCCTTAGAATCAATGCTCCCCTACTTCCAGAAGCACTTCGGCAATCCCGCAAGTCCCCACCTCTGGGGAAAGGAAGCCCTCGACGCCGTAGAAAAGGCTCGAGCTCAAATCGCTTCCCTCTTTCACACCTCCCCTCAAGAATGGATCTTTACCAGTGGAGCCACAGAAGCCCTAAATCTTGCCCTGCAGGGCCTAACCCAGGCCTACGAAGGAACGGGTAAAAACCACCTTCTCATCGCCGCCACTGAGCACAAAGCTGTCTTAGACCCAGCTCAAGCCCTAAGCAAACGGGGATGGATAGTAGAAATCTTACCCGTAACCGCCTCCGGTATCATAGAACCCGATACCCTCCGAACCGCTCTCCGTCCTACCACTCTCCTCGTCGCCATCATGCTCGCTAACAATGAAACGGGCGTGACCCAACCTATCCAAGAGTTAGGAGCCTTAACCCGCCAGGCAGGCGTATTTTTCCTGTGTGACACCACCCAAGCAGCAGGAAAACTCTCCTTCTCGCTCGATGAGCTCCCCGTCGACCTCGCCGTCCTCTCCGCCCATAAGTTTTACGGTCCAAAAGGAGTTGGCGCGCTATACATGCGAAGAAAACAACCCCGAGTCTCCCTCAAACCCCTTTTACTGGGAGGAGGCCACGAAAAAGGCTTGCGGAGTGGCACCCTCCCAGTACCCCTAATCGTGGGCATGGCCACAGCTCTTCATCGAGTCTATGAAAAACTGTCCAGCTTCTCCTCTCAGATGACCTATCTCAAAACCAAACTTTGGGAAGGAATCCAGTCGCTATACCCTCTCGCCCGCCTAAATGCGAAAGACGCCCCCTGCCTCCCAAATACCCTAAGCGTGACTTTTCCCGGCTTGAAAGCCTCAGACATCCTTGCTCGAGCTCCCCTACTCGCAGCCGCCACTGGAGCTGCCTGCAGCTCGGCTCGTCCAGAGCCATCACATGTCCTCCTTGCAATGGGTCTCACACCAGCAGAAGCTCAGGCCACTCTCCGATTCTCTCTCGGGCTCCCCACTACCGAGACAGATATAGATAATGCCCTCCTGCACCTCTCACAGGCTATACAGCAGCTAACTCCCACCCTAAAAGCCCCATAACCCTACCCCTAACAGGCCAAGAGCGCCTGCCAAGTAAAGACATTTCCACCAAAAAGCAGGTTGTACCGAAACCGAAGAAGGCTCCTGCCAAAGCCGCCATAGGACATGTCCATACACCATAAATCCAGCTATCGTAGCAAGTCCTGCAGCCCCCACAAGAAGAATCCGCATATTCCCTTCCATGCGAAGAAAAGCCTCCCAAAAGAGACGAAACTTGACCCAAAAGCCCGCTACAGGGGGGAGACCTGCTAAGTTAGCCAGTAGCAGAAGCCCCACTGCATTCCCTACCCGCCCCCGCCAAGGACGCTCCACATATAAAAAACTAAGGAAGCTCGCAGCGCCGTACACTATCCAAAAGATCCGGCCAGCTGGCTGCGCTCCAGGTATACTCACCAGCGTTATGTAAGCCACTTGAGAAAAAGTTCCCCAAAACAACATATCTGCCAAAGTGCTACCCCGCCAAGCCAACGCATATCCCCCTACTAACGACACCGCTCCCAAAAAATAAAATATACCCGACTGTAGTCCCCCCTCAGGAGGAAGAAGAGCCAATAGATTGAAGAGAAGGGCCCCTTTCGGGACGACGGAAAACCAAGCCGCCCATACAAGAGGAATAACTCTATATACCCCTATAAGCCAAAAATGAAACGGAATAAATCCCATTTTTATGGCCCACCCCCACCCTAACAGCGCATCTGCAACACCTCCCCCACTTTCCAGAGGATATTGTAGCCCCTTCCCTATCGCTAAACGGCTCCCGATCCCCAAAAGCAAGAGCGCAGAGCCCATCACACTCCACGTAAAGTATCGAATCGCCGCAGCTAATCGACCTTCCCGAGAACCTATCGTAAATACCCAAAAATAACCCGATAAAGCGGCTACTTCCAGCAGCGCCCAACTAAACGCCAGATGAGTACTCCGCAGAAGAAGCCCGTAAGAAGCCACCTGCAAAATCATCGCCCACGATGCACCTCCCCTTAGCGGCATGCACAACCACGCCAGTACCGTAAGCCCTACCATCAGCGCTACAAAAGGTACACTTTGAGAGGAGAGAGAAAGAAGAAAAGATGTCTCCCCCACCTGCCAACTCACCCCTGCCCCATATGCCAGAAGTCCTACCACACCTACCCCCCGCCATCGCTGACCGAGGGCGACGCCCATCAAAAACATCTCCGGCCACAGCCGGTCAAGGCCCCACATAGCTCAAGAGCTCTAACCACGGCTGCGGATATACCCCACCAACCAGTACCCAGCCAATAAGAAACCACACCACTGCTTCTCGGGGAGAAAAAAAGATACCGCTATCCACCCCCTGCACAGCTCCCATAGGCTGTGCCAACTCCCGATAAACCCGCAAAAAATATACCCCTGTCAAAAGAAGACTCAAGGCAGGCAACATCGCCCAAAACCACCCCGCACCCACGCCAACCCCCCAAATCACCAAAAGCTCCGACACAAAAAGATTTGTACCCGGAACTCCCATCGCAGCAAAAAACAACAACACAGCCGGAAGCTGCCACCGAGAGCGCCCAGCAAAAATCCCCCTCAGAAACGAAAGAGATCGCCCTCCCATCTGCTTCTCCACAAGCCCTATCCATGCAAATAACCCCGCACTCACTATGCCATGCGTAAATAACTGATGATAAGCCCCTTGAATGCCTATCATAGAGCCTGACCCCGCCCCGATAGCGACCAGCGCCATGTGCCCAATAGAAGTGAAAGCTATCACTCGCTTCAGATCCGTCTGCGCCGTAGCCACAGCCGCAGCATATAGAAGAGAAACTCCACCCCATATCCGTAGAAAGAAAGCCCACTCCTTTCCATCCATCCACACCCACGACAGAAGCCCAAATCCCCCTAACTTGAGAAGAAGGCTAGCCAACAGCATAGAAACAGGGGTATCTGCCTCCACATGAGCCTCCCCTAACCAGCTGTGCAGAGGTATCAAAGGCAGCTTTACCGCTAACCCTACTGTCATGAGTAACCAGGCCCCTGCGGGCAAAGGCATCGCCCGCCATTCCTCCCACACCCCTGATACTCTCCCCACATACCCCCATAAAATCCCTATCATCAAGAGCACAGACCCCCCCAACGTGAAAATGGCAAACTTCACCGCAGCAGCCCGCCGAAACGCCCCCCCCCATCCATATATCAGCAAAAAAGCCGGTACCAGCGACGCTTCGTAAAATATAAAAAACAACAATACGTCCCTTGCCAAAAATACTCCCTGTACGAAACCTAATAAGATAAATACAAGCGCAAAGAAAGACCGTATGCGAGGAGTATCAGAGAAAGCATAGAAAAGAGCCGCATGCCCGACGACGATCGTAAGCAAAAGTAGCCACACATTTACTGGATGGAGACCTATGGCATAAAAAAAGGGCTTGCTCCCAAAAGAAAACCAGAGAAAACTCCAAACCGGGCCCAATCCTTCTCCCTCCTCATAGAGATATATCCAGAGCAGCACCTGTATAAAGCCGTGTAGAACCAACCAGCCCAAGAGCATACGACGAGAGAGAAACAGGCTCACCCCCCCGGCGACAACCGGCCCAAGCCACAGGGCATTTAGTGCAAATACCTCCATAAAAACCCTCCCATGAGTGCGACCAGAAAACCCCAACGCAAAGCCTGTCTGTATAATAAAGGCTGCTCATACTGGACAAGCCAAGCAAGCGCCCGTCGACTGTTGTATGCTATGTAGGGCCATCCTACCCTTATCAAAAAGAGCTCCAGTCGTGCTACCCAACTTGCGAGAAGAAGAAATGCATAAGAGATGAAATCCACGATCTTGCTAATATAGAAATCCAATCTATCTATAAAAAAACTGAGACGAATCCATGATTCATATAAACCATAAAAAGCCTCAGCTACATCTTTGTCGAAACGCCAGCTCCAAGCATATCGCCAGGGAAAAATGTAACCAAACCCTATAGCAAGGCCCACCCAGGCATTCATTATGCGCATAGATCCCATTAGCCCTTCCATGAAATAAAAGCTCCCGAGTAAGCACACAGCACCTATCAGTACGAGGTATCTTATCGTGTATTCTGGCCGCCCAAAGCCCACATGACGAAACATTCTCCCTAATGCCACTGCAGTGATGCCTTCTGCTATCATAGCTCCTGTACTGCTCCCTATGCCTCCCATTCCCAAAAGAAAAGTAGCTGCGATTGCCAAACTTCCCACAATCGGAGAAAAATAGCCGGTCTTTTGAGCTACACCTATCAGCAGAAAAAGAGCAGCCTTGAGATAGCTGTGTCGCAGCAGAAGCGTCCTCATCATGGCTTCATCCGGCCACTCGGACAAAATCAAAGCCAAATGCGCTGCCGTGGTCCATGCCAGGGTCACTTTAGGCCGACGACTCCCTATCGCACCTATCGCCGCTAATAATCCACTTACCCAACCTACATCACGCATAACTTCTGTCGGGAGTCCTTCTCCCCATCCAGGATAACGAAGAAGCCAATACACCCCCAGAGAGACCAGCAAGGCAGAGTGTAAGAGGGCTGATACGGGGGCCGGCGCATACATCGCTTGGACGAGCCAGAAAGAAAAAGGGAACAGACCCGCTTTGATAGCTCCCCCGATCAGAAATCCTTCCGGATAATGCCCCTCCCCAAACAAAGCAGCCAACCAGAAAACATCCCCGAGGCGATTAATCAAGAAGGTTATCAACCCCACCTCAAGGGCCCGCGCACGGAGCCCTCTCCCCCATACAATCAACCCCCACGCTGCCACACTGACCAGTTCCCAACCCGCAAAAATCCATATCAAACTTTCTCCATGTACAAAAAGAAACACCCCCCCCATAGAGAGCAGATATAAAATCGCATACAGCTCATATCGCTCTTTCGCATAGAAAGAAGTATATAGAGCAATCGCAGAAGTAATATGAACAGCAGACCGCAGGAGAGGCTCCTCAACCCAAAAGCCCAGGGGAATACCTCCTAAAAAGAGCAACCAAAGAAGCCATCGAGTCCCCACTTCTACCGCTGCTGTAAATATCGGGCGATGCCTCGTAGAAAATCTAATCCATCCGCCTGTCCCTGGTAGGGATCACAGGCCCTTTCCGGATGAGGCATTATCCCCAAAACCGTACCAGTGGCATCGGCCACGCCAGCTATAGCAGCATAACTTCCATTGGGAGCAGGTGCAGGCACATACCGAATACCCCAGGAAGGTAAATCCGTCGAAGGAACATACCTTCCCTCTGCATGCGCGATAGGCAAGCGATAGCGCCGTCCCGCCAAATACGAAGAAAGAGGCCCTTCCCCAAAAACTTCCACCTCCACGGTCGTACAAAGAAACCGCCCATGGCTATTTCGGCGCAGGGCACCGGGCAACCAGCCTGCCTCTACCAAAATCTGAAAACCATTACAAATGCCCATGATGAAGCCCCCCCTCTCTCGATATACCTCAATAGCCCGCATAATCGGCGCAAAACGAGCGATAGCACCCGCTCGGAGATAGTCTCCGTAAGAAAACCCGCCAGGCAAAAAAATCGCTTCTAACGGCGGCAGCTTTTCTTCCCGATGCCAGAGATACCGAGGAGTCATGCCTGCCCGCTCCAAAGCATAGTATAAGTCTCTATCACAATTGCTCCCAGGAAATACTACTATCCCTGCCCTCAAACGCATGCCGTGGCAAAAATAGCCGAATCTACCCCGACACCCACCTGAACGCAAGGAGTTGCGGGCAAAGACAGCTCCGGCCACCTCTCCCACTGAGCCGCTGCTATCTGCTCCCCTTGCTGGACATAATCCGCCACGGAACGACCTGCTGCTACTAATCGCCCTATCCGATATATCCACTCCGAGAGGCCTTCGGGCATATACTGCATTAGGAGGTAGTTCCGCACCTCCCGCAGAAGGGCGGGCTGAGGAAAAGGACAAGTACTCCATTTCTGCACCTCCTGCTCTATCCGTGCAACTGCTTCTCTCACCCGATCTTGAGCCACTTCTGTAACAATACTAAAGAAACTACCTATCTGTGTCTCCTCTACCCGAATATGAATACCATAAGTGAGGCCTGCCTCCTCTCGGATAACCTGCATGAGTTGAGAACCAAAATAGCCCCCCAATCGAACCAGAGCCAATCTGTAAAACCCATACAAAGGATGCGAAGAACGAATCCAGGGATACCCTAAACGAAGAGAGGCTTGATGGACCTCAGGCATGTGCTCGGTGTAGCAAACTGACCTTCCACGTTTCCAAGGCCAGGGAATCTCATAACGAATCGGAGCAACCCACCGGGTCCATTCGTGTATCTCAGTAGGGATGGACGGCCCTCCCACTACAATCGCGCGAAGCCCCCTACGCAGGAAACGGTTGTAATAGAGCTCCACCTGCTCTATAGGAAGCTCCATCAGCAGATCTCGGGAAGCAGCCTCGCTTACCGTGTAACAGTCTCCCCACAGAAGCTGTGCGAGCTTCCCATCGGCTCGATAAGCCGGGCTGGCCCACCTTCGCTGATGCTCTTCTACGAGGCGATAAAGCTGCCGGCGTACCCCCTCTCCTCGAAGCAGTGGGTACTCAACCATCTTGCTAAGAAGAGACAGAGCGGAGGCTACATTCTCTACCAAGCCCTCGGCTGTAAGAAAAATCGCATCGCGATGGGCTTCCCAGCTCCAAGTCCACCCTAATTTCGTCAAACGACGCCCCAGCTCCCCTTTAGGATAATACGTATTCTCCTCAGACAACAAGCGAAGCAAGAGACGACGAACTCCTGGAGCATAGTCCTTCAGCGAAGGAGCATCCCAAATAGCCAAAAAAGAAACCAAAGGTCCATCCCTTTTTACCCAATAAAGCGATAAGCCCTCCAGCCAGGTTTCTTCAGGCAAAGCCGGAGGGGTAAACTGCACTTGAAAGCTCACAACCGTTCTAATAACTTCCGTTTCTGCGCTTCGTATTCTTCGTCCGTTAATATTCCGCCCTGATGGAGCTCATGAAGCTTACGAAGGTGCTCATAGAGATCTGTAGAGGGAGAGGTAGACTCTTTCCGCAGCTCTTCATATACCCCCTGTCCCTCCCGAAAAGCCCGTTCATAGGCTTTTCGAGCCGCTTCCACATCAAAATTCCGCAGAGTACCTCCGCTTGCAAAGTGGGATTGGAAGACTTTCCCCACCGCATACGTAGTAGCCGCCGCCAAAACCGACGCAGTGAGACCCCCAATCATCCACCCCACGCCAGGGAGAAGTTTAACCAAGGTAGCCCCGCCCCGGACAGCAGTAGCTCCCACCAGACTCGCTATCAATCCTTTCGCTATCCCAGAAAGAAAAGGAACCCCATAAACCTCTGCTAACTTCCGAACCAGATTGAGCTGTACGGCGGTAGTGGTCGCCCAATCAGCAAATGGGAGCGGGATAAGGCCCGCTCCCATCGCAACTATCATATGTTCACGGATGAGTCTACCTGCCTGTCTCTCTCTTTCAACCACAGAACAAAGATACAGGCCCTATCGCTTGAGAAGACGATAAGACTGTCGCCCTCCCTCCTGGGTTTCCACCGTAAGCAGAAATACCCCATTTGGGATTTTCTCTAACGGGACCTGATAATAATGTGTTCCTGCGGAGGGGGTCTGGACTGAATACATCGCCAACCGGCGACCTTCCACTGTAGAAAGTATCAAGCTAATCTCTTGCGCCTGAGTCGTATGAAGCTGAAGCGTTACATATTCCTGCGCCGGATTGGGATACACTCCCACCAATACGGGAGACTTGAAACTCAGGCTAGAAGCTGGAGAACGAGGAATGACAGGGGGATTATAGCCGGCGGGAACAGATGTTGGACTCCCTGCCTGCCGAAGAAACCGTTCTCCGGTCAGTACATACCAACCCTCCCCGACAGTCTCTCCCGGCACAGGCTGGCTAATCGTATTCACATAGTACCAGTCTCCCTGGACCTTCTGCGGCGTAATGTCCAAAAGCACATATCCATGTCGAGTCAGATCCACGTATTTGACATGAGCATTTTGAGACTTGACGAGAGAGGGATTGGCAAAATTCCCTAAGAAAGCCGCATTGGCTGACGTAATACTGGGTGTGACAAACTCCACTGCAGTCGAACCAGCACCTGTGCTATTGTTATACGAACCAGGACCAAAAGGCAAATCATTTCCCCAGGACGTGTGGATATCTCCAGTCAAGAATACCACGTTTCCGATATTATATTGAATCAAACTATCCATAATCCGCCTTCTCTCTGCAGGATATCCATCCCACTGGTCTGGATTTACAACATAAGTAGTACCAAATACGGTAATTCGAAGAGGGCCAACCATGACTTGCTGACCAATGAGCCGCCACAGAGCGGCAGAAGTTTTCAACCTTTGGACCAACCAGTTGCGCTGAGCAGCTCCAAGAAGATTACGATTGGGATCATTGAGAGCCGGGCTGTTTACATCAAGCCCCAGTGGGTTGCTGGCAGAAATCTGTTGATCCCGTCCGTAGTGGCGAGTATCCAAGAGAATAAAGTCAGCTAACCCCCCCCAACTAAAGCTGCGCCAGATACGCAAGGAATCTGTGGGATCCGGCATACGAAATGGCATCCACTCATGATATGCCCGTAGCATAGCTGCCTTTCGAGCCGCAAAAGATCCTTCCGTTGCAGGATCGTGATTTTGAGCTCCACCCGTCCATGCATCATTCGCAAGTTCGTGATCATCCCACACCGCTATCATGGGGTAGTTCTGATGGAGCCACTGTAAAGACGAATCTAATCGATAATGAGAGTACCGAATCCGATAATCTTCTAATGTAAGGATCTCCCGAGGAGGTTCAGACTGCCGAACGGTATTTTGACTGGGGCCATATTCATAAATATAATCGCCTAAGTGAAGGACGAAATCGACATCATTCCGCAAGGTGATGTTCTCATATGCGTTGTAAAAACCGTTTTGATAATCAGCACAAGAGACGACCGCGATGCGAAGGCGGGAAACGCTCCCAGTAGGCGCCGTACGAGTTCGTCCGATAGGAGATGTCGCATTGAGTGCCTGGAAACGGTAATAATACCACTGCCCAGGTTGGAGACCAGTGGCATCTACCTTCACCGTATAATCCCGAGCCGCATCTGTAGAAGTAGATCCAGAAGCAACCACCTGAGAAAACTGTGGATCCGTTGCAACCTGCCAACTGACAGATATAGACCCCGTCCAGTTCTGAGGAGGGGTAACACGTGTCCAGAGAATCACCCGGTCGGTGAGGGGATCACCAGATGCCACCCCATGGAGAAAAGGGGCCTGACTCGTACGTACATAGGCACGTCCTGGATGCGTAGGCTGGGCCCACAAAGCCAAAAGCCCAAGCAGGAGAGAGTATCGCATGGGGCAAATATACTCCTACTTCTTACCACCCCAATAAATGAGACTTATCCCTCTTTCTTTACTGGCAGATAACATACTTTTGCCCTATGGCCAGCCGAGTGTACAGAGGAACACTGAAGCAGCCTCGCTCCTTCGGTGAGAAAGTTACTCAGGAGCTCATCCATTTCGTAGAAGAATGGAATGTTCGTCTCGCTGTCCATGGGAACCCTCCCGTCTACGACGTCCGCCTCTTCCCTTGGGCTCGCGAGCTGGAAGAGAACTGGCAGGTCGTGCGCAGGGAGTTAGACAAAATTCTTGAAAGAAAGGATGAACTTCCTGCTTTTCATGAAATAACCCCTGAAGTGCAGACTATCACTCAAGACCAAAACTGGAAAACCTTCATGTTTTGCGGCTACGGACGGTGGAGTGAAACTAATACTCGGGCTTGCCCCGAAACCACTCGTCTCCTTCGTCGAATACCTGGCATCAAAACCGCTTTTTTTTCTATTCTGGAGCCAGGCAAGTACATCCCACCCCACAGGGGACCCTATAACGGCGTATTGCGTCTCCACTTGGGCCTCATCGTACCAGAACCCCGAGAACACTGCTGGATACGCGTACATGACCAAAAGCTCTCCTGGCAAGAAGGGAAGGTTCTCATTTTTGACGACTGCTTCGAGCACGAGGTGCACAACAACACTTCCGGAATCCGAGTCGTCCTCTTCGTGGACTTCGTTCGCCCCTTATACTTCCCCGCGAATCTCATGAACTGGCTCCTCCTCAATATGGCCTATTTCACCCCCTATATTACAGAAGCTGCAGAACGAGAAAAGGCGTGGGAACAGCTCTTCTATGGCAAAAAGCCCCCTAAGAAAGCATAACTGCAGAAGATTCCCTCAGCTCTAACGGGGCCCCCCAGAAATGAGCGGCAAGCTGAAGAAAACGAGGAGAAAGATCTGAAACCCAGAAGGTAGAGGCAGTTTCAGCTGAACCCAAAACAGGAGGAGCCAGCGCCTCTGCGACTGCATCAGCCAGGAGGGCTGCCGTGCTGAGAATCGATACATTCCACCCTCGCTCCCTGTAATATCGTCGAATAGGTGAAAGAAGTAGGGGATAGTGGGTACATGCCAAAAGAAGCGTACCTACCTCCCCTAAGGCATCCAAATACGTACGCAGAGCCGCTTCTGTGGCGGGGTGGTCTACCCATCCTTCTTCAATAAGGGGAACTAATACAGGAGTTGCCAGCTCTTTGACTTCGTACCCTTTCGCTCGAAGATGCTCGCCATATATACCCGAACGAATCGTAGTGTAAGTTCCGACCACGCCAATAGGTTCAGGGAAAGTTTTGGAAGATAGGAGCTTGAGCGCAGGAGAAATCGCATCAAAAACGGGCAAGGAACCGGCTACCGCTTGGGCGACATCTACCGCTACAGCCGAGGCCGTATTGCAAGCAATAGCTATCGATTCGGCACCCGCCTCTACCAAGAAACGGACTATTTCTCGAACGTAAGAGCGAATCTGAGCGGGAGATTTGTCACCATACGGTAAATGTGCTGTATCTCCGTAATAGTGGATAGCCACGCCCGGAGCACGAACCGTAAGAAGCCGTGCTGTAATCAGTCCACCTAATCCAGAGTCAAAGACCCCGACTACCCTCACTTTTTCGGAGGAGTAGAAGAGGTACCCCCACCTGCACCAGTAGAGCTACTCGCACCCCCTGAATCAGGCCGCTGTATCTTACTGGTATCGATACCCAGTCGCTTGAGAAGCCGCTCAGTCACATCATCCCCTTTGGGTCCATGTAAGATAAACGCAACTCCTGTTGAATTAGAGTTATTGAGGATATAATCATACCCCTCTGCCGCTGCGAGCTCATCTATCGCTTTTTGAAGCCGCTCTATGACCGGCTGGAGAAGCTCTGCCTTCTTTTTCAGGTAGTTCTGTTCAGACTCTTCTTGGAATCGCTTGATCTCCTCATCCAGACGCATGATTTCTTTTCGCCGCTCTTCTTCTTGCGCAGGCGTGAGCTTACCTTGTTGCTTAAGCTCTGTATACTCCTCTACCTTTGTTTGGAGGTAGCTTTGTTTGATGTTGAGCTGTTCGATGACTTTCCTTTCGTAGGTGCGGAGCTGCTGTTCGACTTGTTGAGCTTCGGGGAGATAGCTCAGAACTAACTCCAGATTAGTGTACCCGATGCGCAGCGACTTGTGCGCTGGCTGTGCAGGGGAAACGGCGGGCTGTGTGCAAGAAAAAAGCACGGCTAATCCGATCAGCCGCATGTACCATTGCATGACCCAAAGGTAGGGCTTTCTACTGGAGTATACCTTTTCCCTGTATCCAAAATCCATGTTCCTCCGTTTTTACCGTAAACCCAGTCGAGCGGCTACGGCTTCTGTGAGATCGTAACCGGTTTCCCCATATAGCACCACTCCCCCCGCACTGCGGTCGAGAACAATGGCAAACTTTTTCTCTTGAGCGGTTGCTTGGATAGCTTGCTGAAGTCTGTCTAAAACAGGCTTCATTTTCTCTTCTCTCTGCTTAAAGAGGTCGCCGTTAGGCCCAAAGCGTTTCCGCTGTAGCTCGCGGGCCTTTCGCTCCTCCGACTCGATTTCTTCCTGTTTCCGCCGCTTCATCTCAGGAGACATGAGGGGTTCCTGCTCCCGATACTGCTGGAAAAGCTGTTCCACCCGAGCATAGAGGTCATCTATTTCTTTTTGCCACTGCTGAGTGAGACGTTCTATCTCCTGCTCAGCAGCTTTGTACTCTGGCATACGCTCTAAGAGCGCCTGGCTATCAACGAAACCGACCTTCTGTGCGCTGAGTATCCCCAGCCAAAATGCACTTGTGACAAGTACGCGTATCATACGTTACAGTTGTTGGCCTATCATAAAATGAAAGCGGCTACCTCCAAGTGGGAGCCCATTCGGGTCTCGCGCATCGTCAAGCCCATACCCGTAATCTACTCCTAATAGCCCAAACATGGGCAAAAATATGCGAACCCCGACACCAAAAGAACGTCGAAGCTGCAAGGGGTTGAATGCTTTCAGAGAACCCCACGCATTCCCTCCCTCTGTGAAGGCATGCACCCATAGCGTCGCAGCGGGATTGAGGGAGATCGGCTGCCGCAGCTCCAGTGTAAACTTCGAAAATGCGAGAGAACCGTTAGCAGGCCCCAGGAAAGGAGAAGCATATCCTCGCAGGGCTATGATTTCTCGGCCATCGATATTGAACCCCTGAATGCCATCCCCGCCCACGAAAAAACGCTCAAAGGGAGAAAAAGGCACAGAGGGATTGTACCGACCTAACAATCCTAATCGAAAACGAGGAGCTAAAACCATATTTCCTACCACACGCACGTAAAACTGTGCATCCATTCGCCACTTGTGAAACTCTAAGAGCCGAAGCGCATCTCGACTTACGTTGTAAGAGGGACCGAGGAGATAAGACCACGGCGGAGTCGCTTCCAGTGAAACCACCAGCGAAGAACCCGAGCGGGGATAGATGGGGGCATCAATACTGGTACGCTCTATCGCCTGCCGCAGAGAAAGAATGTTCACGAAGGCCGTTCCCCTATCCCCCAAAAGAGCGAATGCATTTTTAGCTGTGTAGTAACGATACGCAAACGTAGTATAGCTACGAAAGAAATCATCCGGGAAACGCAAACGTCGTCCGAGATCGGTAGAAACACCCAATATAGACAGATAATAATCTGAGAAAAGTGCCCTCTGTACGGAATAGTAGGCAGAAAAGCCCAGGGAATTGGGCTTTTTCCCGCCAAACCAGGGATCTAAAAAGTTGATAGCGTAGTTCTGAAACCCTCGTCCATTGAGCTGGATCTGGAGGCCGAGCTGCTGGCCGTCTCCTGTGGGGAGTGGACGCCAAGCTCGCTTATTCGGGATACGGCTAAAGGAAAAGTTGTTGAATCGCAGACCAGCAGTCAAGATAAGCCCCCCCCCGATGGGATTTCCATAGGCGTCTCGGATACGACCTCCCCATCCTCCCTGCAAAAACACCTGATCAGAGGGGCGTTCCTCCATGGCATATTTCAAGTCCACTACGCCCTCCGAAGGTTCTGGTAAAGGAATGATATTTGTCTTCTCCTGATCGAAGTAGTTCAATGCCAGCAGCTCTCGTTGTGAGCGGATAAGCGCACTGCGACTAAACTTATCCCCTGGTAAGGTCCGTATCTCTCGGAGAATAACCCGGTCTCGGGTACGGTCATTCCCCTCCACCAAGATGCGGCGTATAGTCGCCTGAGGGCCTTCAAAGACTCGTATAATCAGGTCCACAGAGTCTTCCCCCACGATGCGTTCGACGGGCTCAGCTCGAAAGAAGAGATACCCATCATCCAGGTATAAAGAAGCCACGTCATTGCCATTGGGATCCATCTGGAGACGACGCTCCAAAAGAGAGGGGTTATATACCTCTCCCCGCTTGATACCTAAGACACGACTCAGTGCGGCAGAGTCGTGCACGGAATTACCTTCCCATGAGATGTTCCTGAAATAGTACTTTCTCCCTTCGTAGAGATGAAGCCTCAGGTAAAGCTGTTTCGGACCGGCTAACCAGAGCGTATCCGAAAGGATGCGAGCATCCCTATACCCCTTATTGCGCATCGCAGCGATGAGCTTTTCCTGATCTTTTTCAAACTCATTGCGCTGGAAGCGAGAGCGCTTCCAGATGCGATAGAATCGGCGTTCTTTTGTTTCCTTGAGCTGACGCTTAGCCCAAGAGGAGGAGACTGTTTGTAAGCCTTGTATATCTATGTGGGCTATCTTCACCCGAGGTCCTCTTTTCACGAGAAAAAGTACCTTAACCGTGTGGGCTCCCGTATCAGGATCGATCTGGGTAGAAACCTGCGCTTGATAGTACCCTTTGCTTTGAAGATAATTTCGAATCACCCGTTGGGCATTGAGGCGCTGCGTTTCGGTAAATATCGTCCCCCGAACGAGGCCTATTTTTTCTGAGAGCTCTTTGGATTGAGACTTATTGACCCCTCGAATGGTATACCGACTTAGTCGAGGTCGTTCCTCGACTTGGATAACCAACCATACGCGCTCGTCCGTTAGGCTATCTGCCCATATTTGGACATCCCCTAAGATACCTTGCTTCCAGAGTTTTTGAATCGCAAGGGCTAAATCTTCTCCAGGGATGCGTATCTTTTGGCTCAGATAGAGACCACTGGCGATCAGTACCGCTTGTGGGTCCAGATATTGGGTGCCTGCGACACGCAGACCTGCGATCTCCACTACACGGGCAGTAGCAGGCGAGAGCTCTTGGGCAAACCCCACTAAGAAGAAAGCACCCGCCCAAATCGACGCTCGCGCTGCTGATATTCCCATACCGCTTGATAGAAATGTTCCCGTCGAAAGTCGGGCCACAAGGTAGGCAAGAATACAAATTCAGTGTATGCACACTCCCAGAGGAGGAAGTTACTAATGCGTTGTTCCCCACTGGTGCGAATCAACAGTTCTGGGTCAGGTATATCCCGCGTGGATAGAAACGATCGAAAAGTGGCTTCTTCTATCTCCTCGGGAGCAAGGTAACCTTTTTGTACCTCGAGAGCGAGGCGCTGGGCCGCCTGGAGAATGTCTTGCCTCGCTCCATAGCTCAACGCCAGCACAAGGGTAAGGCGGTCCCCAGATCGAGTCTTTTCTTGAGTTTTGTGGAGTCGCTGAGAAACGGCAGAAGGCAGCCGTTCCATCATACCAATCACCCGTAGACGCACACCATCTCGGACAAGCTGCGCTTCTTCTCTTTCGAGAACTTGGCTCAGGAGATGCATAAGACCCTCAACCTCTTCGGCAGGGCGATGCCAGTTCTCCGTAGAGAAAGCATACAAAGTCAGGTAGCGGACCCCTATTTCCGCAGCGCTTTCTACCGCCTCTCGCACAGCTTGGATGGCAGAGCGGTGGCCCTCAAGTCGGCTTTTTCCTTGCCGTTGGGCCCATCGCCCATTTCCATCCATGATGATCGCTACATGCTGCGGTATCCGCTTCGGATCAAGCTCCCTGAGAATTTTCTCCATTAGCGAAACTTCGGGCAGCGCTCCCCAGGGTCTATGATATAGGTCACGCTTACACCGGTATAAACATACCAGTCTTTCTGATTTACGAATCCTCTCACGTCATTGGCTTCGAAGCCACTACTCCCTTGAGCTCGATACCCACTTCGATCAGAGAGTTCGGCAGCTATAGGGCCCATTTGAGCCAACATGAGATTGGGAGGAGGGTATCGATCACTTACATCGTCCAGGTAATCCGTGAAAGTCTTACGAAGCCCAAGCTCCACCCACAGATCCCACCTATCTGCGAGTCGCCAACGCCCCCCTATCCCCATTGGAATAGAAACCTGTGTCAAAGCATATGGCTTAGGATAGGTACGAGTGGGATCGTTAAGGAACTGTCCCTCGGTACCTAAAGGCTGAAGCCTGTACCAGTTTCCATCGCTGGCGCGAGCCTTCGGATCGAAGTTAAAGATCGCTACACCTGCGAAAATAAAGGGCGAAAAACTGGGACGAAAGCGATACAGCCGCGGAGAAGCAAAAAACTCGTACAGAAACTGTAAGCTAAACTCCGTCAAGTGGGAACGAAAATGGAGATTGCGCCACTTTCGAAACTCATCCACGCTGACCGAGTCTGCCGCACCCATCCATCCCTGTACAAAGCCAATACGAGCTCGAAGATGTGGATTGAAGTTGTAGAATAAATTAAACCCAAATCCTGGCTTCGTGAACTTAAGGGTGAAATCATCATCTAAATCTCCCTTGTAGTTGGTGATACCCACAGATGGGCCCAGAGCCAGGTAGCTCTTATAAGCTCCTCGCTGTGCCCACAGGCAGGAACTGAGTACAAAAAGGACGACCAGGCGCGGCCCAAATGATCGCATGCGGCAAAGTAAATAACTTTTGATGATCTAAAGCAATGGATACCTACGCTTTCCTCTTTAGAAAGGTAAGGGAAAGGTTACCTCATCATGGGCAGCCGCCCAGAAGATATGCGGAGGATAGCGCCACTGTCTCACCGCTGTAAATGCCTTCCTTAGGAGCTCCCCAACCACCTTCGCTTCGGCAGACAAGAGTACATTCCAAAATAGCAAGCCTGTCGGGGAGAGATGCCTGTGCAGTTCCTCTACAAAAGAGGAGGAGAGAAGAGAGGCAGGGATAGTATCTTCCTGGAAAGCATCGACGAAAATGCCATCATACTTCTGTGAGAGCGTAGGGAGGGTAGAGGCAGCATCTCCGATGTGCGGAAAGTACGTCAGAGGAAGAGTATAGTGGGCTTGTTGAAGGGCCAGCATATCTGCATCTATCTCCAGAACCGTGACCTGAGGCAAGGGAGGGGTTGCCGTTTGGGCGATTATCTGCATAAGACTGGCACCCATTCCCACCAGTAAGACAGTGCCCCATTGTCGTCCTTCGAGTCCGTAGGCAAGGAAAGCTTCCTCCCATGCGATACGAAGATTCCCTCCCACATAATGGACTCTTTCCCCCACGACGATCCACTCCTTTCGAGTTCGGTGAAGTCGGTATTTCATGCAGCATGTACGACTTCCTGCGCACTCGACATCTCTACTGCCAACACTGCACTCACTCCTGGCTCCGGCATCGTAACACCGAAAAGCTGATCACAATACGACATCGTGACTTTATTGTGTGTAATCACGAGAAGGGGCGTTTCTTCTGAGAAACGGCGCAGAAGCTGCCCGAACTTGTGTGTGTTTACATCATCGAGGGGAGCGTCTACTTCGTCTAAAATACAGATCGCTGAAGGACGGATAACAAACGTAGCAAAAAGAAGTGCTAAGGCTGTCAAAGCCTTTTCTCCCCCAGAAAGCTGTTGAAGAGAAAGCGGTTTTTTGCCTTTTGGTCGGGCGACAATCTCTATCTCACTGGAGAGCGGGGCCTCTGGGTCGATAAGAAGCAAATCACAGGTATCTCCTTCGGCAAAAAGTCCTTGAAAAAGGACTTTGAATCGTTCTCGTACAGCATCAAATGCCTGGAGAAATCGCTCTTTTGCCTCTCTATCTAAAGTATGCAGGAGGGCTTGAAGCTCTGACAGGGAGGCTTCTATGTCTCTTTTTTCCATGAGAAGCTGTTGCTCTCGTTTTCTCAGATTATCTAAAGAAGCCGCCGCTTCGAAGTTTAGCTCACCCAGAGCTGATAACTCCTGTTTGATTTGGGCCAAACGACTTTCGACCTCTTCGGTTTTGAGGCGGGAAGAGGGAGGGGGGGGTAGATCTGCAGGAGAAAGCTGTAACTCTACTGAAAGCCGTTGATGAAGAAGGGCCTCACGCTGCTCTACCTCTAATCGACGAAGCTCTACACGGGAAATGGCTGCCAAGAGCGCTTCTCGTTCTTTTTGCTTCTGTACCAATAAAGGGCGAAGTTCTGAAAGTTGGGATTCGATTTCTCGCTGGCGCTCCCGCAAGGCTTTCATTTGGGAAGCCAGCTCTGTAATCTGCGGCTCTAAAGTCTGTTTTTTTTGATGAAGGTCCTGCAGCCGCTGAACAGCCTCCCCCGTTTCCTTCAGCAAATCCTCTCGCTTTCCCTGCAAGAAAATCATACGTCTTCGGATCTCCTCCAGCTGTTGAGTGATCAGTTTGTGTGATTTTTCCGTGGATTTAGCTTCGTTTTCCATGTGGACGAGCTGGAAACGCTGCTCCTGGACAGACTTCTGAAGCTGCTGGTGTCTCTGTCGGAGAGAGGCCAGCTCTTTCTGAGCTGCTTGTAGCTCTTCTTCCGCTTTCTCGACCTCTGCTCTCCAGTGTTCTTGCGAAGGGAAGGTGGCGTTCTTCTCTTCCTGAAGGGTGCGGCGCTGAGCTTCCAATCGCTCTATTTCCTGGGCAAGCCTTTCCTTCCGACGCCGTTTCTCCTCTTCTCTCGCTGTTAGCCCCGCCAGGTGTTTTTCAACCTGCCGAAGATCTGCCTCGGCTGCATGGAGGCGTTGTCGAATAAGAGGAAGAGGCAAGCGGGACAAGGCTTTTTCTATAGCCGATAGGTTGTCTCTCAGGAGGGCGCATCGCTGAGTCCAGCTCTTTTCTTCTTGAGAGAGACGTTGAATGCGATGAGGCAGACCAATATGAGCCGTGTTAGCGGGTGAAAGATGATATATATAACCATCGGGAAGGTACATGACTCGTCCATCCTTGCTTAAGACACGAACGGGGGAATGTGAGCTTTCTTGTTTTTCCTCTTCACGGATTTCTATATCTCCCCACAAGAAATGCGCCAGTCCCTCAAAACCTTCTAATGTTTGTAATCGGTCTATCCAGGTCCCTGTAGGAGAGGAAGCCGTATGCTGGGGACTGAAGACACGTACAGCGAAAAAGCCTTCCTGCTGCTCCACCAAGAAACGATGGAGCTGCTGTGCGTCTTCTTCGGAATGTACCCATAAGGTAGGGGGTTCTAATCGGAGAAGAAATCCAAGCAGAGGGAGGGTGGCGCCTTCTGTGAAAAAAATGTCTTCCGTGCGCCAGAAAGCGACGCCACACTTTTTACGGAGTTCTCCGAAGAAAGAGGGCCACCCCTCCGCCTGAGCAAGCAAGGCTTGTAGGGCACTTTTCTGAGATTGGATGCCTTTCAAGTAGGCCTCTGCCCGTTGGAGAAGGGCTAACTGCCGCTCTTTTTCCCGATATAGAGCCCGCCGTTGGGCTTCTAAGGCTGTAAGCTGACTCTGCAGCTCTAAAATACCTATAGAAGCGTTCTTTTGCTTTCTCTCTGTCTCTTGTTTTTCAGAAGCGAGCTGTTCGAGGTGATGGTCTATATCGCTTTTTTCAGAAGCATACGAAGCAAGCTGGTTTTCTACGGGTGCGAGATTGGCCTCTATAGCCCGAAGGCGAGATTGTACTTTTTGGAGGTGGGCGGAAGCTTCTGCCTTTTGGGCTTCTATGCGACGGAACGATTCCTCGGCGGATTGGAGCTGTGCAGCCGTTTGGCTCTGAATCGCCATCAGAGAAGAGAGCGCTTCTTGGGCTGCTGTGTAGCTCTTATCCAGGTGCTGGCGCTTCTCCCGAAGGAGGCTTTCCTCCTGATGCAGTTCCTCTCGCTGCCGGCCTCGATATTGAATTTCCTCCTCTAAATCTTTCAGCTGTCGCTCCAGCTGCCGTTGGCGCTCTTGAATGGTACTTTCTTCCCGGAGGAGTTCTTGCCACTGGGTATGCATGCGCTCGTGTGTGGTCTCCATCTCCTGTAGCTGACCCGCTACCGCTGCAGCCTCCAGAGATTCTATTCTAAGCTGAAGTGAACCTATCTCTTCCTCAAGGGTTCGGAGAGAATGTGCATGCTCTGATACTTGCTGATCTTGCTGATTCCTGGTTTTGGAGAGGGCGGACAGCTCCTGAGAGATCCAGGAGAGGAGAAGCTCTTGGTAGGCATTCCGGAGCTTTTTATAGATTTCCACCTTTTCGGCCTGGGCGGCCAACTGCTCGGCTTGTTCTCGAAGCTGACTCAATAGACCTTCTACTTGATTCAGCGCCAGTGTAGTTTTCTCAAGCTCTCCTACCATCTCTTTCTTGTGGTGGTGATAGCGCTCGATACCCGCAAGAGATTCGATGAGGGCACGACGGGCCCCTCCTCTATCGTGAATGAGTGCTTCTACTTGGCCGCCATCTAAGACACCCTGTGAGGTAAGCCCTACTTGCCAGAAATAAGAGAGGAAATCTTTCATGCGGGCTGGTGTGCCATTCAAGAAGTATTCACTCTCCCCTGAACGGTGGACTCGCCGGGTAAACGCCAGCCGAGGCAGTTCAGGGGAAAAGTTCTCTACTTCCAAAGTGACCTCCGCAAAGGGGAGTGCTTTCCGGTGAGCAGTACCGTTGAAAATCAAGTTTTCTGCTTTCTCGATACGCAGGAGACGCCCTTTTTGCTCGCCCATTATCCAGCGGAAGGCATCCGCAATATTGGATTTGCCACAGCCGTTGGGGCCCACCACTCCGATGAGTCGGGCAGAGAGCGGGAGCTTGACGGGTTCGGCAAAGCTTTTGAAGCCTCTTAGCTCGATGGAACGCAAATTCACAAGGTCAAAGATAGGAGATACGATAGGGGAAAAGTGTGGACAACGCTCTCGTCAGGCGGGTATCCAGAGGCATCCTTCTTGCCCCTCTATAGCGTGGGCTTCGCCTTTTTCATACAACCACCCTATCACCCAACACGCTATTGCATCCCATTCGTGGACAGAAGCAGGCTGGGCTCGCAACCCCTGTTCCTTCCCCCATTTTTCTAATAGAAGAATGCCGTCTTCTTTCCGAAATCGCTTGGGAAGTGGGGGGCTTTGCTTCTGCAGAAGCCATCGGTATAGAGTCCAGGGAAAAGTCTCATAGAAGCATACATGGGGCAGTGTGCTCTTCATGCCTACCGCTCGCCTGTAGAGCTTTTGCATAGAGCTCCATGTGATCGGGAGAAGGGATATGCCCAAGCCGTGAAGCTGGCGGTCACAATCCCGAAATGGACCGTTTCCCTGTGTCAGGGGCGCATCCACCCATGCTTTCTCTACCGTGTGAAGGAGAGCTTGTATCTCAGCGTCTCCGTACTGAGTCTGCACCAGAAGGTCTGTCCAGGATGAGCCCACCGCTACTGCAGAGGGACGAGTAGGAAAAGCAGCCAAATCTATCCCTACCCACACAATGTTTAGACAAACATTTTGGAGATGCAGTTTTTCATGGATTGCGCCTGTTGGTGTATTTTGCAGCTTCTGATATGGAAAGCCCTGATTTCGGATTAGTGTACGTCATGTGTGGGGATGAGGAGGAGGCTCATCGTATCGGTCGCTTAGCTGTCGAGCGCCGTTTGGCTGCTTGTGCCAACATTATCCCCTCGGTTCGTTCTGTATACTGGTGGGAGGGAAAAATCGAAGAAGCCTCAGAAGTTCTTTTGCTGCTTAAGGCCCCTTATTCTTATTACGAAGAGCTCGAGAAGCTCATCAGAGCGCACCACAAGTACCAGGTACCTGCTATCGTACACCTGCCCATTACGCAAGGGCTACCCGCATACCTCCAGTGGATAGCTAAAGAAACGGGATTTGATTATTAGGGCCGTCATATGGCTTGGCGCTATCGTATCTCCCGATAGCGGCCGCCGTCCTTTTCTTTTCTGGGGTGGGGTAGGTGCCAGTTATGGGCTGGTGTATGGAGCCCCGATGGCCTCTTGGTATACCTGGCAAAGCGCACAAGGCTGGAGATTGTTCGATGATGGGGCGGAATGGAAGCAAATGGACAAGCTGGGGCATGTATGGACGACCTATCACTTGAGCGGGATATACAGGGAATGGGCTCTTGTTAGTGGATACACGAGTCAAGAAGCCTTTTTGTGGGGTATGCTCTTAGCGTGGAGCTTTCAAACCTCTATAGAGATTGCGGATGGTTTTTTCCCAAAGTGGGGAGCCTCTGTATGGGATGTAGCTGCAAATACAGCGGGAACGGCCCTTTTTTGCCTCTCTGAAGCCATAAGAAAAAGTCCCTGGCGCATAGGGTTTCGATTTTCCTTCTGGCCCACTGCTTATGCGCAGCAACGTCCGGACCTATTGGGACGGGGTTTAGCCCAGATACTTAAAGATTACAATGGACAGACCTACTGGCTATGTGGCTTTCATGAGAAGTTACCGATAGGCATCGCTATCGGCCATGGGGCAGAGGGACTACTCGGAGGCTATGGTCGAGAACCGACAGAGGTGATTCGAGCTCGGGAGAAGCGCCGATGGATTCTCAGTATGGATCCCCACTGGGAGACCTTCTTCCAGAAGGGGCGCTGGGCTCTGCGTATATTTGTGGCTATAAAAACCCCGTTCCCCGCTTTGGTGTATGTTTCTCCGAAGGTTCGTCTGGCCTGGGTGTATTTTTAGCCTGGGGGCTTTTCTCCCTCCTCAACCTTATCGCGCACAGGTAAATAGCCTTTCCTCCCCCGATACGGTATGGTTAGAGCGCCTTCTTCGGGAGCGGGCTCCGAACCTGCAACCCTATCTGCGGGCAGCCAAAACCTATCGCCTCCAAATCATCTATACCCAAGTGAATCGGGATGGGCAGAACCGCCCGATCCTCAAGCATTATGCTTTCCGCCTCGACACAACAGAATATTTCTACCCCGCAAGCTTGGTCAAACTCCCCCTTATCGCCTTGGCATTAGAGAAAGTAGAACGACTCAAGGGACACGGTATCACTGTCCGAACGCCCATGAGCTTACAACCAGAGAAAAAGGGGTGTTTAGCTCGTCCCCCTACTCAAATGTATTCGATGGCAGACTGCATACGCCGACAGCTTGTCTATAGTGACAACCCCACATTTGACTACCTATATGCCTTCGTAGGGCCAGCCCATGCAACACATAGCCTACGACAGAAGGGATACACTTCGGTTTACTTCGCCCACCGACTGGGTCGCAGCTGCACGCCTGAGGAAAATCGATGCGTGGAAGGCGTGCTATTCCATCGGGAGGGGAAGGAGCCTTACCGCCTCCCTCCTACTTGCACAGATAACTTTCCCCCCCATCCGTACGAGGGGCACCCCTATCTTCTTCCCTCTCAGAGCAACGCTCTGAGCCTTAAGGATGCGCACGCGCTCCTTATCAGTCTCCTCTTTCCTCAAGCGGTACGACCTCGAGAGCGATTCCAGCTCAGTAGCAACGACTATCATCTCTTGCGGCGGTATCTATCGATGTATCCTTCTGAGGCCAAAGACCCCGACTATAACCTCCGAGAGTATCATGATGGCATTCGGAAATACTTTCTGGCTGGAGCTGATACTACCCCTATCCCCTCTCGAATACGGATCTTCAACAAGGTAGGGATGGCATATGGCTATCTCTCGGATGTAGCATATATTGTAGATTTTGACTTGGGGGTGGAATTTTTCCTGTCTGCGGTGATTTATATCGGGGAGGGCACACCGGGCTACCCTTCTGCACAGGGATACGCTTGGAGTACTGGTCTCCACTTTCTGAGAGAGCTAGGTTGGGTTCTCTACCGGTATGAGACGGGACGCCGCCGACCTTATTTCCCAGATCTCTCTGCTTTTCGATATGACTACCGACGCCCTTGAGCAACGAATCCAGATTCTGCCTGAGTCGGTGATCAATCAGATCGCAGCGGGGGAAGTAGTCTTGCGACCGGCTTCCGTGATCAAGGAGTTAGGAGAGAATGCTATCGACGCAGAGGCAAATATGATAACCTTCTGGACGGAAGAAGGAGGCAAGGCCCTAATAAAGGTGACGGACACGGGTATAGGGATGTCTCCGTTGGATGCTGAGCTGTGTTTCGAGCGGCATGCCACTTCAAAGATTCGGGAGGCAAAAGACCTCTATCGACTTGGAACCAAAGGCTTCCGAGGAGAAGCACTGGCCAGCATCGCTGCGGTAGCAGAGGTAGAACTGTTTACACGACGTCCCCAAGATGCGATAGGTACGCATGTAGTTATCTCGTTTGGTATGAAACGCCTGGGGGAGCCAGTTCGCTGCGCAAGCGGGACGACCCTTATTGTTCGGAAACTTTTCCAGCATATACCCGTTCGCCGAAAATCACTTCGGTCAGACCTCACAGAACATCGACACAATCTCCAGGAATTTTTTCGCTTAGCGTATCCACATCCTGAGAGACATTTTCGTTTTTACCACAATCAGGCCTTGATCTATGACCTTCCCCCTACAGGTCTGGCAGAACGTATTTTGGCCCTTCATCCCTCTCTGAGTACAGCCGCTCTCGTTCCCGTAGAAGAAGAGACCTCTTTGTTCGTCGTGCGGGGGTATATCGTCTTGCCAGAAGAAACTCCCCCCCAGAATAGAGAGAACTTCCTGTTCATTAATCGTCGGTACATTCGACATCCTTCCATCCAGCAGGCGCTTTATCAGTTATACAGACCACTTATCCCTACGGAGACTCGTCCTTTATACTGGCTTTTTCTGGAAGTCCCGCCGGACCAAGTAGACATCAATGTAACTCCGTCCAAAACAGAGGCCAGACTCCTTCATGAGCTGGAAATACGTGCCATGCTCACGAGTATTGTGCGGCGTGTACTGGCGGTGAGCAATCTATCGATCCCGACAGATTGGTTTCACCGTCCCTCTATCACTTTACCCCCTAAACCTTCGGCTGTCGAGCTGTCGAGTCCGCTCACTCCTCCTCAGCAGGAAAGACTTTCCCTTGCGCCTCCCCCCTCTCCTCGGGGAGAGTTTCTGCTGCTGTATGGTCGCTTTCTGATAATAGCGAAAAGGGAGGATGCATGGTTTATCGATGTATTGGGAGCACATGAGCGGATCTTGTATGAGCGGTATCTTCAGGGCATCCCTGTCGCATCGCAAGGTTTGCTCTTTCCCGCCTTAGCCCCTATATCTTCGGCTCAGGCGTCTCTTCTCGCTGAAATGCAGCCACTTTTGATAGAGCGAGGTCTTGCTTTGGAAATCCGGGAAGGAAGAGAAGCTGTTTTGCATGCTATCCCCGCTGGTCTACCCCCCGCTACAGCCCCCCTCCTCTTAGAAGAGCTGGTTCGAGTGGCCGAGTGTGACACTCTCCCGGCTGATTGGCGCGAAAGACTGGCCAAACATATCGCTCGATATGGAGCCCTGAGGCCGCCGTATACCCTGACTGCGGAGGCCGTAGAGACCTTATGGGGTGATCTTTCGCAGTGTGAAGACCCCAATCACAGCCCCAGCGGGAGGCGTATTCGTTTTCGTTTGAACGAAGAAACGCTGGAAAAGTTATTTCAAGTCTAAGCTTTAGCGCATGCTCAGGAAGAACCTCTATTTCAGTGCTTTTTCCTAAATCGTGCTCTTTATCTTTTATCCAAGCGTACATCTTTGACTCCTTTTATGGGCGAGGTTTCCTTCTACCCCATGCAACCTTCCTAAATTGTTACCTTCGTTCTATGATAGATCCCGTTTTTGGCTGGATCGAGGCAGAGCGGCGACGCCAGGAGGAGGGATTAGAGCTCATCGCCTCAGAGAACTACGCCAGCCCAGCCGTACTTCAGGCGCTGGGGTCTGTTTTTACCAACAAGTACGCTGAGGGCTTACCAGGTAAGCGCTACTACGGAGGATGTGAGTATGCAGACGAGGTAGAGCGAATAGCTCAAGACCGGCTGAAATCTCTTTTCGGGGCCCAATGGGTGAACGTGCAGCCGCATTCGGGGGCCCAGGCCAATGAAGCGGTTTTGCTGGCGCTTCTTCGACCAGGGGAGAAGCTTCTGAGCTTCGAGCTCGCTCACGGCGGCCACCTCACACATGGCAGCCCTATGAACTCCTCTGGGAGACTCTACACCGTGGAGCACTATGGCGTCCGAGCAGATACCTATCTGCTTGACTATGACCAGATCCGAGAAAAGGCGCGTCGTTTCCAACCCAAAGTCCTCATGGCAGGCGCCAGCAGCTATCCTCGAGATTGGGACTGGGCGACCCTTCGTTCTATTGCGGACGAAGTGGGAGCTTTCTTGGTCGCCGACATTGCACACCCTGCAGGCCTCATCGCAACGGGCCTCCTGCACAATCCTCTTCCCCATTGTCACATTGTCACCAGCACTACTCATAAAACCCTTCGGGGCCCCCGAGGAGGGATTATTATGATGGGCATCGACTTTGACAATCCTTTCGGAGAACGAACGGCTAAGGGCACCCTCAAAAAAATGAGCGCCATCTTAGACCTGTCTCTTATACACATCT
>JANZYW010000119.1 GCA_026413325.1 Bacteroidia bacterium | reverse complement strand
AGTTTTAGTCGGCTTGGCGGTCGCACAATGCTCGAATTACGAATGCCAGGTTGCCACAGCAGAGCCTGTATTCACCTGCCAATCAGGGAACACATATGAGTGCCCTGCCACGATGGGAGGTGGACCGGTATGCGTGAATCAGTACCGAGCGAACCATTTCTCTTATACCACCTCTCCATCGGCCACAGCCTTCACTATCAGTTATAGCCGCTTGAATCCCACCACAGCGACCCAAGGGTCTATCACCGTCTTCAGCCTCGGCTTTGGGAGCTGCCTGGGCCAGATATTCTGTCATCAGTTCAACCCCTCCACCACCCTTGCTCTCAATCTCACGGTGTCTGGTCTCTCTCCTAATACCACCTATATCATCCGGATCGGACATTTTGATGGCTGCCTCAATAACGACCCCTGGAATCCCTGCCCAGGGGTACAACAAATGACCTACAACTTCTGTGTGAGTCCCCTTGCATATCGCCAGGATAAATTCACCTTGAATAATCCTCGCAGTATAGATTGGGGGATACGTGCCACTTCTGCAGCAACAGTAGAGGTGCAAAGTAACGCGTCTCGAACTTTGGAAGTTTTGGACCTTTACGGGAGAATCCTTCAGACATGGCAAATAGAGCGAGAGATTGTAGTACTTTCTCACTCACTACCACCAGGGCTCTATATCGTACGAGACCAGATGGACCTAAGCTGGCGAAGAATAGCTATACCATGACCACCTATGTTGCCTGGCAAAGAGCGACATCTGGGAGTTGCACAGCCTCACCCAGGTCCAATGCTAACGTATCCTTTCTTAGCGGTGTAATATCTTAAAGATATATGCAACCTGACAGTATTTTCGGCATCACGATGAGACACATATGTCTTGTCGTCTTCCTGTGTACTTCAAATGCGCAGAACCTCGGCATTGGCACCACAGCTCCTACTGAGCGCTTAGATGTGGAAGGAGGACGACTCCGGGTGCGAGCTTACAGCGGAACAGGCACCCGCTTGGCCACGGTAGACCCAGCAGGTGTCTTCGGCACGTTAGGGGGAGTAAATGCAGGAGAATATCCTCCAATGGAACGGTACAAGTTGGGTCTCCACCCCCGCCCCCTCAGCAGCCAATGCTTGGCTCCTAACGGGTAACCTCGGCACCTCCCCTACGGCAAATTTCGTGGGAACAACAGATAACCAACCGCTGGCTTTTCGTACCAATGGCACAGAGCATATGCGTCTCAGCGAGACGGGCTTCTTAGGGATAGGCACGACCACACCTGCGCAGCGCCTACATGTAGTCGGAAACCTGCACTTGCAAGGAGCTTTTATGCCTGCAGGCAATGCGGGTACAGCAGGGGCTATTTTGACTTCTCAGGGAGCGGGTACCCCGCCGAGCTGGCTCGCAGGCACTGCAGTAGGGCAAGTCCTAACATGGACAGCGACAGGACCCCAGTGGCAAGCGGTAGCAGCCCCTAATGCCTGGCTTCTCACGGGGAACTTAGGCACGAACCCCACCATCAACTTTATCGGCACGGTCGATAATCAACCCCTTCGGGTAGGAGTCAATAACACCACTCGTGCCTTTTTCACCAATTATGGTCTGCTCGTCTATGCCGACTATGCAGCAGGTACTAATATGCCAGCAGGGACCTATCCAGGTATCCGACCTTATTCTACTGGTAGCTTGGATGCTGCTGGGATCGTAGAAGCAGATCGAGATGGGAGTCTCGCCACTCAAAATGACAAGGACTTGCTCATCTACTGGAGTGACGACTTCGACGATCGCGTGCGGTTCGTCCACTACAGCTGGAATGGAGCAGGGACCACTCCCGCCACCGCTGATGCGATACGGATCATGGCTTCGGGAAATGTGGGCGTCAATGTATCCACCGATCCCACCTTCACTCTGGAAGTTAACGGCAGTGCGGCCAAACCAGGTGGGGGCACGTGGACTACCATCTCTGATGCCCGCCTCAAGGAAGTAGAAGGTCCCTACAAGAGAGGGCTCACTAAGCTGCTACAGCTACGTCCCGTCTGGTACCGCTACAGACAGAACGCAAGCTACCCCTTCAGCGACGCCGTGCTAAAGGAACGGTACATAGGTTTTTTAGCGCAAGAAGTCCTGTCGGTTTTTCCGGAGGCGGTGCGTCTCTCCCCTGCAGGATACTATACATTGGATGCATATCCGATACACATAGCTACCCTAAATGCCATTCGAGAGCTCCATGAGCGAGACCAGTCTCTGTTGGAGCAGTTCGCAAGCAGTGTAGATGAAATCCACTCAGAAATCCAACGACTCCGAATCGAAAATCAGCACCTGCAATCAGAAAATAAAGAGCTGCGCCGGCGACTGGAGCGGTTAGAGAAAGTCATATATCCCTCCCTCTACTCTCAGGAGGGATTATCACACAAATGAAACCCAAACTCTGAAGAATATGATCCCGACAAAAACCATTAGGACACCAATTCTTCTTTCGGCGAGAAATAGCCTTCGTAGGGCGTGCCGAAATCTTGTATTTAGGTCTGGTCGTAAAGTATTAGGGGCTTTTCTCCTAGGTTTTGGCATAACATATGGCCAGATTCCTCCGTCAAATTGCTACTGTACCTACCCTGATCCCACCTCTGGGTCTGGGTGCGCCTTTGGAAATACGGGGCCTTGCCCAGTTCAGTGGGTCTTGTGTGGTTTGAGTCCTCATGCCCTTTTTTATTCCTACACTACTCCCCCGTGGGCTAACTCTATGACGCTTTCTCTCACCATCTCCAGCATCACGTACGACTACACTTATGG
>JANZYW010000118.1 GCA_026413325.1 Bacteroidia bacterium | reverse complement strand
CCTATCCCCCCTCCATGTTCGTGAGTAAAGAGGAAGTACAGCGTGTCCCCTGCAGCCAACCGAAGGGTATCATACAGAGGAGAGCCAAGACCTCCTCCTGTACCACTACGACGTAGGAGACTTTGACTGCGTCCTCGGATATAAGCTGAGCCCGGCCATATCCAGTTAGGCAGCTGCTTGTTGATGATCCACGTTTGCATGTAGCTGTCATAGCTTTCCTGGAGGAGCTCTGTCGTATCGCCCGTGGAAGCGTTTATGACAAACAGCTTATTCCCTGGTGGGATGCCTCCAAAATCACTGGGCAAAAATGCACCTCTAAGCTATCTAAGCAGGAGGGTAAGACCAGTTTCCAAACTACATCTGCCCCTGTGCTGAGATTGTGATTGTTAACACGCTGGCGGGTCGAGTCGTAGGTGTGCCATTCCCACACCCGAAGATTGCCCACGATAGTAGGAGCATTCGAGAAAATCGGTACGGGATAAGCTGTCCCCATGCTCTCACCAGATTGTGCATAAGCGAGCACGCCAAAGCTCAAGCTCATGCAGAGCGAACGAAATAGAGAAGTCATAGCTCCAAAGGTAGAGAAGATAAGATACGTGGGGGCTATCCCTGCCTTTTTTTGCTATTCTTATCCCTAAGTGGCATATTTATCTAGTCAAATGTGTTAGGGAAAAAACGTGGTTTTTCCCTGCCCTCAGAAAGTACTAAACCATCCGCACGAGGTTCTTTCGTGGGGTAGAGGTGTGCAACACTCAGCATTTGAAACCTTAGGAGGCACCCCTCTGTTAGAGAGGTCCTACCCAGGTAGCTGTCTGATTACTTTTTCTATACTGCCTATCCAATGGGGGTGCAAAGGGAGGATGAGGTAGCCTCCTTTCCCCCTTCCAAAACGGCCGCTGGGCGAGTAAGATTGTCGGACGGGAGAAAAGAGCATCCTTCAGAGAAAGAAAAATCACTCTACAGGGCTGGAAAGGAGAGGAAAGACGCATTTTACATCCCCATTTGCTCCAGTTTCTGGATATAATCTCGTGGCAGAGAGTTTTCTCTCGCTCCTGCGATAATCGTTTCTAGATATTTCGATGTGGGACGCAGCCCCTCTTTTGTTTTATATGCGATATAAACGTATGCGTCCACTGGCTTTTCCCCTTCTACTTTGATTTCCATTCTCTTTCGCTGGTAATGTTCTGGGTGGCCAGCCCCTTCGTATTGGTCCAGCTGTTCCATTTCTGTTTCTGTTAGCTCGTAGAGGACGCCATAGACGACACTTCCTTCCCGGGGTTGTATGTTCGCATAGCCGATGGTATCTGGTTTAGCTTTTGCCGGCTTATTGAAGACTATTTCATAGCCTTCAAGATAACCCACCTTTCGTACTATACCTTTACGTCCGACGCGTTCCTCCAGCTGCTGAATATGCATGTTCGAGCCATAGGCAAAGTACCAGCACTTGGAGTTCATATTCGTGAGGTTTTAGAGTCCTCACAAGGTACGAATACTATGTTTCTCTCTGTTAGGCTCCTCCCTTCCCACCCACGGGTGCCCGCCAAAAGAGGAGCTAAGGAAAGGATACGCATGAGCCGCTTCAGAATCTTTTGCGGGTCTACTTGTCTACAATGGCTTTTTTCTTCATTCTGAAGCACCGCAAAAGAGGTTTGAATAGGATGCAAAAAACATGTACTCTCTCCGGAGGAAGGCAAGGGTAGGTTGTCTGCGGCTCCAGTTCGGCTGGGGATAGGAGGAAGCCTGGAATACACGATCTATTTGACGCTGCTGAAATACTTTTCGCAGTAGTGATAGGGGTGCCTATCCTGGAATCTGCCTAAGTTGTCCAGTACGGTTACGATTCGACAGTGGGCGGTGCCGCCGTTCTTTGGGCCACGCAGGCCACGCCCGACCATTTGCATATAGCGTACAGGGCTAAAGACCTGCCGAGCGATGATGATCAAGTCCGTTTTGGGAGCATCGAAACCCGTGCTTAAGACAGTGTGATTGCACAAGACTCGGATTTCGCCTCGTTGGAAACGGTTAAGAAAATATCGACGAGCCGTGGTAGGTGTCTCTCCACTGACCGGTGCAGCTGGAATACCCTCAAGATTCAGCCGAGCAGACATTTCTTCGGCGTGGAACACGGAGTTGGCAAATAGAAGAATGGATTTTTCCTGTGCGTTCTTGATGCGTTCAATTATGAGTTCATTACGCCTTTTATTTTCAGCAAGCGACCTGTTTAGTTCCTCAAGTTTCCTCTCAAAGTCAATACCTTCTCCTTTTTTCAAGAGCGAAATCAACGTCTCGATGAGATCAGCTGATGGTTCAACGCCGGACTCAAGAGGTTCTAAGTGAACCTGTGCGAGGACACCCTTATCGCGTAACCGCTTGTATAAAGACTCCTGATTCGCTGGGAGCCAGCGATTGTCAAAGCGCCGGGCAAGGCGTTGGCTTTCTTCATCATTCGTGCGGAAGGGTGTTGCGCTGAGTCCAAGAATCAGCGGTTCCTCTTTGGGCTGCTGGCCAGGACGTGGCGCTTCTGCATCTAACCATCGCAGTAGATTCGTGTAGCTTGGAGTAATCGCATGGTGACACTCATCTACCACGACCAAACCAGGCTTTTGCAGCCATGCTAATGCACCCATGCCCAGTCGGCTATTCAAGGTTTGAATGCTGGCGACTACGACGAAGGGGCTATTGGGGTCCTGGGGGAGATAGGGATTGGGGTTGCCTCCCCAGAGCCGAATGATGCGTAGATCTGTATTCTGCGCTCCGAGGTTTACCCAGACCTGCCGGAAAGCTTGTACAGCTTGTTCGCACAGCTCGTCGGTCTGCGCGATCCAGAGCACGCTGCGGTTCTGAGCTTCAGGCTTGAGCACTAATCGCACAGCAGCTTCGACAGTCACACGTGTCTTTCCAGCACCGGTTGGCAGACTAATCACTGCACGGCGACGCCCTGAACCCGAGGAGAGGAGGCTCTCGATGCTCTGTAGAACTTCTTCTTGGAAGTCGTGGAGAGGTGGCAACTCGATCGGACCACTGATCAACTCTTCCGGTTCGCGTCGCGCCTCAGTGGAGACCGCGAATTCTTCTGGGAAACCGATACTGGCGACGAAAGCT
>JANZYW010000117.1 GCA_026413325.1 Bacteroidia bacterium | reverse complement strand
GGGATATACTTCAAAGTCAGTAGGTAGGGAGTGCTGCAGTTCGGCGGATAAATAGCTTAGTCCACTACGGGGGTAGTGGGTCACTGCGTCCCATACCATATGCTGAAAATAAGAGGCTAACGGCTGGGGTATTACAATGCCAGGCAAGAGCTCATTCCTGAGTCCGATGGGATTTGCATTAAAGAGGCAGACATAGTGGATAAGCGTGACGAGATAGGCACAGGTATCATTTGCATGTACGCCATCCGTGAAAAGTTGCCCAATATGAGAAATCCCTGGTACTATGCCTCGCTGGATATCATCGTATAGTCGGACCATGACTCGGTTTCCTGGGATGATGTATACGGGTGGGCAACCGCTGGGTCGGTGGGCATTGGCGTAATCCTGCATAGCCTGCCATCCGCTTTCTAAACTATCCATGAGCTGTCGCCAGCCAGAAGCACTTCCATTTGTCGCTGCGGGGATCCCATAGGTATCTCCAAAGTAAAAAGGAGAGCCATCTATACCCGCCCAGTTTGTCCAAAGGAGAGTAGGGGCTCCCCTTCCGCTATCCCCCCACTGCCAGGAATTTTGAACGAAATAGAGGAGATGTTCGCGCGACTGGTGGGCATTCAAGTTCATGGGACCTTCGTAGTTTTCCGTGATAATGAGGACATCCCAGAGGTGGATGTCATCTCGCGGACGGAGGTTAGGACCATAACAGGGAGCCGGGTCTTGTCCACACCACGCCTGTGAGGTATCCCAATGAAAGCGTATCCAGGCCCCAGGGAGCGTAGCGTCTCCCACTAAATGGCCTCGCACCTGCCAGCCTGCCATGCCATTTAGATAACCCACTAAGCCGCACCATTGTCCAGGCCAGGGTGTAAAAAGAGGATCTGTGAGGCTGTGGCCACAATGTAGCTGTTTGACAGCGTAAGAATAAGGGGGCTTAGGCGGTAAAGACTGGGCGTACATGAGAGATACTATCAGATGATAAGCCTGGCAGCTGACTAACCTATAGGCAGTGAATCGCCACATACACACACAAGTATGAAACTATTTTGGGTTTCTTTGGAAGTTACTTTGTTTACCTTTTGTACTCATTCTCAAGTACAGCAAGGGGGGGTGCAAAATGGTGAGAAAAGAAGCGGAGAAGGACTGCACCACGAAACATATGCGAGGGAATTCGGAATAGCCAAAGGACACTTCCCTTATTGACCGAGAAGGAAAGCTTGGGAAACTACTTCATGAGTTCCCTCCTGAACTACAGCATGATACAAGCCCTTGCCCCATTGATTTGCATCTATCTCCAGTTTCTCATCTATAAAGGTTGATTCATATACCAATCGCCCCATACAGTCGTAAATCAGTACGGATTTGCTTCCCATCGAGAGGGGGCATTCTATGTACAGATTTCCCCCTTTTGTATGCAGGCGCATGGATGCGTCTTTTACCGCCATCGTCGCTGAAGTTCCACACTGTCCTGATTGAGTGATAGCTGAAACCTGGAGATTTGTGTAACTCGCCGTATTGGATCCCTCCACAAAGACATAGTATGTGGTGTTAGGTCTTACGCAGAAGGTCACGCTTGCCGTAGAGATGAAGGGGGGAGAGGCCTGGCTTTCTCCTTTGCATTCCAAGTTGGGAGTTTGACCTGTACAGGGATTACCGATGCTCCCTTCGTATACGAAGAGGTGGAGAGGACTATTTCCACTCGCTTCCAGGGTTACTGTCACTTCGCCGTGGGTGGGTGCGGTAAAAGTCCATCCTTTCTCTGGGTTTAGGGTCATTCCTACTCCTCCCCCCATCATCCCACACGGAGGGGTACGCGGTCTTCTGTAAAGGTCCTGAGCCCCGCTCATATCTCCCGCACCACTACTAAAGGGAAGCCCACCAATAGGAACCAGTACCGGTGTTATAGGAGCAGTTATGGACATATTCCCCCAGCAGCCACTTCCTTCTAAAACCAGGATATGAGGAGATCGCTGCAATCGAGTCTATTGCTACAAAAGGGGCTGCACTGGGTGGACTGGCAGTAACATTCGTTCGGACGTAGGTAAAAATCAACCGATACGTTTGCCCTCCTTGAAGGCAGTTTAGGGGGATATTGAAAGTACGCCACTGTCTGGTGGGGATGAAGAGTTGGAAAAAGTTGGCTATCCAGTACGAGGAGCTTACATCGCTGCCCGCCGATGGAGTATAGGTAGAGAAGGCGAGGAACACCCGCAAAATGTCTGCCCGTTCCCCGGTCGTAGAGTTTATGCGAAGGGAGCCTTGTAGCTTCAAGGTAAGCTTCACATGAGGCTGGCCGGTAGGGAGAGTAATGTCTCGATAAAAATGAAAATAAGAGGGATTAGCAGGATAGCCTGCCTGGGTGCAGATGGCATTAATCGCTATAAAGATGCTATTGTTGCCGTGCGCAGCCCCGACCTGCGAGCCCACGGCCCAGTCAGCCGTAAAGGGGTTCCCATTCACGACCGTCCATCCTGCGATGGTGCCACTTCCACTACAAAAAGTACCTGCGCCTTCGAAGGAACCTTCAGCTGTTCCATTGATTAAGGAAGTTGTTTGCGCCGATAAGGCACATACAAGCAAACCAATGGAAAAAAAGCGATGCATCCGTACAATATTAATAGCTTAAAGTTACCGATTCGGATCATGCGAACCGCTTTTTTGTATTATTTGCGCACATATCTGTAAGAAAAGAAGACTATTCGTCCGGCCTGGGATTGGTATGCAATCCCCTAATGGGGGGTAAAAGATTCTTCATATTTGGGACAAGACGTATTTTCGCGGCGCCATGCGAGCTCATGCCTTCTACACCGAACGCAGCCTCTCTACGCTGGGCTCGCTCATGCGCTACTTCTGGCGGCAAGCGCACCCGCCGTCTCGCGCCTGACTCATACTATCTTGCTACAGGGAGCCGTCTTTACCGCTCCTAAACTTGCAGAAGGGACTTTTATGCCATGACTCTGCCTGAGCTTAGCTCAGGCAACCTACTCATTTGAAAACCGAAACGAACCAACCTTTATGACGATGAAGATTAGACTGATTTCTGACTTTCGCCCCGAGCGAACACACAGCTTGTGTAAGAGAGACCTGCAGGTCCATCCTATAAGGAATCTCATATGGCTCACCGCCTTCTTGAGCTCCCTCTATTCTCCCCAGCTTCTCGGACAAGAAGCCCCTGAAGCCCCCTCGATCCCTGTC
>JANZYW010000116.1 GCA_026413325.1 Bacteroidia bacterium | reverse complement strand
AATTGCCGAATATACCCACGCCATTTACCTAACCTTTTTCTACGCATGAGGTCGAAACATGTGTGTGTTTCTCCCTCTCTACTCATGAATCCCTCTACCTTTGCTGAGATGGATACCCTCCTCCCCCTTCTTCTACATTTATCCAGTGTAACTGTCTATCCCGCTGGGGGATTGTATTCTTACTCAGGCCTCCTATCTGTGGAAAAAGGGCTTACCCATCTGGTCTGGGCTGACTTACCCCCTGGAGCACACCCCCAGAGCGTACGGGTTTCCCTTCCTTCTTCAGCTAAGGGATACATTGTACAAACTGCTGTGGAGCCTCTCTCCCCCACCTGGAGGGGTGAACCCTCAGATGTAGTGCTTCTCCGTAGAAAGATAGATTCACTGGAAAGTAGCATAAGCCAGCTCCAGCACCGGCTCACTATCCTGCAAACGCAAGAGAGTATTCTTTTAGAAAATAAAAAGTTAGGGGGAGAAGAGGGCCCAACTCGTTCAGAGGAGGTAGAAAAATATCTTCTTCTGGTCGAGCGCCAGCTCAGCCGCCTTTTAGCAGAAAAAGCTCCTCTTCAGAAACGAATACAGAGTTGGCAAGATACGCTCGCTCGCTGGAGAAAAATCTACGAGAGTCGCTTGCAAGGCTTAGTGCAGACTCGAGCGGCCTTATTCATTACCTACTGGAGCCCCCAGAAAGAAGTCGTACCCATCCGAGTCGAACTATCAGGTCCGCAGGCGGGATGGAAACTGCGATATCGAATCCGAGCCCTTCCTGGAGCCAGTAAGGTACTCATACAGCGATGGGCACAAGTACAAAATTTCTCAGGGGAAGACTGGCGGCAGCTACCCCTCACACTTTCCTCTGCTCAACCAGGTCGTCGAGGAGAAATGCCTCCTTTCCATCCTTGGTATGTCGATATAGCTCCCCCTCCCTACCCGTTCCGAAGTCAACGATATGCCGCTCCGGCTGCCCCTGGGATGGTGGAGGAGATGGCAGCGAAGGCCACTGAGGATGGCAGTGAAGAGAGGTCGGAACAGGAGGAGGTGATGGCTCCCCCCCTGCCCGTCATCGATGAGCAGCTTCTCTCCCGCACGTATGATTTAGGGCCTCAGACTGTACCTGCGGGAGGTCGCTGGACACAGTTCTTCCTGAAAGAAGATACCCTGGACGCCTCTTTCCAGTTTTTCATAAATGCCCCCACAGAAACCCAGGCCTATCTACGAGCTGCCTTGCCTCTGAGCGGGCTTACGCTCTGGGAAACTGCTCCTGCTACGGTAGAAGTAGAAGGACAAGAGGTGGCTACCCTCTCCTGGCCTCCTTCCTTCCGAGAGGATACCTTATGGTTAGACTTAGGACGCTCAGAGAAAATATATGTTCGACGGGTAGAGATTCTTAACCGACAAGAAAACCGGCTCGGCAGCAGTACGGTTCATCGCCAGTTCGCTTATACCCTTCATGTATCTCATAGTTATCCGACCTCTATCCGACTCACTGTCTGGGATCGAATACCTGTAAGCCGTAACTCCGAAATCAAGGTCGAACTCACTGACTCTGGCAATGCCACGCTGGACCCAGAAAGGGGTCAGCTGCGTTGGGATTTTACTCTACAGCCAGGGGAGGTATGGGAAAAAACCTTTCGATTTACCGTTAAGTATCCTCGTCAGAAACCTATCATCGGCCTGTGAGGTTTATCGCTTTACTGGGAGCTGGGAGATGGGGCCAAAAGCTCCTCCGGCTCCTGGAAGAACGACAGGTCCTTCACACTGTGTGGACC
>JANZYW010000115.1 GCA_026413325.1 Bacteroidia bacterium | reverse complement strand
ATGTGGTTAAGCGGTAAAGGAGCTATCTTACCGAAATAGTCGTTCTGGCTGACCCTTTTGCTATTGCGTATGGGGGCAGCATCCTCCTTTCTACTGTACCATGAAGGCTTTTCCCCTTATCTCTTTCGCCTCTCGCCTCCATATGCTCTAAACGAGCCTACATCTCACGCAGAAGCTTCTCATAGCGCTGGACTTGCTCATCTAACTCCTTCATAGCGTTGATGAGCAAGTACGTCAGTTCACTAGGAGCAATCGCCACAGTTTCTTCTATCTTATCACCGGGGATCTGGAGCTTATACCGATGCACGATATCAGGGAAGACCGCCTGAACTTCCTGAGCAATCAAGCCCACATACCAACGCTCTTGCAGCGCAGGAAAATATCCAGGTTTATATCGATACCGCACGGGATTCAGAGCTCGTAGCTCTCTCAGTCCCCGAGAATAGGGGGAGATATCGCGTTTGGTCCTCCAGTCGGAGAGAGTAGCCCAAGCACCACCCCCGGCTTATACGCTTGCCCGTCGGTCACGAAGTCAAACAAAAGGGCCGAATCGCACAAGAGCCCCCCAAGATGGAAAAGCCCTCGTTTGCCGCACCAATAGCCCTGCCATTATCTTCTAAATGCAGTCGCAGACGAAAGGCAAAAGGAGGACTCGTAAAATCATCTGCGAAATAGATGGGGTACATGAGCATCGGGTCCGGGCTATAGAAAAACTGCCCCTCCCTCCGAAGAAGAAAAGGGTGCCTCTTTGAGGAAAAGACCCCGTGGTACGCACCACCACAGATTCCCTAAAAAATACAGGGAAGGTTGCATTGCCTTCTGCATTTGCATGCCACAGAGTAGTGGGACTGATGATAAAAGCCTACTGCGCACCCGGATAGAAGAGGTGCGTGCCCCAGGTCGGCACGCCATACTCGATCGTACCCGATTTGATGGCACCCTGGTAGGGGGTAGAGGCTGTTCACAGGATCCCCAGGCCAGAACGAGAAGGCGCCTACTCCCTGAGCCCATGTATCTGTAGTGGGCTCTCATGCCTGTCCCTCATCTGCACCTGTCGAGAGGGAAAGGTTTCCGATGACGCCCGGGGGGGTATTGGGCATGAATGCCTCCTGCAGCCGAAGATTGTCCTGCACATGGAGTCGTTCCGTCGGGTTGGCTGTGCTGACTCCAACATTCGCATCTAAGTCCATAGAGATTACATGCAGCCAATTCGCTCTACTCCAGCGGTAGAACTGGAGCTTGTCGTTATCTACTGCTCGTACTACGATATGCCAGTAGCTTCCTGTGCTAAGGCATCGTCAAAGCGTCCCGTTCCAACTACATACAAACGATGAGACGGCGTAGATGCCCCTATTCCGACATTCTGCGCCCACACGAGACGGCGAAGCAGGCCAGTAGATGGCGGTTTGCACAGAACGAGTATGGCAAATACATGTCGAAAGACAGATACCCCTTTCTGGACCGAAAAGCAAAGAGGCAGCATACTCTTTGCGGCCGATCGCTGAATGATGCAGGGGAGATGGGTGATTTCTCCCTCGACCTGATAGGTAGACGCAACATTTCAGCCGCTAAAGATGGGCTAATTGTAGGAAGGACTAAGCTTCTGTGAATCGGATCGGAAAGGGATCCTCTGAGCAACTCATTTCATTGGACTTTTCCTCCTCCTGCTTTCCGTACTTGACACCAGGGATGCTTACCTCTGTGGATCCCTATATCTCGTGTGTAGAGCTGGGCCGACCTCCCTTGGAGATTCTCTTGCGCTTCCTCCCAGGAATGCTCTTGAAGAACTGCGAGATACAGAAAGCCGAGCCCGTCCGACCGTCGGCCCGAAGATAGACATGTGTCCCACCCCATCCCCTCTAAACTTGATTTCAGGATTGTCTATCAAATACTCCGTCCCACTCCAGCAGAGCCGATAATATGCAGTTTGGCCCCTGGCATCGCCGTCCATATTCTGACATTTTGCACCCACAATAAGACTGTCAAGTACGCCAGTGAAGGGAGTGGCATAGCCTGTACCCCCTAGGGCTATAGAAAAAGCTTCTCCATTCTGCAGAAGGGGCTCTGTTAGCTTTCAAATGCAGGGTTCGCGTAGGGCTGCTTTGGCAGTGATGGGATCAGAGACAGCTGTGGGGGAAGCAGTAAAGACTACAAAACACAAAAGGAGCTAATACTGCTTTTCGGATAGAGAGTTGAAGATCGCAACGAGTTTGATAAGGATATGACAAAAAATAGAAGGGAGGCCTATGCCTCCCTTCCCCGTCTGAAGCAGAAAAAAAAGAAATCACTCAGGCTTAGTACCCAGACGAGCCTCTAAAGCATTTAGGCGATTGATGAGAAGGGTGTTTTCCTGACGCAGGCGTTCCAACTCTTTCTGCTGGGTTTGGACAATGCTAACCAAAATGGGGATAAATCCATCATACTCTAAGCCCCGCGCAATGCTATCGGGAAGGCCAGCATTGACAACAAGGTTTGGGAAAAGCTGAAGACAAGTCCTATTAGGCTACCTTGACAGCTTACAGGTCAGTACAGCCTATGTCTCTTCGGAAAGACTTCTTGCTCGTTTCCCCCACAGGGAGCGCCCTGATTATACCCATGACCCTCTTAGAACCTCCTCTGCACGATGCCACCCCGTTTAAAAGCTTTGCGTATATAATAAAGGTCAAACTGGATATGTTGGACTTTTCCCGAAGAAAGGAATGACAAATGGTGGAGTTGCAGCCTAACGACTGAGAAGCGAGCCATTAGCTTAGAGCTGAGTTAGCGACCTCAGTATCCCACTGTTTTTCTCTTGGGACATCTTCCATCCTACCCTTCGCCCAGCAGGGGTAACTCGGCTTCGCTTTCGATCCGCTCCCGAGCCAGTCGTATATACCCCTCTTCTACCTCATACCCCACAAAATACCGCCCTGCCCTAATCGCCGCTATTGCCGTTTGCCCACTGCCCATAAAAGGGTCTAATACTACCTCCCCGGCAAAAGTGTAGAGCTGAATAAGCCGATAGGGAAGCTCTTCGGGAAAGGGGGCAGGATGGCCTATTTGCTTTGCCGAAGCTGGACGCATATACCATACACTCCGAGTATAAGTGAGAAATTCCTCCTGCGTCATAGTGTCTTGCTTATGGGGAAGTTTAGTGCGGCTATAAGTGCCTTTGGAGAATAGCAGAATATATTCATGCTCATCCCGGATGACGGGATTTTGGGCGGACTTCCACGAGCCCCAGGCGGTAGAAGGCGCACCTCCTCCTTCCTTCACCCAAATAATCTCGCCCCGCATAAGGAAGCCTATCTCCAGCATGTCCTGAATGATAAATGCATGGAGAGGGAT
>JANZYW010000114.1 GCA_026413325.1 Bacteroidia bacterium | reverse complement strand
CATCCAGACAGTGTATATGGCTGGTGGTGGACTTATTACAGCCCTACGGGAGTTCCTCTGGATAGTGGGGTGACATCCGTGACGTGCCTATACCCAACCCAGCCTGGCCTGTACTCGCTGGTGTATGGTGTGAATCCCCGTCCCAATGCCCGAACGGCTCAGGGTCGTAGGTATACCTTTTACCTGAATTTTGGCGCCAGAACCACAGCGGCTTCCTCCTTAGCAGAGCGAATACCCATCTTATATCCCAATCCCACTTCGGGCACAGTATATCTTCAACTGCCGAGCACCGTACCCTATCGCGTAGAGGTAAAGGACGTCTTAGGTCGCTGTCACTATCACACAGAACTGATGGGAGGAGATACGCATCGATTGACTCTTCCTCTCCCCTCAGGCCTTTACCTGATGGAAGTAAAGAGCAACGAACACAACACGAGCTTCCGCCTGCTCATTCAATAACCTATCCTGCGATTTGTCATGGGGGGAAGGAAAAACTATTCCTTCCCCCGTGTTTTTTGAAGGATATAGAGTTTTTCTGTAGGTCTTTTCACCCAATAGTATCTCCGAGCGTGATACTCTTGCGTATAAGAATCTTTCTGGAGGGCTTTTTCTTCTTCCCGTAGGGAAGCGATTTCGCGCTCATAAAAGCTAAGTTGCATTCGCATCTGGTGAATCCGCCTTGCGAGACGTCGCTGCTCAAGCCAGTTATAGCTGTCCAAGAAGCCGAGCCAAAGCAAGGCTCCGACCGTAACCCACAGGTAGGGATTGTATAACCAGCGAGAAAGTTTTTTAGAGACCATAGGTGGCAATCCCTTCTAACTCCTCTTCCAAGCGGAGGAGCTGGTTATATTTCGCTACCCGATCGGTACGGGCAAGTGCACCTGTCTTGATCTGGCCGGCATCTGTAGCCAACGCAAGATCCGCTATAAAAGTGTCCTCTGTTTCACCACTTCGGTGGCTGATAATGGTACGGTAACCAGCTCGATGAGCGATAGCTATCACATCCAGGGTCTCGGTCAGCGTGCCTATCTGGTTGGGTTTGATGAGGATGGCATTTGCTACGCCGCTTCGTATGCCCTGTCGGAGTCGCCCAGGATGAGTGACAAACAGATCATCTCCCACCAACTGGACTCGGTCTCCTATCGCCTGAGTCAGAGCAGCCCACCCTTCCCAGTCCTCTTCTGCCAGGGGATCTTCTAATGAAAATATCGGATACTGCTGTACCCAGCTTATCCAGAGCTGGATCATCTGCTCGGTGGAAAGCTGCTCTCCCGTAGACTTGAATCGTCTGTATTTTCGGATATCTGAATCGTACCACTCCGTAGCAGCGACGTCTAACGCCAGAGAAATATCCTTGCCAGGAGTAAAACCTGCTTTCTCTATCGCTAAAAGAATAAGTTCGATCGCCTCTGTATTATCCCGCAGGGAGGGAGCAAATCCACCCTCGTCTCCTACATTGGTAGATAGGCCTTGAGTTCTCAATAAATCCTTCAGTGCCAAGGTAACTGCACTTGCCCACTCTAAAGCGATACGAAAACAGGTGGCCCCCACAGGTACGATCATAAACTCCTGCACATCGAGGGGATTATCTGCATGCTTTCCTCCATTGAGGATATTTATTAAAGGAACGGGAAGCTTGTGGGGACGAATCCCTCCTATATATCGATAAAGAGGTAAGCCTACCGCTTGCGCAGCCGCTCTCGCTGTAGCTAAAGAGACTGCTAACATCGCATTTGCTCCTAAACGAGCTTTATTGGAAGTATCATCGAGTTGGATGAGCTTCGCATCTATGGCTCTTTGATCGATAGCAGACATCTCAGCGAGAGCAGGTCGGATCAGTTCATGGATATGCTCCACTGCTCGACGAACGCCCTTTCCCCCGAAGCGTTTTTCCTCTCCGTCTCGTAGCTCCCATGCTTCATGAGAACCCCGAGAAGCACCCGAAGGAACAGCGGCTCGGCCCACATGGTCCGTGTCCAAGATAACTTCTGCCTCCACGGTAGGATATCCCCGAGAGTCCAAAATTTCTCTTCCCCGTACATCCACAATCCATGCCATTCTGCAAACCTACGGAGCAGCCGCCGAAAACTCGTAGTTTTGCCGAGCATGAATCGGCTGGAACGCACCTTAGGCCTCATCAAACCAGATGCCATCGAGGCAGGTCACATCGGCAAGATCCTCGATCAGATTATTCAAGCAGGCTTCCGCATAATAGGCTTGCGAATGCTTCATCTCACTCCAGCTCAAGCGGAGGCCTTCTATCACATGCACCGAGAACGGCCTTTTTTTCATTCCTTAGTGAGCTTTATGACCTCTGGTCCTATTATCGCTTTCGTCTTAGAGAAAGAAAATGCCGTAAGTGCCTATCGAGAACTCATGGGAGCGACAGACCCTGCCAAAGCTGAACCTGGCACCCTCCGAGCTCTTTTTGCTCAAAACATTGAAAAGAATGCAGTCCATGGCTCCGATAGTCCCGAAAGCGCCCGACGCGAAATCGCGTTCTTTTTCCCAGAAATGGAGCTCCTCTCTGTAAAAACCCCTTCTTCTCTACTTGTATGAGTCTCTTTCCGACCTTATCTGCTTTCGGGCACCAACAGGTAATTTTTTGTAGCGATGAAAGCGTGGGACTAAAGAGCATCATTGCGATTCACGATACAACGTTAGGACCTGCTCTTGGAGGAGTTCGTTTCTGGCCTTACCTCTCGGAAGAGGAAGCCTTGACCGATGTACTCCGTCTCTCTCGAGGCATGACCTACAAAGCCGCCATCAGTGGTCTCAACTTAGGAGGTGGTAAGTCGGTCATTATCGGAGATCCTCTCCAGATCAAGTCAGAAGCCCTGCTGCGACGCTTTGGTCAGTTTGTAGAGAGTCTGGGAGGACGCTATATCACCGCTGAAGACATGGGAGTTTCCGTAAAAGACATGGAGTATATTCGCATGGAAACTAATTACGTCACGGGACTTCCCGAAGAAATGGGCGGCAGTGGGGACCCTTCTCCCGTCACTGCTTATGGCGTATACTTAGGGATGAAGGCTGCATGGAAAAGAGTCACGGGTACGGAGTCCTTAAAAGGGGTCAAGATACTGGTGCAGGGGTTAGGCAAGGTGGGAATGGCCTTAGTAGAGCTTCTGCATAAAGAAGGAAGCCTTCTCTTTGCCACTGACCTATCTGCCCATCAGCTGGAGCAGGCGCAAAGAACATACGGTATCCAACCGGTTTCTCCAGATGCCTGGCCCACTCAACCAGTCGATATTTTATCTCCCTGTGCAAGAGCTGTCTCTTATACACATCT
>JANZYW010000113.1 GCA_026413325.1 Bacteroidia bacterium | reverse complement strand
GTCATGAAGCCTTCTGAGAGAAGCTTGTGGGGCACGCTCCAACCACTTTTCGTCCAAAATGCCAGATACCGCCCCTCCTGTAGCTCCATACGCCGCTCCCGATACCCCTCCGCGCAATGCCCCGTAGATAGCCCCTTCCACTACGCCCCGCTTTTGATATTCCTCCATGATCCGCTTCCTATCTGCCTCAGGGATCGCACTGCGATTTACCAAAGCCACTTTCTTCACGCCATTAGGCAGCTCGATCTCGGACGGACGCCAGTCCCGAACTCGCCCCATGTAAAAAGGGTTACATCCTACCCCCAGAAATACGAAGATTGTCAGGAATACCCAGAACCCTGCTTGAATACGTATGCTATGTGTGTACATAATCACTTCTATTTTCCCCAGCCAGCAAACCGTTCTCCAAAAGAACCTTACCCATGCTACGGACCCACACTCCTCCGTAGTGCATTTTGATTAAGAAGGAAAAGAATCGCGTCCTCACTGTCTACTACTCCATCTGCGTTTAGGTCTGCCCACGAAAATCCACTGGTTACCCCATTCCTCCTCAGGAAAAATTCTAAGTCCGCTGCATTTATCACTCCAGCATCGTGGTGAGGCCCTGGAACGAAGCCGTTTTGCACGTCTGCACAATTTCCCGCCCACGCTGCCGCCCGCATCCTAAGGGAAGGAAGGGTGCTGTCTGGTATCAACGTATAATGTACACCTGGAATCCCTCGAAGGTAAGTCGGGTCTGTCAAATCATAAGAGTCTGCTTGACCTATATCTCGTACTGGTAGAGAAAACGCCTGCGTATACAGAGGAAGGTGATGTGGAGTGCGAATGACAAAATACTTGGATGCCGTCAGATCACAGCGGCAGAAATGCAAGGTATCCCCCATTCCCGAGGAGAATCCTATAGGACCCAGAGGAGCCCTATACGGATAGAGACGCCCCGCCGTGTCTATCAAGACGTATAGAATCTCTACAGGAAGAGGTTGAGCCCCTTCATAGACTTCTACCCGGGCTACACTCGTCCAGATAGCATCACAAAACCACTCCCCTGCCCCAGGACAAGGCCCTAATAGAGGAACCGTCAGTGCTGCTTCCCAGTTCTGAACCAATGAATCCTCCCGTGGACGAGGAAGCCGCCACAGAGAATCGGAAGAAACTCCACTCATCCCTTCACTGTACTGAGCAAAAAGCCGCCGCGTGAGAAAATGATGCGGACGGAGAAACTGAGATGTCGGACCTATAATCCGACTTCCCTCTAAGGCAACTTGAAATCGGATGCGGTGCCCTTGAAGGATACGTATAGGCTTGACCCCTCCTGTTGAAGGGAAAAGCCATCTCCACCGATTAGCTTGCAATATTTGTAAGGTATCGTGACCTGAAGCCCGAGCTCTCCATCGTTTGGCCCATGGGCTTGCATTTAGCTCATACAGGTATCCATGCTTGGAAAGAACTTCTCGAAAGGGAGAGAGTATCCTGCATCCCTCTATGAAATGATCCGAAGCGAACTCGACATGACTGTGAAACACACTGCCCAGACAAACGCTATCCGGAGCGATGATAGAAACCGAGGAAACAGGGAAACGATAGGCCCCGTAATACAGGCTGTGGGAGCGCCCACAGCCTGCGGCTACCGGCGCAATGCGAGTAGAATCTTCCCCTGCTACACCAGAATAGGGCGGAGTCAGATGCAGCGTATCTGCCAGATGCCCTCCTCCCCAGCTGGTCAGACCGGCTGAAGAAAGCGGCCCTTCTGCCAGAAGTGTGTCCTGGTCATTCACAGCATAGCTGGGTAAAGCAATGCGAAGCTCGCCTTCTCCGCCAAATACATAGCTTCCCCCCCTTAGAGCCGCAAAGGAGGGGGCCTGTCCCCCCGAAACTCGTACAAAATCACTTAGCCCATACAAACAGCAGTCGGTACCTCCACAGCCAATTAGCGTATCTACCTGACGGATAGGTAGTCGATATCTGACGAGCTTCCATTCCGGACCCACAGGCACCCAGAAAAGCAAAGCCCGATGGGGTAGCGGCTCAAAGCGGAGTGGACCTGGGACATAAGGTCCCACAGGGAAAGTGTCTATTGTCTGAACCTGATACGAACGGGTGTTTCCCCCCACTGGAAAGGCCTTTCGTAGGAGCCAACGGGTAGGAGAGGGAAGGCAGCCCGATGATAGCTCTATCCAGTACAGGGTATCTCTTTCCGCAGCAAGGGTAGAAAGCTGAGAGGCGGCTATGACGACCCCTCCCCCTACGCCATCCTGGGCGCATCCTGAGCCTCCCCCGGCTACTCTCCATGCACTGTCAGAAACAAAAGAGACTCGCCATAAACCCACGTTCGACCCGGTGAAAGGATAGGTGGTACCTATAAAGAGAACGTCCCCTTCTACTGGGGATATTATAGCCGTGACAAGCTCATGTACCCATAAAGAATCGCACCGCAAGGGATACGCCCCTCGAGTGAGTTGCACTTGCACGGAAGGAGTCCATAAAAGACCTCCTCCATTCGGTTCATACAGGTTATTCGGTCCAAGAAAGAGTACTCTCCCTCGAACGGGATCCCAAAAAAGCCCCTTATAGGTAGAAGGTACGAGCTGGCGAGATGCGAGCCCTCCCTCTCTCAGGTCTATCTGATACCAATACTTTTGCCCCCCTTCTTCTTCCAAGAGGTGTATCTTTTCTTTTCCTCCCTCCCATGGAGCATAGTCTATCCCCCGTATGAGACCGAAGCGAAATAAATCTTTTCGATAAAAGGGGATAGGAGCAAGATGTGCAGGGGTGAAAGCTGTGACGGACCCTAGATAGCGCACCACAGCCCGAGCATTTGCAAAGGCTCCAAAGCGCCCTAAATGAGGAATGGTGGTTCCTGTTGGGTGCAGCCAGAGGGTATCTATCACATCTGCCCATTGGGAAGGTAAGGTGGGAAGTTGCCGGGTCAGGAAATAGCGTCCTGCTCCAAACCGCCCGGAAACGACAAGATGAGGAAAGACGACGGTTCGCCTCCCTTCTGTAGCTGTGTTCGTACTCCAGTGGAGGGCTACTCGCTGGGCCACTTGTTGAAAAGGAAAGTAACGAGCCTCAACTGTCTTAGGTAACCACTCATACCTACCTGACCAGCTCGCTGGTTCGCTCCCCGTGAGACGGGCAGAAAAAGGCCCTACCAGTGTATCAGGGATGCAGGCAGAGAGCGATGGGTTATCGATATCCACCCGATACCAGTCCAGACGACCCAGCCACAAGCGATACGGATCGGAAACATTCGGAGAGAGTCTCACCGTATCTTGAGCTCCTGTAGGCCAGAGAGGACCCCGGAAGAGACTGTCAATAGCCTCCCCTAAGAGGTAAAACTGGGCCCGGCTACTGTCATAGGCCATCCCCAACACTCCCACACTGTCACGAGCCCCCACCCCGAAATAGGGCCGGTACCCTATCGGCTGAAAGGTAGAAGCAGAAGCATTCCAACGAAACCCCAGCAGCCATCCCACTCGGCTACCAGACTGCCTTCCAGCAGGGAAAAAGCCCCACTGGGTGCCCCATGCCTCCCCCGTCAAGTATACCAGATCTACCCCCCGCTCAGCAGCCATGTCACTGAGGTATAGGCGGGCGGAACGAGGAGACTCATAATACCCATGTAGGAGACCTCCCGATAGGG
>JANZYW010000112.1 GCA_026413325.1 Bacteroidia bacterium | reverse complement strand
TCGGCAGCGTCAGATGTGTATAAGAGACAGGTAGATTACGAGGATGATGGGATATGGGAGGGGGTGGTGGGGGGGAGCCCTCTTCGGACGCCTACGTATCGGTTTCTGAGTCCGCCTCCTTCGGGAGGGTATCGGGTGCGTATCCGACAAGAGCTATGTGGGAATCGTCGAGAGGATGTTCTCACTTGGAATCCCACTCTGAGTGGGGCGTTGGTGCCGGAGGGGGCGATTCAGGTTCGGAATCAGGTCTTTTGTGCGGGAGACTCGGTGACCTTAGGTATCGCAGCATTGGCCCATTTCTCGCCGGGGCAGGCGGGGCATCGAGTAGCGTGGGACTTTGGGGGAGGGTGGACTTCTCCCTCTGAGATGGCAGCCGAAACTACGTTTGTCTGGGGAGGTGGTGCCCTCTCCGTGCGAGCGCAGCTATACCACCCCAGTGGAGGTACTCGGATTATTGGTCCGGTGACGATATCTGCCCCACCTCTCTTTCGGTCGATAGGGGGGCATACCCGACTCACCCCGGTGGGGGAGTCGTGTACGCAAGGGTGGTGCCTTCCTCCTCTGCTCCAGAGTGCCCACTGTGGAGGAACCTATCTTCGATTCTCGCTGCTCCAGCGTCCTCGAGCGGCAAGCTGGCAGTGGCGCTTACTTCTCCCCACAGATACAGTAACTTTCCCAGGGGGGAGTGTGCCCGCAGAGTATCAGTATGCTGTGCCGCAGTCACCTGGTGTATATGCCTTTGAGAGCCAGTTGATTACCTCTTGTGGAACATGGAGAGAGGCATGGGTACTCCGAGTAGAAAGCCAAGGGCTTGGCCGTCCAGGAGCGATACATTCTGGTCTCACGACGTGTAGGCCTGGCTTTGAGGTGGGGTCGATTTCGTTGTACGGACCTGAGGTGACTTTTTCTGTGTGTGCAGGTGCGCAGGTGTGGATCCCCTTGATGGATATCATAGATTACAGTGGAGGGGGCATAGAAGGAGTTCAGTTGGTATATGCGAATGGGCAGCGGCCAGAGATAGTAGCTTTTGGGGGAGGCTCTCTTTCTTTCGTAGCTCCTTTTCAGCCTGGCCGTTATACCCTCTATCAAGTCTGGCGATCGTGTACAGGGAGTCGGGATACAGTATCTCTCCATTTAGAGGTGAAGGAGGCGACAGCGGCTTCTTTTCAGGCCCCTACTCGGGCCTGTGTGGGTCAGCCTGTTTCTTTCCAGCGACGAGGTCCTTTGAGCTGGACTGGACATCCTGTTGCCCTCCAATGGAATATGGGGGATGGCACCTTTCGGGGAGATACAGCTCGCACTTTTAGGTACGCTTATGGAGCTCCGGGGGTATATACCGTCACTCTGCAGGCAAACGTTCCCTCCTGCGGTCCTACTACCTTTTCTCGCACGGTAGCGGTGGCGGATAGGCCTCCCACGGCACAGATCCTATCGGCTTCCTTGACGAATGGAGTTCTCACCTTCGCAGGTCAGGCTACAGGGGCCGATAGTGTGGTCTGGGACTTCGGGGATGGGAATGTAGCTCTGGGTATCCTCTCAGGTACCCATACGTATGCGGGTACGGGTCCGTATACGGTGCGGCTGTATGCTTTCAACGGGTGTGGGGTCGATACGGCCGAGGTGCGGGTTACAGCGTTGAGGGGGGAGGTGGGAGAGGTAGGGTGGCGGTTGTATCCCAATCCGGCTCGGGGTGAGGTATGGGTGGAATCGCCTGCGGGAGGGGGAGAAGTGCGTTTGTACACGGTCGCAGGGCAGTTAGTGGCTTCTTGGCAGGTAGGAGAGGGGCTGCATCGACTTCCTTTGGAGAGGGTGCCTGCGGGGCTGTATGTGGTGCGGCTCATCGGCGCCCAGGGAGTCGGGCAGGTGAAGCTGCTTATAGAGTAGGCAACATTTTCGAATATGCGATACGGAAGTTGGCTTGCGGGTGCGCTCCTTTGGGCTGCAATAGGCTGGGCGCAGCTGGCGCCCTGGCCGCTCTCGAAATGGCAGATATATCGACTGCAAGGAGGGCAGTTGGTGGGTTCTCCTCTGCCGGAGCGTTTTTTGTTCCCGGGAGGGAACTATCTGGGTGCCGTGGTGGACACGGTGGGTATGGCTGCGGCTGGGATCACCGGCTGGCGGTGGGAGCTTCGTCCCCACATCCCGAGTACTTATTTTCCGCCTGCCTTTTCTCTCAACGATACTTTCATTTTCCAGGTGGGTACGCAGCTCTATGATCCTTCACCGCCTTTTCATCTGGTTCGGTTGGTGGTGTGGTCGGCTGCGGGCGATACGGCGTACTCGTATCGGACCATTCAGCCGTATCGGTTTTGGGGAGGGGTACATGGTGGTTATATCAGTGCTTGTGTGGGAGGAGAAGCTCGGATAGTGGTCGATTTTCTCACGACGGATATAGACTCGCTTTTCTTGTGGGTAGGGCAGGGGGGCATAGGGTATGATTCGATCATGGTATATGGCCCGTATGTCTGGCGCTTTCCCGCTCCTTCAGTTGCAGGAGATTACGACATTCGCGCGCGATATTATCTGAGGGGCCTGGGTTCCTCTCCTGTTTTTACGAGCACCCTGGGGGTGGTGGACACCTTATCGATATGTATTAGTCCTCCGGTGGGGTCCTTTTGTGTGGGGCAGCCCGTGGAGCTTAAAGTGCTACCGGATCTGCTTACCTCCTCCTATCCTGCCCAGGTGAGGTGGGATTTTACGGGGGATGGGGTGATAGATGCTACGGGATATGCGGCTCGGTTTAGCTATTCCTCTCCGGGCACTTATACGGTGCAAGCGTATGTGGAATGGGCAGGGGGATGTCGAGATACGGCTTCTCGGGTTATTTCAGTAGATGATGGCTCGTCTCTGGGGCAGCCTACCCTTATCGGGCCGGGTACCTATCTGCCTGGGGTTCCCATCTCGCTCCTGCTATCGGGAGTGCGAGGGCTGACGCTGGTGGACTGTGAAGATGATGGGGTGTGGGAGGGTTCTATCCAGATTCCTTCTATGGGTCTCCCTCGTACGCTGCCGTACCGGTTTGCTGCTCCGCCTCCTCCTGGGGGGTACAAGATACGGGTGCGGCAAGCGCTGTGTGGAGCTACCCGAGAGGATGTTCTTACTTGGAATCCTACGATGGGCACGTCTGTCCAGCCGGATGGAGTGATAGAGGTGAGAGGCGCTGTATTCTGTGCGGGAGATTCTGTTACCTTGCGAGTGAGAGGTACGACGAACTTTTCTCCAGGGGAAGCGGGATATCGGGTGGCGTGGAACTTCGGGAGTGGGTGGACCGCTCCTACCGAGACGGCGGCCGAGACCACTATCGTATGGGGTGGGCAGCCGCTTTCGGTTCAAGCGCAGCTGTACCATCCCAGTGGTGGTACTCGCACGATCAGCGGTGTTTCTTTGAGTTCTCCTGCTGCTTTCAGGACGGGTTTTGCTTTTACGAGGAGTTCCGCTGCTCCAGATACGTGTAGGGGGAGCTGGTGCCCAGGAGGTGACTTTGTGTACTGTGGGGGGAAGAAGGTAAAGCTTTCCTTAGCTACCCCGCCCCGAACGGCTCAGCCTTGGCAGTGGCGCTTGGTCCTCCCCACTGGGGTCGTTACCTTCCCCTCTTCGGCTCTCCCCAGTGTCTATGAGTTCATTTTGCCTACCCAGGCGGGGGTTTATACGGTAGAG
>JANZYW010000111.1 GCA_026413325.1 Bacteroidia bacterium | reverse complement strand
GTGTAGGGGTAAAGGAAAGCTGGCGTACAGGCTGTGAGAGATACCGAAAGAGTGGCCCCCGGCTTGTAGGTGTGCTCGCTGGTAGGAGATATTAGAGTAGCCCAGTTTCTCGAAGAGGGGGAGGACCCATTCTTCTCGGGTGAAGGAAGGGGAGGAGTCGTTTCGCTCTTTTCGGGCCTGGTTGAAGCGCTCCCAGCGTCGCTGCAGTTCGTGGAAGAGACCTGCCAAGTAAGGGTCGAGCGGGTCGGGTAGGCCGGGGAGCCTTCGCTGTGCGGCTATGCTCTCCAGCTTTTCTGGGCTGAGGAGCCCTCCTTCGATGTGGAAAGTCACATAGCCCCGCATGAGGAAGCGAAGATAGGGTGAGAAAGGGGTATTTGTATGGGAGGGGTAGGCTGTTGGGTGGTTTTTGGGCGGCGGCAGCCCCCGTAGGGGGCTGCCGCCAGGGGGTTGGGCCAGCGCCGCAGGCGCTGGCCCAACCCCCTCATACGAAACTAAAAAGCTCTCCCGTCGCAGATAGCTCGGCTTGTTTGGATTTCGTCTCTTTTTTTCGGAGCTGTCACTTGGGAAGATGAGCGGCTATACCTGCGGCTGGAATACAAGCAGGGCCAGGAGGTCTGGCTCTCCCACGACCTGAAGCGAGGGAGGGTGGTCGAGGTCGAGTCGGCCGTACAGAGAGGAGAGATAGGTCATCCGCTCCTCGACAAGGGGCGAGAAAGGTACTGCTTTTGTCTCCCAGAAGGAGAGGGCCTCCTTAGCCAGTTCTTGCTTCTCTGAAAGAGGTATATTGGCGGTGGGGAGGAGGTTCCAGAGGTTTTCTGCGGTATCGGAGGGGAGGGGATGGAGCTGTCCCCCCCGCCACTCAAATCCCCAAGAGAGCACTTCTTCTGCAAGCTGCTCTCGGCCCGCTCTGAACTGAAGCTGGTATCGGAGTCGAACGAGATAGAGATACGTGAAGGTAGCTATACCTTTCGTACGGAGGGCACCGATGCGGGCGATGATAGCGTCTTCTGAGCTTCGGAAAGCCTCTTCCAGGAGAAATCGAGACAGCTCCTGAAGGAAGGGATGCAGCCTTCCGATGTAAGGAATAGGAGGACTATCTGGAGGCAGGGGGGAGAGGAAGGTGCAGCGCCAACCTTTTTTCTCCGTTATTCCCAGGTCGGGTAGTCTATTCCGGAGTCGGAGAGGCAGACGGAGGAGCGAGTCGGGGGGCATGTAGTAGGTCTGGGGTAGCCGGCGATCTGGCATGAGAGGACAGGCGAGCAGTTTAAGGCTGTGTTGCAGGAAGCTTTCGCGCTCCTCTGTGCTGCCCAGCACGGTGGTAGTGGCTTTCATCAGCTCTTCCAGGAGAGCTTTTTGGGCGGCCCCTGTCTCACTAAAGCGGGCTCGGCTGACTTTTTCCTGTTGAGCCCACATCTCCAAGCGGCTATGGAAGCGCTGGATGGCGCTGGGGTGCAGGCTGAGGCTGGGTTGGCCGGCGGAGGCACTCCATTCAGAACGAAATAGTACCGCTTCCATGAGGGCTTGAGTGAGCTCGGGGGAATGCTCTTCTGGGATGGGCACCATCACGCCGAGGGTTTGGCGGATACGCTGCGCTTTTTCCAGGAGGACCTCCATCACGACCCCATCGAGGGGGTTGTTTCGACCAAGGAGGAGGAAGGCTTTGACTTGATTTCTTAGCTGACCGTAGCGGTCTATGCGTCCTTCTCTTTGCTCCAGGCGGTTAGGATTCCAGGGGAGATCATAGTGGAGCGCAGCGTTGAACTTGTCCTGGAGATTTATTCCTTCTGAGAGACAGTCTGTGGTGATGAGGAGGCGAGGCTTGTCTGTAGGGAGATGCGCAATGATTTGGCGGCGCTGCTCTTCCTCTATGCGGCCGGTGATGCATGCGATAGCGAGCTCAGGTAGATCTGGTTTGAGGATCTTTTCTGCGGCTGTGTGAACGTATTCTGCGGTGGCGACGTACCGGCACCAGACGAGGGGGGAGAAGCCCTCGTGCAGCAACTGTCGCAGAAGGGCAAGCGCTGTAGTGAGTTTTGGGTCCTTTTCGGGAGCATGGGTTAGGTCGCGAGCCTTTTGAGAGAGGCGACGGAGAGAGGATTCCTGGGAGGGGACCGATACGGGTTCGTCTGGGAGGGGAGCCAGGGCCTGGCTATCCAGGACGAAGTCGGGTTCTTCTTCCAAGGCATCGGCTTTTCCAGAGAGGCTCTGCGAGGCAGCGGCAGGGCTTGACATGACGCTGCGCAGAAGAGCAAGGGCTCCCCAGTAGCGCATGCGTTTTTGTGCTTCGGTAAGACCTTCTTTGCTGCTTATCCATCCTTGACAAAACTCTCGTACGCCCCTGTATAGGTCGAGGTATTCTTGGGTGAGGTTGTAATAGAGGGTTTCTGATAAACGAGTGGGGAAGCGGAGGGTTTCGCTCCAGGTTTCCTCCAGAGTTTTCCGGGTGCGCTGAATGAAATGCTGCCTAAGTCTGCGTTCCTGCTCAGAGGTGAGCTGCGTGTAATCCCATTCGAAAAAGTCCGAATGGAGAAGTCCCATAAGGGATTGGAAGCTCTGTTCTATGCCGGAGTGAGGAGTGGCACTCAGCAAGAGGAGGTGGAGATTGGGTTTTTTCTGCACGGCTTCTTGCAAGAGTGTGTATCGCTGCTGGTCCTGGCTACTCAGGGTGGCGGTATGGGCTTCGTCGACGATGAGCAAGTCCGGTAGGAACTGGAGGAAAAGATGTCGATTGCGTTCAGTCTTAACGAAGTCGATGCTGGCGATGAGAGTGTGGTAATGCTCGTAGAGGGTTTTGCCGGGGGGAGTTTCTCGCTCCAGTCGGGTATAGGTGCCGCTTCGCAGTATTGCTGGAGAGAAAGCAAACTTCTCCTGCATCTCGGTGGCCCATTGGTCGCAAAGGTGGGGCGGGCAAAGGATGACCACTCGCCGGATCTGTCCGCGTTCCCAGAGTTCTTGAGCGATGAGGAGGGCCTCTATGGTCTTGCCCACTCCTACGTCATCTGCGATGAAGAGGCGAACAGGGTCTTGCTGGAGGGCGATGAGGAGGGGGACGAGCTGGTAAGGGCGAGGTTCCACGGAAATGCGGCTAAGCGAGCGGAAGGGAGCAGCGCTATTTCGCAGGAGGAGGCGCGCCGCTGCACCTATCAATCGCACACTCAGGGCATCCCGGATAGAAGTAGGGTGCGGAAGGGGGAAGGTAGCCGCTTCGATATTTTCCTCGGGAAGTTCATAGCGGAGGAGTTGGACGACAGAGTAGGGCACTTCTATGGTGTCGGTATCATCTCCTACGAGGGGACGTAAGCGCACAACGTCTTCCTCTCGAGCCAGAAGGATCCACTCTCTGCGACGGAAGCGTACCACACGACCCGGAGTGAGCAAGCTTTCCATACTGAGAGGAAGGTAGGGAAATGTTCTCGGTCGGACTTTAGAGACAAGAGGCGACATTCCAAGGATAGAAGTATATTTGAGAAAATGCGAGTTTCGGGCGGCCTTCGAAGGAGCTGGAGCCCTTCCCTTCAGGGGGATGGACATACCTCTTTCTTGGTAAGCAGGTACGTAGGGAAAAGCTTGGCTTGTAGAGAGGCTCAAGTCTCTCCCGAAAGAAAAACAGTAGAGGTTTTCGCGGCGAAAGCGAGGCAGAGAGGGAGTCAAGCTCTGGGTAATAGGCAGGAAGTAGATACGGGATGTCTTTTCTGCTTGATCCCGTGTAGGAGCGGGGGAAGAAAAGGTTTTCCCTGGAAGAAGCGGATACTTTATTTAGCCCAATGTCGTCTCGCTGCTTGGCCATAGGGTTAGGAGTTGCCTGCCTATGGGCTACTCCCGATGTGTATTGGGGGCGACTTCGTTTCCAGGTAGCTCCTCCCTCTCCTTTTTTACAGGCAGAGGTGGAGTGGCACTTTCGCGGCTATGTCGGAGATGTGATGGCGTGGGACTTGGG
>JANZYW010000110.1 GCA_026413325.1 Bacteroidia bacterium | reverse complement strand
CCACATAAGAAACCGGGTCCCGAGCTGTCTTGTATTCTGCCTCTTCCCGAGAGAAACGAAAAAACTCCTGCCGGAGATAGGCCCCTACTTCCCGAATAGCCCCTACGAGCGCAGGGAACGCCACCACTGTACGAACCATATCGTGAAGGCAAAGGTACTCAGGACCCACAGCCCCGCTTCCCCCCACTTATAGTAAAAAGTGGCAGGCTTTCGAGGAGAAAGCTGCGCTTGCATCCGACCCATCGTATCATAGGGCAACGCCTGCAGTAGCTCTCCCTTCTCACTGATAAAAGCCGATACCCCTGTATTCGCACTCCGAGCAGCGGGAACCCCTAAACTCTGACACACCAAGCGCCCAAAACTCAGATGCTGCCAATAGCCAGAGCTCTTTTTCCACCACCCATCATTCGTGAGGATGGCGAGGAAGGTCGGCTTATCAGGAAGTCGCTTACGAAGGTCATGGGCGAAAATGCTCTCATAGCATATAGCTACCCCGACAGGAAGGGAATCCGGATACAAATACAAAGGAGGCTGGCCATTCGGTTTCCCAAAATGTCCAAAGCCCCCTCCGAGGTCGATCTGCCATCGCCGAAGGAAACTCAACACCTCCAGATAGGGAGCCCGCTCAACAAATGGGACCAACCTCCCCTTGATGTGAATCTGAGCCGTATCGGGCCGAAGCAAAATAGCTGCGTTGTAACTTTCATATCCGCCCCCCCTCTCATCAGGACGAGCCGAGGGAGGAAGAGGCTCGCCAGGAGGGAAATACCGATAACCCACTACTCCCAGTACTACATTCACTTTATATCGACGCACATAGTCGTAAAAGGGGCGCAAATAGGACTCCTCACGCCACTTATCCAAACTCACTGCTACAGGTATGACTGTCTCTGGTCCCACTATAAGCGTACCAGGAGAAGGCGCCTCGGGGAGCAAAGCCAATACACGCCGTACCTGCTCCTCTGGAGGAAGCTCCGAAAACTTCGCATAAGGATCTATATTCGGTTGCAGAATCCAGACCGTAAGAGGAGGGTTTGTCCGTTCAACTTTATACGATGAAAAGAAAGAAACAAGAAGGGGGAGGCCAGCTATCCACCCCAGAAAGAGAGTCCCCTTATGGAGCCAGGGGCGAGGAACGAATAGGATAGCAGCCCCTACTAAAGTCCAAATGGAAAGTCCCAAAGGTCCGAACCATGCGCTCAGCTGAGCCCAGAATGACCATTCACTCCAAGCAAAACCCAAGGTAAGCCAGCTCCACGTCAGCTCCCATCGAAAGTGCCCATATTCAAACGCCCCCCAGAACGGTATAAATAGCCAAGGAGAGAATCCCACCCGACTTCTTCGACTTAGCCACCGCCACAAAAGGAAAGGCAACAGCATAAGAAGGGGATTGATACCGATGGCAAGCGCTCCCGCCAGAAAACTGACTATGGCTTCTGTCCCATTCGGCGCGCTCAGGGCCGTAAGAGTCAACCAATAGCACCCAATGCTATTCCAGGTGAGAAGCGCCACATACAAAGGACGGAAAGCCGAGGGGAGCTGAGCCAAACTCCAGAGAAGCGACCAAGCAGGCCAAATAAGCCAGGGGAAAGAAAAAGGAGGAAAAGAGAGCCCCAAAAGCGCCCCCGCTGCAAAAGCAGCTCTATAGGGATACTGCGTAGGAAGCGCCAGCCAGGAGGAGTACCACTTCTCCACGGGGAGGGTGCGCGGTATAATGCGCATACAGCTCTGCTAAGGTACCGCGTCGCACCTCTTCATGCACCTTAGTTAGTTCGCGAGCCACACAGGCCATGCGATAGTCCCCCAACCGTTCCTTCAGGAGGGCCAGCGTAGATACTAACCGGCGAGGCGATTCATACCAAATGTAAGTACGCTCCTCTTCAAGGAGACTTTCAACGTACCGATTCTGACTTTTACGAGGGAAAAACCCTTCGAAAACAAAGCAGTTCGAGGGTAGTCCGCTCGCTATCAAGGCCACGAGAAAAGCGGTAGGTCCGGGCAAAACATAAACGGGGATGTTCCGTTGGATAGCCACCTGAACGGGGAGGTACCCCGGGTCAGAGACACCCGGGGTGCCTGCATCCGTCATGAGACCAACTTTCCAATTGTGTCGCTGCGCCTCTGCAAAGAGTCTGTGTACCACCCTATGCTCATTGGCAGCATGGAGAGACCGCAGCTCCTTAGCGGGTACCCTGTAGTGATGGAGTAACTTTCGGCTCTGACGCGTGTCTTCACACCACAGCACATCCACCTCTCGGAGAGTCTCGAGGGCCCGCAAAGTGATATCTGCCAGATTGCCAATAGGGGTGGGAATAACCCAAAGCCCCTGCACCGTAGTAAGCTCCGCTATTTACTTTTTACTTCCTCGAGTCGGCGGTGCCTTCCGGACAGTCCCCCTTCGGGGAGTAGAGGTAGAACCCTCTACCTGAGGGATAGGGACCCCACGTTGGATAGGTGTATCTAAGAGGATTTGTACCTCTGTCCTGTCAGCTTTGAGGTCCTGGGCAAAAAACTGGAGAAGTGCATGCAGGTCATTCACTTCGCGCAGGTACGCATATACCAGGAGGTTGAGCTCTCCACTCAAGACATGAACCACCCCGATTTCTGGACGAACCTCTAATGCTTTGAGCGCCTTTTGCGTGTCTGGAACGTGCAAACGGACCGCTACGGTAAGCGAATACCCCAACTTCTTCGGATCAAGTAGCAATTGAGAACCTTTAATAACTCCCCAGTCTCGAAGCCGTTGAGTCCGCAAATAAACGGTACCAATAGATACTCCTAACTTTTCTCTCACTTTGGAATAGGATTCTGTAGGATTCTCTGCAAGGGCTACCAGAAGCTGACGGTCCAGCTGATCCATAGTTTCACGACGACGCTTCATAGTGTGTTTTCGATTTTTGCAGATAAAACAAAAAATACAGGTACAAAGTTACGACTTTCCCCTCATGCAGCGGGAGTCCTCCTTTGCTTAATCTTTTTATTTCCCTCGCGCAATCCCCAAAGTTCTCCTTAGCTTTGCGATATGTTTCCTCTCATTTCAACGCCTCGAAAAAGTAACCTTACAGACACGGTATTTGCTAATCTTTCTGTTTCCGAACTTATAGAGCATACTCTCCGGGCAGGACAAGGCGCTTTGGCAGATAATGGAGCACTCGTCGTGCGAACTGGGGAGTTCACAGGGCGGGCTCCTAAAGACAAATTCATCGTGCGAGATGCTTTCACAGAGGACTTGATATGGTGGGGTGAAGTGAATAATCCGCTACCTGCTGAAAAGTTTGAATGGCTGTATCAGAGGGTCCGAGCCTACTTGCAAAACAAAACCCTCTATCTGAGAGATGTCTATGCAGGCGCTCGACCCGAATATCGCCTCAAAATCCGCATCGTAAATGAACTGCCCTGGCACAACCTCTTCGTCCGAAATCTCTTTATTGAGCCCTCTCTGGCTGAGTTAGAAAGCTTCGAACCCGATTATCTCATGTTGGTTGTTCCAGGTTTTCGAGCAGAGCCTGCCATCGATGGTACTCGCCAGCATAACTTTACAGTTCTCAATCTCTCCAAACGTCTCATCCTCATCGGCGGCTCTGCATATGCAGGGGAAATGAAAAAGAGTGTCTTTACTCTCCTCAACTACCTTCTCCCACAACGGGGAGTAATGCCTATGCACTGCTCCGCTAACAAGGGAAAAAACGGAGAGGTAGCGCTCTTTTTCGGGCTATCGGGTACAGGTAAAACCACTCTCTCTGCGGATCCCGACAGGAGTCTCATTGGTGACGATGAACATGGATGGGATGAGGAAGGAATCTTCAATTTTGAAGGAGGGTGCTATGCGAAGTGCATCAATCTGACCGAAGAAAAAGAGCCGCAGATCTGGTCTGCTATCCGATATGGCACGGTAGTGGAAAACGTTACATTCTATCCCGAAAGCCGCAGTATCAATTTCGATGACCCCAGTGTGACGGAAAATACCCGCGCAGCATACCC
>JANZYW010000010.1:23949-46405 GCA_026413325.1 Bacteroidia bacterium | reverse complement strand
GCTCGTCGGCAGCGTCAGATGTGTATAAGAGACAGCCATAGCTGTTCATGCTATAGCAGCCCTATGGAAAAGTACTGGTGGACAAATAATAATAGGACCTATCACGACGAAAGAAGGATTACAGGAAGCACGACGGTATGGTATGCCTTTGTTCACGGGGGGGGCGTATGTCGTGGCGGATGCCTCCCGCCTTCTCACGTATGACCCTTTTTGGAAGGTACATCCTCCGCTTCGTTCGTCCCTGGATCGGAATAGCCTTGTCGCTGCTGTAGGGCGAGGCGATATAGGGGTGAGTTCGTTTGATTTTCGAGCTTCGTCTGAAGATAAGCTGCGAGAATGGTCTTCCGCAGCCGTCGGGCAGGCTGTGATCGAACATATGCCTTCTCTGGTGTGGCAAGCGGTGAGGGATGCATGCGTGGGTAAATGGGATCCCCCCCGATTCGCCTCTCTCCTTTCAGAGAAACCAAGACGCCTTCTGGGGCTTCCTGCCCCTGTCTTACGGGAAGGGCATCCGTTAGATCTCACCTTCTTCAGGATAGAGCGAGAGCCATTTCAGCTACCCCCTCCCTGGGAAGGTTTTTCGTCCACGCTAAAAGTACTTGGCGTTATCCGTTGCTTAGACGACGTACGTAATCTTCGTATCCAAATGTCTTAACGATGCGATATCCTCCTGCTCTGTGGATAATGAGAGAAGGGTGAGCAACGCCGTTGAAGAGAGTCGTTTTGACAAAGGTGTAATGGGCCATGTCGTGGAAAGTGAGGTGTTGTCCTACTGACAGAGGAGAACTGAAGCTATAAGGTCCCATTTCATCCCCTGCCAGGCAGGTGATGCCCCCCATCCAGTAGGTAGGATAAGTAGGGTCTGGTGAAGGGAGAGCCTCCCGTATGAGGGGCTTGTAGGGCATTTCCAGCGTATCAGGCATATGGGCACTGAAAGAAACATCCAGTAATGCCCACATTCTCCCCTCTGTCTGGGTGATATCCAAAATTTCTGTGAAAAGGAAACCCGCTTCCCATACAAACGCAGCACTGGGCTCCACGTAGATTTCTTCTACTTGAGGAAAGGATTTGCGAAGGAGTTGGATATTGCGGACGAAAGAATTTATATCGTATCCCTTTCGGGTAAAGGCGTGACCCCCTCCCAGATTGAGCCACCGTATCTGTGATAGCCAAGGAGAGAAACCCTCCTGGAGGTGGGCAATCAGCTCTTCGAGGGCCTCTGCACCTGCCTCACACAGTGTATGGACGTGCAAACCTGTGATGCGCTTGGGAAGCGGTTTCTGGGCAGCTGAAGGAGGTACACCCAGCCGAGAGCCTTTCCGACCAGGGTTGTACATATCTGCGCTTGCGAAGCCATAGTGCGGATTGATGCGCAGACCGATCGCCATATCCATCGGTAGCAAGCTTTCCCATCGATAGAAAGCTTCTAAGCTATTGAATGTCCAGTGACTGGTCAAAGAAATAAGATGGGGTATGTCTCCTGGGCGATAAGCAGGTGCATACACATGTACAGGCTTTCCGCTGTAGATGTACCCGAATCGGGCCTCATTTAGCGAGCTGGCGGCGATGCCATCTGCTACTTGTAGAATATCTTGCATGAGAGCGGGGAGGGCGAATCCTTTTAGGGCGAAGAGCAGTTTCACATCTGTAGCTTTCTTGATAAGTGCTAAAAGCTCGAGGTTTTCATGCAGTTTTTCTTCTTCGATAATAAAGGCGGGGGAGGGAAGCATATTTGCAAAATTGCGTAGCTTTGAGGCATGTTCGGGCTCGGATATGGTGAGTGGCTTCTTATATTTGGAGTTCTCCTCCTGCTTTTCGGCGGGCGCAAGCTTCCGGAGCTGGCTCGAGGCTTGGGAGCGAGTATCCGTGAGTTTCGAGAGGCCATGCGAAGTGCAAATGAGGGGCGGGCGGAGGGAGCTTCCAAAGAAAAGACTGCCCTTCCTTCGGAAAAGACTTTAGAATGACCCTCTCCTACACAGCTCTGCGAGCAGCGGTGTTGGAAGGGAAAAGCTCCTTCCGTTCGGAGGTGGAAGCCACTCTTGGTCGTATAGCCAAGGAGAATCCTCATCTGAATGCGCTCCTTGAAGTGTACGGTGAGGAGGCACTTTCAGCTGCGGAGAGGTGGGACCAAACTGTAGATAAAGGAGACCCCCTCCCCCCTCTGGCAGGTTTACTGTATGTGCATAAGGATAATATCGCCTACGCAGGTCATCGGCTGAGCGCTTCTTCCCGGATATTAGAGGGGTATGTTTCGCCTTTTAGTGCTACGGCAGTGGAACGTCTCTCGGCGGTGGGGGCTATCTGTATAGGAAGAGCGAATTGCGATGAGTTTGCGATGGGCTCTTCTAACGAAAACTCGGCTTACGGCCCAGTCCAGCATCCTTTTGCAGAAGGATATGTGCCAGGGGGGTCTTCTGGCGGTTCTGCAGCAGCAGTAGCCGCCAATTTCTGCCATGTTGCTTTAGGCAGTGATACAGGAGGGTCCATACGACAGCCAGCGGCTTTCTGTGGTTTATATGGGTTGAAGCCTACCTATGGACGGGTCTCTCGCCACGGCTTGATAGCGTATGCTTCTTCTTTTGACCAAATCGGCCCTCTTTCTTCCTCTTTAGAGGACTTGATAAAAGTTTATAGCGTGATAGCAGGTTTTGATACTCGTGATGCCACGACCAGCACCCGTCCAGTGGTGGAATATCGACAGAAGCCGGCTCCTCGTCGTTGGGCCTGGTTGATCCCGCAGGGGTTGCATCCTGATGTGGAAGCTGCCATACGCATATTGCATGAACGGCTTCTTGGGCAGGGCTTTTCCGTGGAGTTGATAGATTTCCCTTATTGGGACTACCTCATACCTACTTACTATATCTTGACCACAGCGGAGGCCTCTTCCAACCTTGCTCGATACGATGGCGTTCGGTACGGTCACCGAGCAAAGCAGGCTCAGACGTTGGAAGAGTTGTATGCTCGCTCTCGAAGTGAAGGGTTTGGAAAAGAGGTAAAAAGGCGCATTTTATTAGGAACATTTGTTCTATCTGCGGGCTATTTTGATGCCTACTATACCCAAGCGCAGAAAGTGCGGCGCGTCTTGTATGAGTATACTCAGGCTTGCTTCCAGCGCTATGACCTTATAGCCCTGCCCACCAGTGCGACTCCTCCCTTTCGCTTAGGAGAGAAAACCAGTGACCCTATCCAGATGTATCTCTCTGACCTACTTACTGTATATGCCAATCTCACGGGGCATCCTGCCCTTCAGGTCCCGATTGGCAAAACAAAGTCGGGACTGCCTGTCGGTATCCAGCTTATGGGGCCTCTCTACCAAGAAGATATACTTTTTGACGCTGCCTATGCGCTTGCTTCTCTGGATAAGTAGTTTGACTTGGGTCTGGGCTCAAGATTGGAGTGCTCGCATTACTCTTATGGATAGTCTCATTCGGGTATATTTGGCTTGGGAAAGAGAGGGGGGCGAGAATCCACCTTACCCTCCTGACCTGAGCGAGCTCGATCCAGATGAGTGTGAAGAGCGACTCCAGGCCCTACAGACTACTATTCCTTTGCAGGTCAACCCGGTAACTCTGCAATTTATTCAATCTTATCTCTTTCAGCAGCCTACTCTCACCGCTCGCCTATTAGGGCTGGCAGATTACTATATCCCCTACATCGAGTCTATTTTGCGTACCTATGGGCTCCCTGCAGAGCTGAAGTATCTCCCAGTGATAGAGAGTGCCTTAATGCCAGAGGCGCTTTCTCCTATGGCCGCAGCAGGCATTTGGCAATTTATCCCCAGTACAGCCCGGTTATATGGACTGCGTGTGGATCGGGTGATAGATGAACGGTATGACATCATCAAGTCAACCCATGCGGCTGCCCGGTACCTGCGAAATAGCTACCAGATATTAGGGGATTGGCTCCTCGTAATCGCCTCATACAACTGTGGCACAGGACGGGTGGTACGGGCTATCAAAGCGGCGGGAGGGAAAACTACGTATTGGGAGATAGCTCCATTCCTTCCCGTGGAAACCCGTGGATATGTCCCCGCATTTGTAGCTGCTTGTTATGTGATGAATTACGCCTCTGCTCATGGGATCCTCCCCATCTATCCAGATATCCCCCGTGAGACAGATACCGTATTTTTTCCTGTTCGAGCGAAGCTTTCTACAGTCGCTCAGTTAGCGAGGGTTCCTTTGGCGTGGCTTCGGTTCCACAATGCGGAATTGCGTTCGGATATAATCCCTGCTGGATATACTCTTCGAGTTCCTTCCGTGGTGGCGTACGAGGTAGCACAGGTCCGAACCCGTATAGCCCGAGGAGATCTGGCGCTTCAAGCGGTCGCCCAGGGTGTAGGCTCCTCTTCTCGGGGGTATTTCTGGCATGTGGTTAAGCCTGGGGAGACGATATATCGTATTGCCCGAGAGTACCGCCTTTCCCCCTATCAGATCGTGCGATGGAATCAGTTGTGGGGCTATCGTGTGTATCCTGGCATGCGTCTTAAGATTCGATATCAGCCGGAGACAGACCCAGGGGCCTGGGAGGAGTGGGGTGGGTACCTCGAAGGGATAGCAGACTGGCGCATGGCCTTTTTCCCTTCCCTTCCCTATATCATACCGAAGGTCTTCCCCTATCTCTTAGAAGTCAGTTTGGTCCCTGAGTCTATCCCTGCTCCTCCTGAGATAGGGCTACTCCCTTCCAGCCGGAGCCGGCGGCGGCGCTAAAAAATCGTTCCCACTCTTTTCGGCTCCAGGCTTTTTCATGAAGCACTACGATGTCTCCTGGGCGGAGTCGCTCCAAGAGGCTTTCTGTCCATCGCACTCCAGGGAGGTAATCTGGAGGCATCAAATCCCATAAAACGAGGGGGATCCTGTGGCGGCTGTAGAAAGGAATGTGCCCATATGGCGGGCGATAGAGCGGTAGTATGGGGGCGCCCGTTTTGCTCCAGAGTAGGTACGCTTGTTCGATGGGGCACTGAGAGGAGACAAAGGCGTTTCTCCAGGGACTAAGGTGCGTCAGACCATGGATAGCGATAAAATGGCCTCTTTCCTGTATTCTCTGTAGCTGTTTGGGAGTACTTTTTTCTTCGTATCGGCTCCAAAGCCAGAAAAAGGTCGCTGTGTAAGAGTATTCCTCCAAGAGGTCTAATAGGTAACAGGTAGTACTTCCCGCTGGGCCATCATCGAAGGTGAGATAAAAGATTCGATCAGCCCGCTGAGGGGGAAGGTAAGCTCCTGAGATGAGATGAATCCAGCGAGGCAGGCGCCACAGGTGCCGCATCCAGATTAGGGGCCCTGCCAGAACCGTAGACTCAGCGTGGCGTCATCCGTGTGGAAACGAACGAAATATAAGCCTGTAGACAAAGAAGGAAGCACAATACGATGAGGTCCCGCAGATAAAGGACCTGTGTGCTCCTGTGCCAGGAGACGCCCCTGAGAATCAAATAGCTGAAGGGTACCCTCAGACAAAGCCCGCTCGCTTCGCAGGTGCAGAATGCCCTCTGCGACGTAACCGCGCAGTGCAGAGGAACGTGAGGTTAAGGCAGTAGAGAAGGTGCGGACTGTATCGATTCGAATATCATCTATAAAGAGGTTATTTCCCCAGCCAGACACCCCCTCAAACCGAATACGAATCGGAGAAAGTCCTTTATATGCATTGAGAGATAGGCTGTCAGTTACCCAGGTAGCCGAGGTAGGGAGAAACTGCGCATTTGTCAGGGAGCCGTTCGCAGATATGCACTCGTCGGGATGAGTGGCTAAATCCCGTCCTCCTCGATTCCATAGAAGGGTCCATGTGGCACCACAGTCGGTTGAGATGTAGATTCGCAAGCTATCGACGTAGTCCAGTAGATAAGAAGGGGGAGAGCCGCTGGGGTTCTGGTAAGCTAAGCAGGCATAGGCCCACGAAAATCGCAATCGTATATCGAGGTCAGGGTCGACATAGGGACTAAAATCTATAGGGGGGGTGGTCCAGCTATCTTTTTCCCGATACCGAGAGTAGTTGAAGAAGAGAATGCGCATGCTGGCATTAGACTGTCCATAGGCACCCCGGGGGGGACTTGTACTATTGAAACGTTCCCAAGTTCGATTGGCGTCAGGGTTATCGATGAAAGTATGGGGCGGAGGGAAAGAGGTATGCTCAAATCCCTCATGGTACGGGAGTTTATAGAGAGTGTCTAAAATCTGGATATAGGCGTTTTTCACAAGCGTGTCTCGTCTGCCGCTGAGGTTCTCGACGATGAGGCGCACGCTGTAGGTTCCTGGTTGATTATAGATGACGGTGGGGCAGGAGGTGGTGGGGTTACTTGCTACTCCCCCATTAAACTCCCATTCATGGATGTGAGGCATGCCCATACTGTAACTATAAAAGGAGATAGGTTGGCCAACGCAGCCCATTCGGGGCCTTGCGGTAAAATACGATTTTACATGGCCGTAGGGCCCCGTTCCTGTTACCTGGCGATTGGCCGTACGGGTCAGCGGATAAAGGCGAGAAGAGGTATTGTTAATAGCATTCCAAGCTCGGGTGGTCTGGCCTGCAGAGAAGTAAGCCATCTCTACATCATTGACGTAATCCATGTAGTTTCTGGGGTTGTCGGGGAGATCGGGGTTGTCGTTGTTGCAGGTATTTTGACGATTGACAGAGAAGTTATTCTGAGCTGTAGGAGGAGTATCACATATGTTATCTCCACTGGTGCTACAGTTAACGGTCCCACAGCCATTATTGAATGTATGGGGGAGGTTAAGGTTATGTCCCAGCTCGTGTACGAGAGTTCGGATGCTGCGGGAGCTACCTGACCCCCAGAAATAGGCAGAGCCGATGACTACACCATACTGGGTGGCCCCACTACTGGGGTAAAAAGCGTAACCTGCTACTGATCCACAGTTATTTGGGTCGCAGCTACTGCCCGTGGTGGTGCATAGTTGAGGGACGATCCATATATTCAAGTATTTATTGCGGTCCCACCCTGTCGCTTGTTTCATAGAGAGGTCTTGGGTTTCTCTACAGAAAACCCGACTGCTCCAGTTGAGAGGAGGCTGGTCGTATTTCCAGTACACGACCCCTGTCGTGGGGTTCCCATTCGGGTCTACAGTGGCGAGAGAAAATTCCAGCTCAGTATCCACGCCTGCCCCTGCATAACCGGCCGTTTCAGGTATCCGCCGAAAGTCCTCAAAAACCCGAAGCATCTGATTCCATACCCGTTGGTAGCTGATGCTATCAGAAGCACTAGAATAGATTATATGGAAAACTACTGGGATTACGAAGCGAGTCGGCGTACAAGAGGGTTCCGTTTGGCTGGTTCGTAGATGCGAATACAGAGGTAAAGTACTCTCAATAAGGGCCTGCCGGATTGCAATCTCTGGGTCTTGTGTCTGTAGCATCCGACCGTACTCTTCTGACCCACACCACGGAGCCTGAGCGAAAACCACGGCTCCTACCCCCAGCAGAAAAAGGATACGCATAAAGGTAAATATACGACCATTTTTTGATAATAAGGCTCTGAGGTAAACAAACGGCTCTTACTGTATTCGGAGGAGCCGTAGGGTAAGCGTTTCTCCCGCTGCACTGCTTACCCGAAGAAAGTACATCCCCATGCCCAACGGGGGAAGGGATAGAGTGTGTTTCCCAGGTGGGAAAGCTTTCTCTTCCTGTAGAACTCTGCGTCCCATGACGTCGTATAAAACCCATGTTAGGTGTTGGGCATGGGTGAGCTGGATGACGGGGTGGTTTTCCTCTTCTCCTAGCTGGAAACTGCCTGACAGGTAAGAGGGCTGATGGGTATTGACCCTTCGCACGGTGTCTATGATAATATCATCCAGGTAAAGCAGATTCCCCCATCCACATACGCCCTCGAAACGAATCCTTGCGCCGCGAATCCCTCTGTACCTCTGCAAGCTAACCGTATCTGTCCGCCATGAAGTCGAATCAGGGAAATGGACAGCTCTGCTAAGTGAACCTCTATATTGGGGGCATCCTTCGGGTCTGGTGCTGAGGGCGCGTCCCCCCTTCTCATAGATGAGCTCCCACTGGCCTCCTCCATCTGGAGACAGCCACACGCGCAGAGTATCTGTATACTCAAGAGGGTAAGAATAGTCACTGCCCCAGTCCAAACAAGCATAACTTAGGGCGAATCGGAGTTGGATGTCATAGGAGCTATCTACCTCGAAGTCAAGGGCAGGAGAGAGGAGGTAATCCCTTTCTCCATATCGCGAGTAGCTAAAGAAGGGAAGTCGAACACTATAGGCTGACAAGCCGTACCCTCCCCGGGGAGGAGTGGTGCTGCCCCAGCGCTCCCATGTGCGACTCCCTCCCTGTCCTGCATCTAAATTCTCGATGGAAAAACCCGAGGGAGGAAAGAGCGCACCTTCCCACCCTTCTCTGAGGGGAAGATGCCAAATGCTGTCATCCACCTGGATGAAATTCTGCCGAACGAAAGTATCCTTTCGTCCACTGAGATTTTCAACGATGAGTCGCACTGTATAGGCTCCGGGAGAGGGGAAGCGTACACGAGGGCAGGGGGAATGCGGGTCATCCGCTATACCGCCCCCGAAGTCCCATTCATACAGATGAGGCTGCCCCGCTGCTACGGCATGGAAGCGAACAGGGGTGCCTGGCAATACTCGCTGGGATTCGGACCAGAAGGCGGCTTTGACGTGCCCATACGGGCCAGCACCTGTAAGTTGCAGATTAGAGGGCTGGTACAGCGGCCACAGAGAGGAAGGAGGGTAAAGCAAAAAAGATTCGGCTCGACTTTTTTGTCCACTTGTGAAATGGCTCATACTTGCATCATCGACATAGTCCATGTAGTTGCGTGGATCGTCTGGAAGGTCAGGAGAATCATTATCGCAGGTATTCTGCCGCTGTACTCTAAAGTTCTCCTGGGCAGTAGGCGGCGTATCACATACTTCATCCCCAGAAGTGGTACAGTCGGTAGTCCCACACCCTCCCTCGAAAGGGTGAGCCAATCCTAAATTGTGGCCTAACTCGTGCACCAAAGTCCGCCCCCCTCGTCCCGATAAGCTCCCTCCTATGAAAGGGGCCCCAACCACCGAACCGTATATGACAGTAGGGCCTATATCAGGGTAATAAGCGTATCCAGCGATTCCAGAACAATCTGCACAGTTTCCAGAGAATCCACAGATAGCTGGCACCACCCAGATATTCAAGTATTTGTCTCGAGGCCAGCCCGTGGCAGCCTTCATGGCGTACTCATCTTGTACACATAGACCTGGCGAAGACCAGTTTAGGGGGGGCTGGTCATAACGCCAGTATACGACCCCTGTAGTGGGTTGGCCTTGTGGGTCACGTGTGGCTAAAGAAAACTCGATATCCATGTCTACGCCTTTCGGTGTGAAGCCTCCCCCTCCAGGCAGCCTGCGATAGTCTTCAAAGAGACGATGTACCTGGTCCATTATTCGATCGTAAGAAAGGCTGTCGGTCTCTCCACTATAGATAACATGAAACACGATGGGTATCGTATAGGTAGCAGTCGGGCGACACGCAGTATCCGGCCAGCTATGACGACGGACGGTCGATAAAGGGGAGGGGGAAGGAGGAGGACTACTTAGGAGGCTGGTTCCGCACACTTGAGCGCAAATAGCTCCCTCTATCAGGGCCAGCAAGAGAAACATGCCCTAAAGAAAAGGAATTATGCGGTAAGAAAGGGAGCGCTATATCCTGGGAAAAAAGCCTTCCATCTTTCCTCGGAGCTATGTTTTGCTCTCCCAACCCCATCCTCTTTTAGACTCTCTCATGGAAGCTGTAGAAAAGGGTGAGATAAAGAAAACTTTTCCCCTGAAACTCGGAGCAGGTACCATCCAGCGGGAAGGGACTCAGGTAGGCTAAACTCGTGTGCAGGAGAAGCAGTCGAGATGCTCCCTTCTAACAAAGTTCTACCTACTACATCGTACAAAGTCCACTGGCAAGACTGGGCAGAGGGTAATAGAAGGTGTACGTGATTTTTGAAGAAGTGCAGTTGGGGAGTTTCGAAGGTCGTAGTGCCGACGCTCCGGATCGTATCCACCCGGATGTCGTCTATGTAAAGCATATTCCCCCCTCCTGCAATCCCTTCGAAGCGAAATCGGACCCCCTGCATCCCTCTATATCCTGTTAGATCTATGGTATCAGTGCGCCAGAAAAAAGGCAAATAAGTAGCTCCTGAGAGGGAGCCAGAATGAGAGATGCAACCGTTGGGGTGCGTGCTCAAGCTATTCCCTGCTTTTTCGTAGAGAAGATCCCACCTACCCCCTCCGTCTGGAGATGCCCAGATGCGCAGCGTATCGCTATAGGTGAGGAGGTAGGAGTCGGGTGAGCTCCAAGAGAGACAAGCATAGCTGAGAGAGAAAGAGAGTTTAGGGGTATAAGTAGGAGGGATCCTGAGATCAAAGGCTGGGGTGACTACATAGTCTCTTTCTCCGTAGTGGGGGTGCCCCAGATAAGCCATTCGTAGAGAGTATCGAGAAGAGTTGTATCCTCCTGCTGGGAAAGCAGTTGTGTCCCATCTTTCCCAGGTGCGGCTGTGGGGTTGGACCGCATCGCTATTTTCTATGGTGACGCCTGATGGAGGAAATGTCGGCCCCTCCCACCCCTCATGATACGGAAGGGTCCAAGGGCCACTTTCGACTTGGATGTAGTTTGCCTTATATGCCGTATCTCGCCTACCACTTAGGTTTTGAACGATAAGCCGAACGGCATAGGTACCTGGTGTAGGGAAAATAACAGTGGGACAGGGAGAGGAAGGATCATCGGGTTGGCCTCCCCCAAAGTCCCATATATAAAGATGGGGCTGTCCCGCCGTTACTGCATGAAATCGAACGGGGGTACCTGGCAGTACTCGACGACTTTCAGCCCAAAATCGAGCCTTGACTTTTCCATAGGGGCCCGTTCCTGTTTCTATCAGATTAGTAGGCTCGTGAAGGGGAGGGAGGAGATCGGAATAGTTGAGTGCATAATCCGCTAACTCATGTTGTCCCGGAGTGAAAAGATAACGAGCGGGATCTTCAGGATAGTCCATATGGTTTCTAAGGTCATCTGGTAGGTCGGGTACATCCAGGGTACAGGTATTTTGCTGGCGAAACCATAGGTTGGGCTGTCCGGTGGGAGGGGTGTCACACACATAGTCTCCTTCATTGAAGCAATCGCCCGTGGTGCCACATCCATCTTCGAATGTATGGGCTAATCCGAGATTGTGTCCGAGCTCATGTACCAGGGTCCTTCCTCGGCGCCGCAGGGTCGTAGTCGCTCCCACCGTCGTAGTGATAACCACTGAACCGTAATAGTCGGCGTATATGGGGCTCATGTAGGGATAGTAGGCGTATCCAGCGACTTGAGAGCTCATACAAGTATCACAGGTGCCCCTGAAGCCACATACGATAGGAACCACCCATATGTTGAGATACTTATCTCGAGGCCAGCCCGTCGCGATCTTCATATCCAGTTCGTCACTTAGACACAGTTTGGGTGAAGTCCAGTTGAGGGGAGGAGCATTGAATCGCCAATAGACCACTCCCGAAGTGGGCGCACCATTAGGATCTATCGTCGCAAGAGAAAACTCGATCTGCGTGTCTGCTCCATTCGGTGTAAAGCCTCGAGTCTCAGGGACTCGTCGAAAGTCTTCAAATATACGCTCCATTTGTGCCTCGATAACGGGAAGGGGAATGCTGTCGAGCCCCCCACTATGGATGATATGAAAAACAACGGGTATCACATAGGCAGCGTGAGGGCGACACGCAGTGTCAGGCCAACCCGTACGAAGAGCCCCTCCCGTTCTCAAAGATCTCAAAGATAAGGAGCTTGGCGAGTGAAATCTCGGCAGCCTATCTATCCCACACTCTTGTGAGAAGGACAAGGCTATAAAGCTTGCACATACGAGATAACGGAACATTTGTTTGTAAAGTTATGTATTTTTTTCTTATACGTCAAGAAGTAGCTGTCTACGGTTGACTATACTTGAGAAAGCGATGGGAGCTCGTCCCTGCCTTTGTTTGGATGTGTAGAAAGTAGAGGCCATTCGCTAAACTCTCGGGTAAGGGAAGGAGGGTGAGGCCTGACGGGTACATCCCCTCTGCTTGACAAAGGACTTTCCCGTGAAGATCCCAGAGCTGCCACATTACGAAGGTATTCTGGGGGGTGTAGAGGTAGATTTTCTCTCCATATGAGGTAATCTGGACAGACCCGGGGGTACCTGTTAGGCTACTGAGGCTTTCTAAGGTGTCTATCCGGATATCATCTAAGTAGAGCGCATTTCCCCATCCATTTTGTACCTCAAATCGGAACCGTATGCCTGTCCTTCCGCGATAAGGGCTCAGGTCCACTGTGTCGGTACGCCAGGAAGAAGGGGTGGGGATATGCAGGGCGGTGGAGGCCAGATTACCTCGAACCTGGAGGCAGCCGTCAGGATGGGTACTGAGGGCTTTTCCCCCCTTTTCATAGACTTTTTCCCACGTCAGCCCCTCATCGGAGGAGATCCAGACCCGTAGGGTTTCTGCGTATTCTATGGGGTAGGACGAGGTGCTTCCCCAATCCAAGCAAACGTAGCTTACGGCGAAGCTGAGCTGGACAGGGGCGTTAGGCAGGTGGAAGGCAGGGGTGAGTAGAAAATCTTTTTCCCCATAACCTGCATACTGGAAGCCGTTGAGGCGAGCTGAGGCGGAAGAAAGACCATAGGCTCCTACGGGATTTCCGCTTTGGATGATTCTTTCCCATGTTCGTTGCCCTTGTAGCAGTTGATCTGGATTTTCTAAGGTCAGTCCTGGAGGGGGGAATGTGACCTCTTCAAATCCTATATGGTAAGGCAAGCTTGCGAAGCTGTCTTCTACTTGGATGTAATCTCTTTGAAGGAAGGTATCTCGCTTCCCGCTGAGATTCTCAACGATGAGGCGCACATCGTAGGTTCCTGCAGAGGGGAAAGTGACTGTAGGGCAAGAAATGAAGGGGTCATCTGCTTGCCCCCCATCGAAATCCCAGCGAAAGAGGTGAGGCATTCCGGCTGTGAGGGCATAGAAGCGTACAGGTGCTCCTACGCGAACTCGACGCTGGGGAGTCCAGAAATACGCTTTGACCTTTCCATAAGGTCCTGTTCCAGTTTGCTGGAGATTAGTGGATGTGCATAAGCTGGGCAAGATGGAGCTAATGTCGGTTAGAAAGTACTCAGCCCGTGCCCGCTGGCCCGGGGTAAAGTGACTCATCCACCCATCACTAACATAATCCATGTAGTTACGCATGTTATCAGGGCGGTCAGGGTCGTCGGTTTGACAGGAATTTTTGCGTTGTACGCTAAAGTTGGCTTGGCTGGTAGGAGGTGTATCGCAAACACCATCCCCCGATGCCACACAATCTGTAAAGCCACAGCCTCCATAGAAAGGGTGATGGAGTCCTAAGTTGTGCCCGAGTTCATGCACCAGAGTACGGCCCCCTCGCTGTCCGCCTAGGGTATTTCCGATGAAGCCAGCTCCGATGACCACACCGAAGAGATCTATTGAAGCCGCGTCGTCGGGGAAGACGGCAAAACCCGCGATGTTCCCGCAGGAAGAGCAGTTTGCATCTCCACAAATCGTGGGTACGACCCAGATATTCAAGTATTTGTCACGTGGCCAGCCTGTAGCCCGTTTCATGGATTCTTCTGCAGTAAAATAGCAGAAGCGGGGCACGCTCCAGTTGAGAGGGGGGCGATCGTACCGCCAGTATAGGACGCCACTTGTAGCTTGCCCGGCAGGGTCCACCGTTGCCAGGGAAAACTCCACATCCATATCTATCCCTGCTGCGGCATACCCCGCCGTACCCGGTAGCCGTCGAAAATCCTCAAATAAACGCTGCATCTGGGCTTCTATAAGGCTGATAGGCAAACTATCGCTTCCCCCACTGTGAATAATATGGAAAACAACTGGGATCGTATAAGTGGCATGGGGGTGACAGCTATCAACTTGAAGTTTTCTTTGGAAGTTTTCCCGTACATGTGAGGGGGAGTGGGGATGAATAAAGTCCGTTCCACATATTTGACCATATGTCCCCGTCCCTGTGATTAGGGCACTCAGCATGCAAATAAGTCTCATGCACGTAAATATAAAGGGAAACCGCTCAGCTTTGCCAGTACGTTTTTTCAGGCCCAGTTTTAGATGATATACAGTTTTATGGAGGAAATGGGTAGAACCACCTGTAGGGTCTGGAGTGCGGGCTAAACAGTTTCTGCGAGGTTTTTCTATGGAGGGCTATTTCTGGCAGAAAAATGAATTCGCGGCAGTGGGAAGTAGTCTGAGATTTAGTCGATGCGAGGCGGGATGAACCAGAGCTCTCGAAACACCATCCCTATGCTAACTTGAAAATACCGTTCGGCGACGACGGGGTGTGGCAACCACCCCCGTTCTATGGAGAGGTAGACAAAGTTGGGGCTGCGGGGAAACTGCCAGCCTACTCCGCCGGTGAGTCCGTACCATCGAAGAGCGGTGGCGTAGGGGGGGTGGGTGAGGAATCCCCCTCCTTGATAGCGCAGTCGCCGATAAAAAATCGGACTTCTCGGGTCCGGAACCCATTCTACACCGATGCGCACATCCCAGCTTGAGGTGGCTTGGGCATAGGTAAGGCCCGGCCCCTCCCATGTATCAGCCGGGGGGCTGTACCCTCCTTCTGCTCCGACTGCCCATCTCTCGGTCGCCACATAAGCTCCTGCTCTCCAGGGAGAAAAGTAGCGCCACTTTCGATGTACCAGGGCCAAGGTATCTAATAAAAGGTTCGTGAGCGAGAAGTTTTTCTGCAGCCTATAGAGCACCTCCTGATGTAGAGAAGTGGGTAGTGCATAGCATACGCTAACTTGATAGATAGCTGTTTGGATCGAGTCTTGCCAAAGCAAGCCCACCCGGTGCTGGAGACCTGCAAGTCGTACTTGGGAAAGAAGGTAATCGGGCAGAGTTTGGGTAGTTCCTTGCAGGGAGCGCTCTCGATCGTAGTTTCCCCAAAGATAGCCCAGTTGGTAGCCGAGCGCGAGTTGTCTCCAGCGAAAAGCAAGCTGCATATAGGCGAGAGAGAGGATGCCATCACTTTTTTCTGTATAGCGTACAGGAGTGGGCTGGCTCAGCTGTTGCGAGCTCAAGTATCCTTGTATGGCTTGAGGGGTGAGTCCCAGAGCGAAGCCCCATCCTTTCCCTCGGGCGAAACTGAGTTGGAGATTTTGCAGCCCCCCCACACCTCCTTGTGCCCGTTGAGCAGGTGAAGATAAGACAGACGTACGTGCGTAACCGCTGAAATCTGTTTGCATAGCGGGGAGATGAGCACTGTGGGCAGGCTGTTCGGGAAGGTTTGTTGCTGCTCCCACAGTGCTCAATCGTCCCATTCCCATGTGGCTGGAAGGAGCAGGGAGATGCGGAAATCCAATACCATAGCCACTGTGAGGATTTAGGGTAAGCTGAGCCCACAGGGGGAGGAGGAGGAAGGGAATTCCCCTGTGTGTAAAAAATGCCACCAGAGACACGCGCCGCACAAGGTAAGGTCGGGGACAAATATAGCGTGGTCAGGAAGGTATGGACGCAAGAGCTCGGCTTCTCCCCCCGATACCCACAGGGTAGGCGGGGTCAGTTTACCGAAAGTCTCTATCCATCCCCGCAGCTCGAATGCCATGCCGAGTAGAAGACCTGCTTGTAGGGCTTCAGATGTGTCTTGCCCCCAAAGGGGAGGGTTGGGATGGAAGGTGACCTTTGGTAGCCTTCCTGTCGATTGTGCTAAGGCTTCGGCTCGAAGGTGAAGGCCCGCAGTGATGATGCCTCCTTGGTGCTCCCCAGTTTTGTCTATGTAGTCTATCACGCAGGCTGTTCCTAAGCTGATGATAAGCGCAGGATACGTGCGAGCATGCCAGACCGCTATCAGCTGTGCTGCTCTGTCAGGCCCTAATCGTTTGCTGTATCGGGTAGGTACGGGAAATCCTCTTTCCACGGAGAGCTCTTCCGCTCCGATTTTCTCTAAGGTACTTCGCCACTGAGGATCCAATCGAGTATCGATGTAGGCGATTGGAGAGGTTGTCCAGGATAGAAGTGCCTCTGGAGTTTCGAGGGCGATGGGCGTACTTTTCCCCTCTCTTTTGCAAAGGAGGGCTTTCACTCGCGTGTTTCCAATATCTATGAGGAGGAGGTTCGGGGCCATGCGATGCGGAGATCAGAAGCGGGTAATCGAAGTACCTCTGAGGGGGTAGTGACTTCTATCCAACCTGTAGGGCTCCAATCTGTGATGGTACCCTCTACTTCTCGTTGAGCGATGAGAAAGAGCCCTTCCCGTCGTAGTCTCTGGAGAAAATGAGTCCGAATTTGCTCTTCGGGGGCGGTGTACCAGTTTGAGAAAGCCTTTTCGAAGCTGTCCAGCAGCTTTTCCAGCGAAGGGGGGGCGGACCCCAGTTGAGCTAAGCTGGCTGCCTTTAGGTGGGCGGGAAAAGATGTTTGATATACATTAATCCCGATGCCTATGAGAGCCATAGTGGGGTGATTGCCTTTCCAACGCACTTCTATGAGGATACCCGCCACCTTTCCCTGGGTGCACCAGAGGTCATTGGGCCACTTGATGAAAAGTGTATCCTGTGCAAAGGGAAAAAGTGTGTCGTACAAAGCCAGTGCAGTTTGAGCTGTCAGGTTCCCAGGGGCAAGGGAGGGATAAATAATGAAACTGAATGTTAGGCTTTCCCCAGGAGAAGCGTACCAAGGAGTCCCATTCCGACCATATCCGCTTGTCTGGTGACCAGTCCAGATGAGAGTACCTTCCGGTAAAGAGCTGGCAGCGGCCCACTCCTGGAGGAGAAGCTGGGTAGAGGGAAGCTCAGAGAAAAAATGTCGGATGAATTTCAGGGCCACTGGTATAGAATGGGCCTTTCATCGTAGGGACGAGGTTCCCGAAGGTGGAAGCGTAGGCCTACAGGAAGTGAGCTATCCGGGTTTTCTATGGTATTGTAATGTAGAAGTTGCTCGAGGGGGCGTTTATAGTGTTTGGCGATATCTCGTGCGCTTTCTCCTCGTTGAACGATGTGAATGTGCGCGCGGGAGGGGGAGGCCACCAAAATGGGATTTCCTTTTTGGTAGAAGGGATTTCTCCGCTGGAGGCGTCGGTCGAGCTCAGCTGGGGGAGGGTACTGCCACTCATGATGGAGATACGGTTCCTTTGAGAGGGGAAGTAGGGCTACTGTTTTTGGACGAGTGGCTTGGGGAGGAGGAGTACGGGGGGAGGAAAGAGAAGGGAGAACTTTTTCTGTGTCGGGAGGAGGCGGACTGCTCGAGGTAGGTTCATAGAAGTAGTTGGCGGAAATGGAAGCGATAGCGGAGGGAGGACCTGGTGGAGTAAAGAGAGATTTCAACGGCTCTTGTGGTTTTGCTTCGATAGCCTCTTGCAAAGGCACGTAGTATGTGGAAGGCCGCCCACCGGGAAGCACGGGACGCAAGAGCCACGGGTTGAGTACTAAAAAGCTATCTGGCGATAAGCCGTGATGCTGGGCAATGCTCCAGATAGGCTGAGAGGGTCCCGTATAGGCTATAGGCTTGAGGGCATAGATTCGCCGCTTGATGAGGGATTCAAACACCAGTTTGTGAGCGATAGCCCGCAGTGCGTACCAGTGGGTAGTAGCTCGAATGCAAATCTCATTTTTCCCTACGTATGCTGTGTCTATGTAGGGCAGGGCTCCCGTTCCCCCTTCATAATATGCGATAATAGCAAAAAGCCAGTTTCGGTGTCGATAGTACTGTTTGCTCAGATAGAGGGCAGCACCTGCACTGGAGCGAAACAGGTGCCGCCTCTCATCGATCGTGTCATTGATGAGAAGCCCTACCTCACGAGCAGTGTAGTCCTTGAATTGCCAGTATCCTACTGCGGCTGAGCGGGAAACAGCATAGGGGTTGAGGCGACTTTCTTGGATCGCAAGGTATTTTAGGTCTTCGGGGACTCCGATATAGTGAAGTGCTTCTTCGATGTAGGGGAGAAGGCTTTCTGCGCGAGCTACGAGGGCTTGGAGAGTGGCAGGGTGTTCATGAAGCTTGATGATGTATTGCTGGATCGCTTGGCGTGCTTCCGCTTCTATGCGGGTTTGCATCCCACAGAAGGTCATGCTCTCGGGTACAGGGGGTAAAGTGAGAATCCACCACCCCAGTAGCCAAGACCCCGTCACGCTACGGATAGATGGAAATGCAATCTCAGCAGTCGAAGCTCTTCATAGGTGTATTCTCCTCGGAGCGCTCGCATTGCTTTCTCGATGTCATCGTCTTCTGCCTCGTAGAAGTAGTCAAAGGCCTCATCTACTCTATCTGGATCTATCATAGTTTGGACTGCGTAGTCCAGTTTCATGCGCACTCCTGCGCCAAATACGATTTGTTCTACTTTTTCAAGAAGTTCTTCTAAAGAGAGGCCCAGACGTCGGGCAAGGGTAGGAAGAGGAACTCGCTGATCGATTGATTGGATAATCTCTGCCCAGTCGGCTTGTTTCTTCTGCTGAGTAGGGACGATGAGCTCCACAGGTCTTTCGATGTCATTTTCTTCGACATATTCTCGGATGAGGTCGAGGAAGGGCTGACCGAATTTCTGGGCTTTTACAGGACCTACGCCAGGGATGCGCTCCAGCTCTTCCATGCGGACAGGATACTGGGTCGCCATCTCGATTAGGGTAGGCTCCTGGAAGATGACATAGGGTGGGACCCGACGTTCTTGAGCGATCTTCTTGCGTAAATCTTTCAGTTTTTCCAGCAGGAGTTCATCATGTAAAATGAGTTCTTCGACCATGCCCTCATCGGCAGGGGCAGGCGTGCGGTCATAGGGGGGATAGAGGGGGATGGGGCCTGGCTGTTCCAAGAAAGCTTGCCCTTTTTCTGTGAGAGTGAGAACTGAATAATCGTGGGGGTCTCGTTGGATGTATCCTTCCACCAGGAGCTGGGCTGCGTAGGACTTGAGTTCATCAATGTGGTGCCCTTTGAGAGAGCCAAAGGTGGGGAAGGTCTTGCCTCCGATTTCAGGGAGGAGGCCTAATACGTGATCTAAAATAGGAGTGAGGGGGAAGCGGTCCAAGGCCGCTAAGGTCCGAAGAATCGGACTTGCAATGGCTTGCCCATCAAAGCTTTTCTTGGGATACCGGCAGTTGTCACACATACCCCCGCACTTGTCCATCTCATAGCTCTCCCCGAAATACTGGAGAAGAAATTTTCTTCTGCACTGGCCTGTCTCGCAGAAATAGGCCATTTCTTGAAGCAAAAAGACGATAGCTTCCCTTTCACTGGCCGGTTTGTCTTTGAGAAATCGGTCTAACTTGAGAATGTCATTGTAGTCATAGTAGAGGATGCAGTCGGAAGGTAAGCCGTCTCGACCTGCCCTTCCCGTTTCCTGGTAATAGTTTTCTATGCTTTTGGGCACGTCGTAATGGATAACGAAACGGACATCGGGCTTATCTATGCCCATGCCGAAGGCGATGGTAGCGACGATCACTTGGCTTTCTTCGTTGAGGAAGGCATCCTGGTTGCGACTTCGGGTCGCAGCATCCATACCCGCGTGGTACGGGAGGGCCCGAATGCCATTTGCTTGAAGGGTACTTGCCACTTCTTCTACTCGACGGCGCGAGTGACAGTATACGATCCCTGCTTGCCCTGGACGGGAACGAATATACTGGACGATCTCCTTTAAAGTAGCTTGCTGAGACCGTTTGGGGGTGATCTGGTAGTAGAGATTAGGCCGATTGAAGCTGGTTCGGAAGATCACCGCGTCCGTGATTTCTAAGTTTTCCAGTATATCTCGTTGTACTCGAGGGGTGGCTGTGGCTGTCAGTGCGATAATAGGTAGAGGAGCAATGTCTCGGAGAGCATGCCGGATCCGACGATATTCTGGACGAAAGTCATGCCCCCATTCTGAGATACAGTGGGCTTCATCGACAGCAACAAAGCTCACTTTGAGTTGATGAAGGATTTCGGAGAAACTCTCGCTCAGGAGGGTTTCAGGAGCTACATACAGGAGTTTCGCTTCCCCCCGAAGACAGGCTCGTTTTACTTCTTCGTACTCCTTCTTAGAGAGGCTGCTATTGAGAAATACTGCGGGAATATCATAGGCCTGCATTTGGTCGACCTGATTTTTCATGAGGGCAATCAGGGGGGAAATGATCAAGGCAGTTCCGGGCATGAGGAGAGCGGGGAGCTGATAACAAAGCGATTTACCTGCGCCCGTAGGCATGATAACCATCAGGCTTCGACCAGAAAGAAGCGTACGAATAATCTCCTCTTGAGGCCCTCTAAAAGCGGTATATCCAAAATACCGTTGTAGGGCCTCTCGCAGGTCTAAAGTAGTCGCCGACATATCCTCAAATCAAGTTTGTACCTTTGCCAAAGATAAGTAAAAACCTACATGTATACAGAGTTGGGTCGATGGGTACTCCGTGTAGAGGCAGAAGCCATCCTATCTGTCGCAGAGCGAATAGATGATCGTTTTACAAGTTTAGTTCAGCATATTTTAGAGAGTGAGGGGAAGGTAGTGCTAACTGGAGTAGGGAAAAGTGCACATATCGCCGCTAAAATAGCGGCTACTTTGAACTCTGTGGGTACACCTGCGGTTTGGTTGCATGCTACAGAAGCTGTGCATGGAGATGTTGGGCTTGTTCAAGCTAAGGATGTGGTTCTTATTTTTTCCAAAAGCGGAGAAACGCCTGAAGTTCGCGCTTTACTGCCTGTCCTTCGCGAGCGAGGGGCTTACCTGGTTGCTTGTGTAGGCAATCCTGCGAGTTCTGTGGCTCGTGGGGCAGACCTGGTGATTGATTTGGCGGTCAAGCAGGAAGCCTGTCCTCATAATCTCACTCCCACGGCTTCTACGACGGTGGCTTTAGCCTTTGGGGATGCCCTTGCGGTCGCCTTGATGCAAGCCCGACAGTTTGGTCCTGACCAGTTTGCAGCCACTCATCCTGCAGGCAGCTTAGGTAAGCGGCTACTCCTGCGGGTACGAGATATCGCTGAGTCCCATCTCCCCACTGTGCCCGAGGATGCCTCCTTGCGTGAAGTGCTGATCGCTATCACTGCAGGTCGAAAAGGAGCGGTAGCCGTGCTCGCTACCGATACACCGCTGCTGCGGGGGATTATTACCGATGGAGACATTCGTCGGGCGCTCGAGAAGTATGATCCTCAGAGTCTATTTCTGATGAGCGCCAGGGAACTGGCGACCCCTTCTCCTCGTACAATCGAGGCAGATCAAAAAGCCTACGAAGCGCTTCATCTCATGCGCACGCATCAGATATCTCAGCTGGTCGTGGTGGAAAAAGGCAAACCCTGGGGAATGCTTCATTTTCACGACCTTATTCGTGAGGGCCTCCAATGATAGAAAAGACCCATGCGGTGATATTGGCCGGAGGTGTGGGCAGTCGTTTCTGGCCTGCCAGTCGTAGTGCCCGGCCTAAGCAGTTCCTGGATATTCTGGGTACGGGTAAAACGGTCTTGACCTCCACTATTTCTCGGGTAAGGAGACTACTGCCTCCCGAACGCATCTGGTTGGTAGGAAACCAGCAGCATTCCGCTCTCATCGTGGAGCAAGCCGCTGAGATTTCGCCTCATCGGCGCTTACTTGAGCCTTTTCAACGCAATACGGCTGCCAGCATTTTGTGGGCCACAGAAACAGTTTTTAGGGAGGACCCTGAAGCTTTATTGTGGATTTTGCCTGCAGATCACTTTATCCCAGAGGAGGAAGGTTTGATTACTCTTGTGCAGCGCCTCCTTCGAGAATGTGATTTCTCTGAGGCTATTTTTACCATTGGGATCAAACCCCGTTACCCCCACACAGGGTATGGGTATATCCAGTATGTTCCCATATCGGGGCGCATCTGCCAACCCGTGAAGACTTTTACGGAGAAGCCTTCTCGTGAGCTGGCAGAGGTCTTTCTGCAAAGTGGAGACTTTCTCTGGAATAGTGGCATGTTTTTCGCCAGAGCTGCTGTGCTCCGCCATGCATTTCAGCTGCATGCGACGGAGCTCTGGGAGGTTTTCCAAGGTATCTCTCTACAGGATGGAATGGCAGTGCGAGAGGCCTTTCAGCAGGCTCCTGCCATTTCCTTCGACTATGCTATCATGGAAAAGTATCATCCCGTGATGGTCGTGCAGGGAGAGTTTTCCTGGTGGGATTTGGGGGGATGGAACTCTGTTCATGAAGTGTCGCCACACGATGAAGAAGGGAATACCCTTCGTGCTAAGGTTCTTCTCAAGGGTGTCCAGGATACTTTGTTTTTTTCTTCTCAACCTAAGAAGCTTATTATCGCTGAGGGATTAAAGGGCTATCTTGTGATCGATACGGAGGATGCCCTTCTCATCCTGCCTCGAGAGGAGGAGCAGACTATCCGAGAATGGGTCCAGCGGCTGCGGTCGGAGGGGGAGATAGAATATCTCTAACGAGACGGGGGGATGCTTGATTTTTTACGGCTCTAATGAGGGAATAGCGGTTGTATGCTTTTAGAGCGGCGGCCCCCCGCAGGGGGGCCGCCGCTGAGGGGTGGGCCAGCGCCGAAGGC
>JANZYW010000010.1:0-23939 GCA_026413325.1 Bacteroidia bacterium | reverse complement strand
GACTTCGAGTCAGCTCTATAAGTCAGAATCCCCCATTTTCTTAGCTATACAGCGATTTCGTGCCTCCTGGAATATAGCCATCCAGGCCTCCCATTTGAGACGTCTGGTCTGGGTGTTTTGTAGGCTGGGGTGGTAGGAGCAAAGTACCGTGTAAGGGCCCACTTCCCATATCCCACCGTGTTGAAAGGGAGGGGCCTTCTCTCCTGGAAAAAGTCTCCGTACCTGGCGGTAAGCAATGTGCCCCAGTGGTACGATTACTACCACAGAGAGAGCCAGCGCTTGCCATTCTCGGAAAAGGTAGGAAAAACACGCTTGTAACTCCTCTGAAGTGGGGTGATTGTCAGGAGGAGCGCAGCGGACCGCCGCCGATATGTAGGCCCCTCGTAGTTCCATCCCATCCTCTTTGTGGGTACTATGCGGCTGGTTCGCAAATCCCGTTTCGTATAGGGCACGATACAGCCAGTCTCCTGAACTGTCCCCTGTGAACATCCGACCCGTACGGTTGGCTCCGTGTGCAGCGGGAGCCAAACCGACTACCCAAAGACAAGCCCTCGGATCTCCAAAGCCAGGGACTCCCCTTCCCCAGTAAGACCATCCGGTGAAACGGGGGGGCGGTTGAGAAGCGACCGTTTCCCTATATCTTACAAGACGGGGACACTGTCGGCAGTGCGAGATTTCTTCTTGAAGGGTTTCCCACATGCCCCGAAAGTAGCTATGCAGTGCGGAGATTCTCTCTGCCCGGATGATAGGACCTATATTCGAAATCGTGTGAACGATGAGGGGTAAATAAACGACCTTCAGACAAGCCTCGAGCGGTGGAGGAGCATACTCCCAGTCTAAGATGCCTTGCAGAGAGGTACGTCAGTGTCTGCGTGAAAAGAAGCAGAACGGAAAAACTCGCAGGATGTCATCGATAGCGTGCGCAAGGCAGGGATGGAGATGACCGCAAAATACATGCCTACACAAAGGAAGTAGGACTTTCTTACCCTCAAAGGCTGTATCTCTTTCAGGAAAAAAGATTGAGACTCACGAAAGGAGACAAAGGCTCCTTTCGCGATCCTGATATGTTGTGAGTAGAGTGTGAGTGGCTTCGTCCAACGACTGAGCGATATGACCCAGCAGCGAGAGAGCTCAAATAAGCTGCCTTTCGGGAGCACTGAACACGCAGGGAGACCTGCCTGCATGAACAAGGTTCCCTGACTTAGTAGCTACATGAAACTACCCAAGCAAAGGAATGCCATAGCCGCCTACACCCTCAAGCAGAGGCTCTCCAGGCTCGCATCCAGGGGTTGGAAGAACTGAAGAGACTCTTTCAAAGGAAGGCAGTCGTCCAAGTGCACAGCCTATCGGTGTAATCACCCATTGGCAAAAGGTACAGCGGATCTAAGGGCCTATCTTCAGGTGCGTCGAGAGTCCGATAGCAGCTTTGGATTGTCCCTCTCCTGGAGGGGTGGAATTCTTGAATAGTTTATTTCTCGTCGACCGGCAGTGAGGAAGATATGCGTCGTTTTTTTCGATTAGGAGGGGGAGGGGGTTGCTCAGAAGGGGAGATAGCCCGCCCAGCAGGTTTCCACCGAAAAGTGGGATTGTCGGATGTACCCGTTACATGGATAGCCAAACGGATTCGTTCTCCCTCGGCTTCCTCTATCCATTCTTGTACCCGTTCCGTGCTTTTATCGAGTACGACCCGCGGCACTTCTACGAGAAGGTCGTACGTCAGCTCCCCTCGAAGAGTATGGCTGCCTGCTACCTGCATTCGCCACCGATTAGCTTGGAGCCAGGTTGTATCCATGCGCACGACGCCTTCACTAAGGCGAAGTGCTGTTTCTACTTTCCCAACCTCGATTCGTTTGAAGTCAGTGAGGGGAATAAGCGAAAAAAGCTTATATGTATATGGGCTTTCTACTACGACGAAATCTCGAAGGGTGAGGGTCAGCGCGGCTCGTAAGTCTGCCCAGGCTAAGACTCCCTTTCGAAAAGGTACTTCGGCTTGTATCTGACCCGAAGCGGTCCCTCGTAGATGCGGAAGAAGGGGGAAGAGTGAGTCCAAGTCAGGCCATTCGGCATGCAGTCGAGGAAGCGCGATTTGCTGAAAGGACGCTTGTACTTTCCAGGTATCTCCTCCTGGTTGTTTCACCCGAGAGAGAGTACCCATGAGCCTTCCCCCAGCTATGTTTTCTGCTTTGTGAAGACGCACATGCAGACTTTCTGCTTGCCACAGAATATCCCCGCGGAGGGGGCCGATAACTTGATTCCTCCAGATGAAGCTATCGACTTGAACCTGTAAGTCTACCCTGTCCAAGGGAGGTAGAGAGGGAGACGTGGTGTCGAGAGAGGCTTCATACCGGTAGGTGGGGAGAGCTACTTCTCCTTTCACTTTCAAGGGTGGAGCCGTGCTGTCCCACAAGCAGGAATAGTTTTCGACCTGGAGAAAACGGGAAGATAGGGTGGTGCCTCCCCAGTGAAGCCGAGAGTGCTGAAGGGTCAGGAGAGTGGGGGTGAGCTGGAAATGCGCAGCTGCGATGTGTCCTTTGCCCAGGGTACAGTTTAGGAGGGAGCCTTGTCCTGTTAGCTCCCATTTTCTGCGAGGTCGCTCTACCTGGAGGTCGACTCGTAGCATTCCCGAGAGGCTATCGACAGGGATCAAACGTAGAGGGGACAATGCGGCGAGATCGATGTTCCCTCGGATTTTTCCTCTCCATCCTCCATAAGAGAAAGAGTACCGACCTTTTCCTATCAGGGTATCTTGGGCTCCCCCCTGGAAAAAAAACGTGTCAATGTGTAGGTAGCTCTGCGAAAGGTGCATTGGGTCCCAGGCCAGCTTCCCGCGGGTATAAAGTATTTGTACGGGGTAGTTTTCTATGGAAAAAGGCTGTTTTGTTTGCAGAATGGCGTGTAGTTGGAGTCGAGGTAGGCGTCCTTGTCCCACGGGTCCGACCAGCTCTCCCTCTCCACGCAAAGCGGCGCTTACTTTCTCGAGGTTTGGGGGGGCCCCCGTCCAGAAAGATCGAAGGGTTTCCATATCGATATTCAGCCCAACAAAACGAAGAGAGAGTTCGGGATATGGTTCGGTGAGTCGAACCCCTCCTTCCAGTGTCGTGGCGAAGCCGCTCAAGCGGAGTCGCAATCCTTGAGACAGAAGCCAGTCTTTCTCTTGAAAAAGGTTGCCTTCGAGAATGAAGGGGCGTGACTGGAGCCAGCTCTGTTTCCGACTACTCAGCTCTTCTATTATCCCTTGTGCTTTTCCTTCTATTTGCCACTGCTCTCTCCCATGGGAGAGCGAGGCCTGGAGCTTCTCGACGGTTAGATGGAGTACGAAGGCGATTTGTTTGTCTTCATACCGAAGCTTCCCTGTGCTGATGAGTAGCTTTTCGATGGCCCATGGGGAAGCTCCTCCCGTATCCGTTCGGAATACTGCCTTCCAGGGGCTGTCTCCTCTTGTGTCGTAGGAAAGAAAAAGGGTAGGCGAACGCAGAGCGATGCCCTGTATGCGATAGTTTTTATTCACTAAGGCTTCCCATAGGTCCAGGTGGAGCCGTACCTCTTGGGCATGAAAAAGCGTATCTCTCGTTTGGCTTTGCATCAGGAAATCATCAAGGCGGATAGATAGCATAGGTAGGTCTTGTAAGCGTCCGACTTGGATAGCTTTTACACTTATCCGTGCGGAGAAAGTGTGGCTTAGTTCATGAACCACCCATTGGAGAATGCGTTCTCGAGAAAGGTATATGCCCATAGCGATGACACAGAGCATAAGCAGGAGTCCTATACAGAGTCCTGCGATGAAGCGTAGCAGAAAAACTACTCCCTTTTTCATGGAGGGGGCAAGGAGTCGGGTTGCCAGGCCTTCCCTTTCAGACAGGCTCTTTCTGGGGTCACTGTTTCAAGCGAGTCTTGGGGAAGGTAATGTTGGTGTACCAGATAGTGGGCTATTGTACGGAAATGGGTAGCCAGAGAAGGCAAGGCACAGCCACTCTTACGGTCTATGAAATAGCGATAGGCCTTTGGGCTGGGTAAGAGCGTACCTAAAAATATCGCTTCAGGTATGGTTATCTCATGGGGTTCCTTACCGAAGTAAAAATGAGTCGCTTCGGTAAGGCCGTATACTTCGGGGCCCCACTCCACTATATTGAAATACAGCTCTGCTATGCGTTGTTTAGAGAGGAGGTGGAAGCGTTCTATAAGGGCAGTGAGCAGTATCTCTTCTACCTTTCGGGCTATGGTTTTTTCTCGACCGAGAAGAAGATTCCGCACCACTTGCATGGTGATGGTACCTGCTCCCCTACGGAAACACTGGCATCTCCAGTTTTCTAAAAGGGCCTTTAGGAAATGTTCCTTTTGAAAGCCATTATGGTAGAAAAAAAGCCCGTCTTCGCTATGAAGTACCGCATGTAAGACGTAAGGAGTGATTTGAGCGAAAGAAAGATAAGCAGGATTTTCTGGCCCTATCCATAACTGGCGGGCAGACTGGTAGGGCCGATATTCAAAAGGCTCCCTCAAAGAAAGTGGGCTGGGGTCTCTCCATCGGAGGATGCCAAAGTTTTTCGGCTGCCAATCCACCTCCAGCTGCAGCGTATCAGGCAACGAAGGATCATACCGCAAGACAAGACCCAAAGTCGAAGTCCCCTGCAGCTCCGCACCGCTAAGGCATTTTAAAAAGCCTTCCGGGAAAGCTCTAAGAAAGGCATCGTGAGATTGGCGAGGGATAGTCAGCTGCAGCTCCATGGCAGATGAATTCAAGTGCCACCGAATTTGTCCTGCCATCTGGAGAGGAAGTGCACGAGGGGCGAAATATATATGAGCGGAATCCGCCGTTTGATACCAATGCAGCTCGATCCCGGCGCTATCATATCGAAGGGGTCTACTTCCTATGCGCTTGTGAAATCCGGCCAGTCCCCACCCTATCCCCAGAAAGTGAAAGAAGTCTTCTCCCATTTCAAAAGAACCTCCTACCTTACCCCACTGGATATAACTCCCCTCTCTCCCTTCTACATGGAAAGAATCGAAGGAAAAATAGCCCGAATCACGTCTTACATGGACATAGCCCCTCAATCCTACCGTATCTCGACGTACATACAAAAACCACCTCTGCTGGTGCTTTTCGAGAGACAAACAGATTTGATGGGGGAGTTCGATATCCTGCAGACAGAGAGTATCGATCTGTTCTGCTCGTTTGAATAAGCTATATATCCTTCCTAAGGGGAGAGTGGGAGGAGAAAGCACGGGGCCCGTGGACGCTGGCTGAGTAGAACCAGAGTCGTGTGTGACTCGTCCCCCTTTCAATCGAAGGATGTGGAAAGCGCCGAGTCGGACTTCCAATGTATCTACAGAGAGGGTCCAGTCAGCTCGTTGAATGGTTATTTTATGAAAAAAGAGATGCCCCAGCGTGTTCCATTCAGCAGACTCATAGCGAAGGCGGTCTATTTCATAATAAGACAGAATAAAACGAAGCAGCCAGGGCAGCCAGCTCAGCCGTAGCATCCATATCCCGCTTACCAGCATGCCTAAGCTAAGCCCTGCACTTATCCAGAGCCAGTGCGAGTTCCTTAGTTTCATCGTTGGAGTATGCCAAAGGGTCCGATTGTTTCTTTCTTTTGCCAGGCAAGGTCGCCGAGAGCGAGCCAGCCCCTAAACATGTCTCGACTCCAAAATATATCATCGCAAATCAACCAGCCGCGAGGAGTAATATACTCATATAGGTAGCTTCCATACTTGTACAAGGCCTCTCCGCGGTGATCTCCGTCGATGTAGACAAGGCTCCATGGACCTGAAAGCTTCGGCAGTACCTCAGAAAAGAGACCGACGTGAAGAAACGGCCTTATACCGAAAAGACGGAAGTGCCTCTTAGCCCAAGTGGCTAAAGAAGAAGATCCTTCCACGGTATGGAGGGTAGCTTGGGGGGCTGCTGCTGCTAAGTACAAGGTGCCAATCCCCAGATGGGTACCCAGCTCCAGGATAGAAGAGGGGGCCGCTTGGCGAACCAAATCGTACAACAATCGACCCTTCCAGGGAGGGGTGGCACCTCGACGAGTTAGTTCTGATAGAGAAAGTATAGTGTAGGTGCCCCATTCTTCTTCTGTGAAAGAGGCACCGATCCTTTCAAAACGAACTTGGTATCCTCTGGCTTGAAGCAGTCTCCGATACAAATGAGCTATCTGAGAAAGCCGGGGGGAGGAGGGGAGGAATCCTAAGCGGAAAAGATAAATCCCCCACGCTTGGATTAGTGTGCTTTCCATACCGCATATCGAACGTAGGTGGAAAGAGTCAAGTGATGGATAAGACAGCGATGAGCTTGAAATAGGACTTTGTCCCAAGCAGGGGTGAGGTCCCATCCCGCGGCGAGTCCTACTATCCATTTCTGTCCGATGGCTTTTTCGCTACCTGCCTGTAAATGGAGTTGGGAGCGAGCAAAATAATCGGAAAAACGATAAACGACCGCTGAATCAGGACGACTTTGGGCTCTTAAAAGAAGAGAAGCCGACATGCCTACCCATCCCCACCACGGGTGAGCAGAGGAGTCTATTCTCGCCCCCAATCGAAGGGGGAAGCTCACCATGGAAAAACTTTCTTTTTGTTTGTCTGTCTCGAGAGAGAATCCCCTCCCTACAGCTCCTACTTCAAAGAAGTAAGAGGATGCGGGATAAACTCTCAAGAAACTTCCTATGTGCATGTGCCATCCTGGAAGTCGCCTGGGAGCATTGGTTGACCGACCGATATCTTGCCAAGCCCGGCTTTTAGCCACAGGGATTCGATGGACCCCTCCGATTCCTCCTTCGACAAAAACAGTGGATTGAGCCCAAAGACAAGTGTGTAGCAAAAACCAGCCTTTTTTCACGGTTCCAAAGATACAACGGCTAAGTTTTCATAGTTTTGCGCTGTGCGTTGGATATTAGGGTTTGGGATTGTCCTGGGCTTTTGGGGTTGTGAGCCTGCTCCGAAAGGAGAGATGGAGCTGGCCCAAGCTTTTCTTTTGCGTTCTTCCCCCTCTCCTTTGGCACAGGTCATAGATACGCTACCTGCGGGGGCACTCGTGTCTCGCCTCAAAGAGGCAGGAGATTGGATATATGTTTGTTATAGGGGGATACGAGGGTGGATCGCCATCGATGAAGCCAGTGTGAGAGATTATATAGAAGGAGAGGCCCTCGATAACAGCCTGATTTTAGCTGCCGCCGAGGATTCGGTGGCAGCGGAAGTAGCGGTTGACGGTGCATCCCCCAGGTATGTCCGTGTGAGTGAGCTTCAACCGTGGTTTGCCCCCGATTCGCACTTGTATGCGGGCTTTTACGAAGGACTTCCCGGAGAAGAGCTGGGTCTGGTTATCGTGAATTACATCCCCTCCTTGGCTATCTTGGCGAAAGTCACTCGTCTGGACCCAGAAACTATGGAAGTGGCAGAGGAGCAGTTTCCCATGGGACCAGAGTTGCGCCGCGAAAGCAACCTTCTCTTTGTCGAAGAGGAAGAAGCTCCCTTTCGAAAGGCGGAGTTCATCCGATGGGGGTCCCGTCGCGGTTTGCTGATAGAGCGCTCCCCTGGCAACTATAGCCTTCTGTGGAGGCGTTCTCTATAGGAGATGCGAAAGGTTGCGCTCATTGGCCGACCCAATGTCGGTAAATCCAGTCTTTTCAATCGTCTGATAGGACAGAGAAAGGCGATCGTGGAAGATACACCGGGAGTTACCCGAGACAGACACTATGCACTTTTGTCCTTAGAGGAAAAGACACTCCTCCTCATTGATACAGGGGGGTTTCTATCAGCACAGGAAGGCATGGAGGCCCTGGTTGCGCAGCAGATTCGATTTGCTGTCGAGGAGGCAGACCTTTTGCTTTGGGTAGTGGATGCTTCGGTTGGGCTTCATCCAGAAGATCAGACATTCGGGGAGTGGATGCGGCAGCACAGGCGACCAGAGCAGCCCATATGGCTCGTCGTCAATAAAGCAGACAATGAACGGCTCGCCCAGGAAGGTTCCGATCTATATCGCCTTGGAATAGAGCCCGTTTTCTTCGTTTCAGCTGCCACTGGTCGGGGCATAAATGCCCTTCGGGAAGCTCTTTACACGTTTGCTTCCGATACAGATGAAGCCTCCCAAAAGGAGGCAGTTCCTCGTTTTGCACTGATCGGTCGGCCAAATGTGGGCAAATCCAGTCTCCTTAATGTTCTTCTTCGAGCGCCTCGCGCTATCGTCAGTGATACTCCAGGGACGACCCGAGATGCCTTATATGAGCGGGGTGAGTGGAAGGGTAAGCCTTTCGAATGGGTAGATACCGCAGGCTTGCGTCGGAAAGCAGGGATTCCTCCTCATTCTCTCGAGCGGTATGCGGCTCTCCGAAGCCTGGAAGCCCTGTTCAGCTCTGATGTCGTCTTGCTAGTGGTAGATGCTACAGAGCCTATGACCGCTCAGGACCTTGCACTTCTTCGCCAAGCTGAGCAACGAGGAAAAGGAATTGTCGTCATTTTGAATAAGATAGATAAGCTCACCCCTTCCGAGCAAGAAACGGTTCGGGAATGGGTTAAGAGCAAGCTTCTCCCATTAGATCCTGTACCGATCCTGCTGGTTTCTGCTCTCACAGGTCGGGGTGTTTCTTCTATTCCCTCTGCAGCGTTTCAAGTGTATGCAGAGGGACGAGAGGAACTTCCCACGCGAGAGTTGAATGACACCCTTCTTCCCATCCTGCGGCAGCACAGCCACCCTGTTGTGGGGACTCTCCACCCCTCTATCCGATTCATTCAACAGATAGGGGTAGCTCCTCCGACCTTTTTGCTTCATGTTCGGCATGGGGATAAGCTTCGACAGCCCTACCTGGATTTCGTTCGAAAGCAGATCAGACGTCTATACCCTTTTACAGGGTGGTGGCTCCGTTTTCGCCTCAAAGAAGAAGGATAAAAGGCAATCTCTTTGCGTTAATTTCGCTCGTCGATGGATATTGTTTTGCGGGGAGTTCGAACACACACGCTCAAGAATATCACGGTAGCCTTCCCTCGATACAAGTTTATTGTTGTCACGGGGGTAAGCGGTTCGGGGAAAAGCTCTTTGGTGTATGATACGTTGTATGCAGAGGGGCAGCGTCGCTATGCAGAGACTTTCTCAGCTTACGCAAGGCAGTTTCTACAAGGGGTTGAACGTCCTGATTTAGACAGTTTGGAAGGACTGAGCCCTGTGATTGCGATGGATCAACACCGGTATACCCATAATCCCCGTTCCACTTTAGGTACCACCACTCAGATTTATGATTATTTGCGGCTTCTTTACAGCCGTATCGCTGAGCCACATAGTTTGGTCACCGGCGAGAAACTCTCTCGGTATACGGAAGAAGAGTTGGTTGCTTTGCTCAGAGATCGTTTTGGGGGTCAACGAATCCAGTTACTGGCGCCCATCGTACGGGCTCGAAAAGGTCATTATAGAGAGGAGCTCTCTCGCTTGGCAAAAAGGGGGCTTGAACACGTCCGCATCGATGGAGAGTGGTATGACCTCAGTACGGGCATCCCCACATTGGATCGAGGGAAAATCCATGATATTGAAGTTCTCGTCGATACCTTAGATCCCGCTCTGCATCCTGAGGCTCTGCAACGAGCGGTACATCTTTCCCTCAAGCTGGGCAAGCGGAGCCTATATGTCATCTCCAAAGGACGGCCAGAAGTATGGGCCTACTCCCTTGAATATGTCGATCCTGCTACAGGTACCAGCTTCGATGAGCCTCAGCCCAATACGTTTTCTCACAATAGTACGTATGGAGCGTGTTCCACTTGTAGAGGAATGGGCTCTGTTCGCGTGCTCATTCCGGAAGCCTTATTTCCTGATCCGACCTTGCCTGCTCGAGAGGCCCTGGCACCTACCCGTGAAGATGAGCAGATTCTTCTCTTCTGGCAGAAACTTTTGCACCGATACGAGATTGGGTACGAGCTGCCCTGGGAATCGGTACCTCCAGAGCGGAAAAAACAGCTCATATGGGGGAGTGGTCCGGAGGGGCAGTTTTTCGTAGAACGAGATCCAGAAGGTACTCTCGTACAGGGGCGATGGCATCGCCCCACTTCCTTGTGGGAGTATCTCCAAGCGGCTTATCACGATGAGCGCCCTCCGGCCTGGATAGAGCGTTTTGTCGCGTCTGTGTTGTGTCCTGCTTGTGAGGGACGCCGTCTTCGGAAGGAGTCCCTTGCATTTCGGTTGGGTGGTCTTTCGATCGGAGATGTTGGCCTCATGGAGTTGAGCCAGGTAGGCAGATGGCTGGAAACACTCCCCTCGCAGCTCTCGCCGGTACATCGGGCCGTGGGCGAAGACCTTATTCGTGAAATCCGTAAGCGGGTCGGATTCCTAGAACGAGTGGGTTTAGGGTATCTTTCCCTTTTCCGCCCCATGTCTACTTTATCGGGGGGAGAAGGCCAGCGTGTCCGTCTCGCAGCACAGCTGGGTATCGGACTCACAGAAGTGCTGTACATCCTGGATGAACCCAGTATTGGGCTTCATCCTCGAGACAATCGGTTTCTCCTGGAAGCCCTCAAATCACTCCGTGACCAGGGTAGTACAGTTATCGTGATCGAACACGATGAAGAGACGATGCGGGCTGCAGATTGGCTGATAGAAATCGGCCCCACAGGGGGGAAGCGGGGAGGCTATGTGGTCGCACAAGGTACTTATGAGCAGTTTATCCAACAGCCCAGTCTCACAGCGGATTACCTCACTGGCCGTCGGGTTATCCCGATTTCCCCTCCTCGTTCTCCTACCGGGGCGCTGGTGCTTTTCGGTGCTCGAGGCCATAATCTCAAGCAGATTACCGTTCGGTTCCCCTTAGGTACTCTCATCGTGGTCGCAGGTGTAAGTGGCTCAGGTAAAAGCAGCCTAGTTTTGGAAACCTTATATCCTGCTCTGCTGCGCAAGCAGAGGGTGGCTTGCCCTCCTCCTCTCCCGCATGAGCGTCTTGAAGGAGCTGAAGCTATCAATAAGGTCATACTCGTTGATCAAAATCCGATCGGACGAACCCCTCGCAGCAATCCTGCTACATATACGGGGCTGATGGATGAAATCCGAAAGTGGTACGCCGAACTGCCCCTATCACGGGCTCGTGGCTATAAGCCTGGTCGTTTCTCTTTCAATGTCAAGAATGCAGGTAGGTGCGAAACTTGTCAAGGAGCCGGTGTACAGACGATAGAAATGGGTTTTTTACCTCCTGTGTATGTCACCTGCCCTGTATGTCACGGTCAGCGATATAATCCAGAGACTCTCGAGGTGAGGTACAAAGGCAAAAATATCAGTGACGTTCTCCGTATGACGGTGAGTGAGGCCCGTGAGTTCTTTGAGGCACATCCCAAGATTTTCCGATATCTCACGACGTTAGAAGAAATCGGACTGGGATACCTTCCTTTAGGTCAGCCTTCTCCCACCCTATCAGGAGGAGAGGCTCAACGGATCAAACTTGCTGAGCAGCTCGTGCGTCCTGATACACAAAAAACCCTGTATCTCCTGGACGAGCCGACCACAGGGCTGCATATGGAGGATATCGCTAAGCTTCTTTCTGCTGTGCACAAGCTCGTGGACCGGGGTAATACGGTGATTATTATTGAACATAACCTTGATATCATCCGGAGAGCGGACTGGGTAATCGAGTTAGGACCAGAGGGAGGAGAAAAAGGAGGCTATCTTATCGGAGAAGGAACACCAGCAGATATAGCTCGATTAGACACTCCGACAGGGTGGGCTCTCCGGGAGCTTTATCCCACCTCTGCAACTGTAGCTCTATGAAAGCCCCTCCCTTCCCCTAAGAAAAGGGCACTCAGAACACAGCTTCGGGAGAATCCATTTTATCTCGAGAAATCTAGGTTGCCCTGCATGCTTTCACCCATTTCTCGTGAGATATCCCTTCCAGGACCGAAAGCTCAAGAGAATAAGAGTTATCCAGTGAGAGAGCTTCCTACCTTTGGCTATATGGAGTCGATAGACCACATCGCCATTGCCATCCCGCAAGCAGAGGCAGTATCCCTATGGGAAAAATTACTTGGAGCTCCTCCTTTCCACGTGGAAGAAGTACCCGCACAAGGAGTGAAAGTATATTTCTTTCAAGTAGGGCCCACAAAAGTGGAGCTTATAGAGCCCCTCTCTCCTGAGAGTGCGGTAGCTCGGTTTATAGAGAAAAAAGGGGGTGGATTGCACCATATAGCCTTTTACACAGAAAATTTGATTGAAGAAATAAATCGCCTTCGCGATATGGGCTTCTCACCCCTGCAGGACACCCCTCAGCCGGCTGCTCTGGGTAAGCAGGCGGTATTCTTTCATCCGAAGACTTTCACGGGTGTGTTGGTGGAGCTGGTGAGCTTCCCCTAAACAAAAGATTTACATATTTATTTCTGTTTCGCTTAGGTGAGGCGCGCGATCCTGGCATTCTTACTTTTGGGAGGATGTACACGACGGGAGCTGATTTCGATAAAAGGGAGCGATACAGTGCTGCCTCTGAGTCAAGCCTTCGCTGAAGCTTTCATGGAACGGCAGCGCTCTCTCCTGATTAGTGTAACGGGAGGAGGCAGTGGCGTAGGGATTGCAGCTTTATTGAGAGGGGATACGGATATCGCCATGTCTTCTCGACCTCTCAAGCTTTCAGAGCGGCTTCGTCTTCTCGAACGGGGAAAGTCTCTCATAGAGGATACGGTGGCTTGGGATGTACTGGCGATTTGCGTCCATCCCTCTAATCCAGTAGCGCGCCTTACTCGGTCTCAACTTGCCGATATTTTTACGGGGAAGATACGCAACTGGCGGGAAGTGGGGGGGCCTGATCTACCCATTTTACCTTATTCGCGAGAGTCGAGCTCTGGTACCTTTGAATTTTTCCGGGAGCATATCCTACAGGGTAAAGATTTCGCTACTTATGTGCGATTTATCCCTGCGACGGGGATGCTCGTTCAAGCGATTTCCCAGACACCTGGAGCGATTGGCTACGTCGGAGCTGCCTATGTCCTGCCTACTGTAAAGGTACTCGCCATCGCTCAGGATGGGGACACTTGTTATGCTTACCCTGCCCGCTCTCGAAGGGAGTTACAGAAGTATCCCATTGCGCGACCCCTTTATTACTACTATGAGGTGGATCGGAAGGAGCGAATAACCCCTTTCCTGCAGTTCGTCCATTCTGAAAAGGGGAGAGCCATCGTTTCTCAAATAGGCTACCTACCATGAAAGATAAGTGGGCAAAACGAGTTTTCCAGGCTGCCGCGGGAACGACTTTTCTCATTCTTCTAGGGCTCACTTTCTTTCTTTTTCGAGAGGGAATGCCTGCGCTTTATCGTTCTCCCTATGAAGAGCTTGTATTTGCCGTGCATCCTGCCAATCCGGTTCAGCAGCTTTCTACAAATGCGGTGCGGAGTCTGGTTAGGGGAGAAAAAAGCTGGAGGGAGCTGGGGGGGCCCGATACGCCTGCTGTAGCCGTGCACTTAGGTAACATAGAAAGGTATCTTTCTGGTCCTTTCTTACCTGGTCAGTTGCAGAGGAAGTTAGACTCCCTCGCTCATCTGAGCGGTATCTTTTTGGCTCTTCCAGCTTCGCTTATGCCAGGCTTCGCAAAGCGTATCCGTGTTCCTTGGAGAGGAGGCGCAGAGATTTTCGGGTCGAGTCGGTGGTCTCCGACGTATGAACCTGTGCCGGCAGTAGGGTTTTGGCCGCTTTTAGTGGGGAGTCTGTGGGTAGGGGCGATTGGGCTGTTTGTGGTGGTTCCTTTAGGGATCGCGATGGCGATATATGTGGTCGAGTTTTTGCCTGCTCGCTTGTATTACCCTGTCAAGGTGATGTGGGAAGTGCTGGCTGGACTTCCTTCCGTGGTAGTGGGTTTTTGGGGGTTAGTCATCGTGGTCCCATGGGTGCAAAGGCTATTTCACCTTAGCGCCGGGGAGACCGCTTTAACAGCGGGTCTCCTGTTAGGGTGGATGACGCTTCCTTTGATGGCAAGCCTTGTGGAAGAAGCCCTACAGGCTATACCGCAGCTTTTGTATGAGTCTAGTTATGGGTTGGGTGCTACCCAGTGGCAGACCATTCTTCGCTTGAAAATACCATATATCCTTCCGTCTATCGCAACGGCTACTCTCCTCTCTGCAGGGCGGATCCTGGGTGAAACGATGGTAGTCCTCATGGTGAGTGGCAATGCTCCCATTCTTCCCCTTTCTCCGCTGGATCCTGTTCGGACTTTACCGGCCACGTTGGCTGCAGAGCTCGGTGAAGCTCCCGTAGGAAGCTACCACTATCATGTTCTGTTTCTAATGGGAGTATTTCTTTTCCTTCTCACTTTAGCACTCAATCTCACTGCCTATTTTATTCGTCCTCGGGATGAGAAAGCCTAAACGGTTAGGAGAGGAGCTGGCTACATGGGGAGTCACCTTCATCAGTTGGTCCGCTATTGGCATCTTAGGAGGGGTACTGGTTTTTTTACTATATAAAGGGGTCGGAGTGCTAAGCTGGTCTTTTCTAACAGAACCGATGCGAGATGGAATGCGGGGAGGAGGTATCGCTCCCGCTATAGTGGGAAGCCTTTGGGTCACAATGGTAGCCATCTTGATTGGGGGAGTTATAGGCACAGCAGCTGGAGCCTACCTCAGCGAATTTGCTCAGCAGCCTCGCCTCAAGCGTTTCATAGAGTTTCTCGTAACGACACTTGCGGGTATTCCTTCTATAGTGTACGGGTTATTTGGTTTGGCGCTTTTTGTGACCGCGCTGGGGCTTGGAGCGTCTATTCTTGCAGGGGGTATGACCTTGGCGCTTTTGTCCCTTCCTCTTCTTATTCGGAACGCGCAGGAGGCATTTTCGGCTGTGCCCTCTTCTTTGAAGCAGGCAAGCATAGGATTGGGGGCCTCTGAAACACAGACTTTTTTCCGGATTACATTTCCCATAGCTCTCCCACGCATCCTAACAGGGCTGGTTTTGGCGACTGGACGGGTCTTAGGCGAAACAGCACCGGTCCTCTTCACGGTAGCTGCATATTATTTGCCGACTTATCCACATAGTGTCTTAGAGCCCACCATGCTTCTCCCTTACCATTTGTATGCCCTTATCACCAGTGGAGTGAATATACGGGAAACCTATCCAATGGCGTTTGGTACTGCACTGGTTCTGTTGATTCTAACCCTATGTTTTACACTTTTATCGGCGTATCTTCGCTATAAACTTAAAAAGAGATACCGTGTATAAAGTAGAGACACATTCTGTATCTGTTTGGTATGGTAGTTATAAAGCGCTCGACGCCGTTTCTTTGGCGCTGGAGCGCAACCAAGTATTAGCCTTAATCGGTCCGTCGGGTTGTGGCAAGTCTACTTTTCTGCGTCTCCTCAATCGCATGAATGACTTCATCGAAGGTTTTCGGATTGAGGGGCGCATTCTCATTGATGGGGAGGATATATATGCACCTACAGTGGATCCAGTTCATCTGCGTCGTCGAGTGGGGATGGTCTTTCAAAAGCCTACTCCTTTTCCATTTTCGATATATGAAAATGTCGCTTACGGGCTGCGGCTACAGAACCGCCTAAAGGAGTCTCAGGTACGAGAGCGTGTCGTTCAAGCGCTTCAGCAGGCTGCTTTGTGGGATGAGGTCAAAGACAATCTCAAGAGGTCTGCTCTTTCCTTGTCGGGAGGCCAGCAACAGCGGCTGTGTATAGCTCGGGCTTTGGCTGTCCGCCCAGCGCTCCTGCTGATGGATGAACCCACTTCCGCCTTGGATCCTATATCTACTGCGAAGATAGAGGAGCTCATACACGAGCTGCGAAATAGTTATACCATCGTTGTCGTTACTCATAACATGCAGCAAGCGGCTCGTATCAGTGACATGACGGCTTTTTTTTATATGGGGAAGTTAGTGGAGTATGGCAGGACTAAAGATTTCTTTACTAATCCTCAACACCCCGAAACCTTGAAGTACATTACTGGTAGATTCGGCTAATATGAGTTTGATTGAGACAGAGATTGCCAAGCTGCGAGCTCGGGCATATCAGGTTGTACAGCAGCTAAGACAACAGCTCGTCCTGCTTGATGAGGGGGTTCGCCTGGGGCAGTGGGAGAGACTGCGGGAAATAGAGAAGCTCCGCGAGCAAAGCTTGGAGGGAGATATGCGATTAGATCGACGTTGCGCCCGCATACTGGCTCTGCACCAGCCCGTAGCCAATGATTTGCGTTTTGTCCTCGCGGTCATGCGTATGCATTTTTATGTGGATGAGATTGCTGAGCGTTTGGCTACGATTGGACGCAGACTGGCCATTCATGCCCCGCAGCTGCCTTCTCATGTGTTACAATCCCTCCCTCTTTCCCTCCTGGTTGAGAGGGTGCGGCGTTTATTAGAGGTATGCTTAGATGCTTTTTTCCGCAGTGATACAGAGCGCTCTAAGCGCATAGACGAGGAGGATAATGCTGTAGATGAGGCCTACGAAGCATGCTTGAGCCTTATCACTCGTACTCTTACTGCACCACTGTCCCCTTCAGAATCTGCGTGCTGGATAGAGATAGCTATTATTGTCAAAACATTAGAGAAAATAGCAGATTACGCGTTAGACATTGCTGATGCTTCTATATACTACACCGAGGGGATATACTACTGGCATCGCTTCTCTCGGCGTTCAGATTCCCATTCGTAGGAGATGGGATAGAATAGAGGTTTCTCGTGGGGAGCTAACTTCTGGAACAGGCAAAGGCTCTACACACCATGAAAATTGCCAGCCGAAGATGGGGCTCAGTTCTTTCAGGATGCAGGTACATACCTCTTGTAGCCGATGAAACGTGCCTTCGACGTAGAGGTATTCTAAAAAGGGTTTCCACTCGTAAAAGAAAGGGGCTTTCCCATACAAAGTGAGTAGAGTTCGCCAGTGGTAGGCTCTCCAAGGTTTGTCTGGAGGCCATTGCGCATCCCAAGGAGTTCGTTTGGTAGAATGTAGGAGCGGAATGCTCAGCCAACGTCCTTCAGGTAGCCAGTAGCGAGCATAGTAGCTCCCTTTCGGGAGGTAGGGGGGATATGTGATTTGAAAAGTACGAAATGTAGTCGCAAGTTGTACCCAGCTGAGCGGCGGCCATATATATGCAGGGAGGATGTTCACGCAGTCCTGAGGTTTACACTCGTCAAAGGTTCTCCAGGCTCTATCTTTTCCAGAACAGGAAAAATAGTAGTAGGGTCCAGGAACTCCCCTACATACTCCGAACTGGATATGTAGCGTACGATACCCTTTTTGTCTATGAGGTACGCTGCTGGCAGAGGAACTCCTGCTTCGTATCCTGCCATCGTCTTCTGTAAAAACTCGTTCTTATAGCTATTTCCGTATCGGCGTATGACGCTGAAGGTTTCATCTGAGAGCATCTGGAAAGAGACCCCTAGCCGTTCTATCATGGCTTGATTGACACCGAGCGGATCGGGACCGATTCCCAGAATGACTACATGCTTCGCATAGAATCTTTCTTTGTGGCGCTCGTAGGTACGCAGCATCATGTGGCACCCTGGACACCAATCCCCCCGCACAAAGAGGAGAAGAACAGGATTCTTGGGGAAGAACTGAGATAGACGGACCAGATTCCCTCTCGTGCTGGGGAGCTCGAAATCAGGGGCTTCATCCCCGACTTTTACGGCGTATCCTTGAGCAGCTCCCTCTGCGATATAGGGAGCATCTTGGATGTATCCCGCCGAGATGACCAGACCTGGTATAGCAGCTAAAAAGGCAGGCCAAGGCCAAATGCCCGTTGCCTTCCCTATTAGGATCAATAGACCTATCCCCACAAGAAGAAGTAGCGGTTCTACCCAAAGCAACCGGGTATAGGTGAAAACATGCATAAACTTTTGGCGCACTGTGAGGGCTACAGCAAATAGAAGAAGAGATATCATCAGCCCCAGAGCAGGGTAAGTGCTCCCTTTCCATACAGGGATAAGAGCGGTAGCTAAGAGGAGATTCCCTACAAAAGCAGCTACATACTGCAAGCCCCCGGTAAAACGCTGAAAGTCCAGCCCAATGAGAAAGCTACCCATCCCTCCTCCCCACAGCAGGTATTCTTTCTGGGGGAGCTGGAGTAGAGTGCCTGCGACAGCTAATGCCTGCAGGAAAAGGCCCAAGTAAGTAAAGATGGGTGTGCGATTCCAGAACTTTCTGAGAAAAGTAATCATGAGTAGGAACGAAAAAGCCTAAGCAAATATACGGGCTAGTGAGGTAGGGGATAAAAAAGGGTTTGTCCAGAAAGGCATGCCTCGATTACAGAGTGGCGTTTCTCCTTCTACTTCGTGCTATCTTTGTTGAGATGTGGGAACGGTTAGGACAGGTTGTGGAACGTTTTCAAGCGGTAGAAGCGGAGTTGGGAAAAGGCGTGGAGGATCCCGTGCGTCTGAGAGAGCTCGGCCGCGAACACAAATACTTAGCCCCCTTGGTCTCTCTGTACGAGAAATGGCAGCGGATAGAGGAAGCGTGGCACCGAGCCAAAGAAGAGCTGGAAAGTAGTCGAGACCCTGATTGGCGTCAGCTCGCTGCTGAGGAGCTGGCCCGCTTGTCAGAGGAAAAACAGCGAGTAGAAGAGGAACTTAAAGTATCCCTTTTGCCTCCAGATCCAGACGATGACAAGGATGTCATCTTAGAGATACGCTCGGGAACAGGTGGTGATGAAGCCGCTCTCTTCGCAGGCGATCTGGCGCGCATGTACCAGCGTTACTGCGAAAAGCGCGGGTGGAAATGGGAGATCAGCGACTTCACGGAGGGAAATGCGGGGGGATATAAAGAGCTCATCGTACAGGTGCGAGGAGAAGGCGTGTACAGCTGGCTTAAGTATGAAGGAGGGGTGCATCGAGTCCAGCGCGTGCCGCAGACGGAAAGCCAAGGCCGCATCCACACTTCTGCCGCCAGTGTGGCCGTCCTGCCAGAACCGGAGGAGATCGATATCGAGCTCAAAGAAAGTGATATCCGGAAGGATACCTACTGTTCCTCTGGTCATGGAGGGCAGTCCGTAAACACTACTTATTCAGCAGTTCGGCTCGTCCATATCCCCACTGGCATCACGGTCGCCATCCAAAATGAACGTTCTCAGATCAAAAACTATGAGACAGCGCTGCGGATATTAAAAGCTCGTCTCTATGAAATCGAACTTCAAAAGAGACAGGCGGCGGAAGATAACCTCCGCCGCTCGCTCATTTCAACCGGAGATAGAAGTGCAAAGATTCGAACTTACAACTTCCCGCAAAATCGGGTTACTGATCACCGAATTGGGCTCACCCTCTACAATCTTGACCAGATTATGCAAGGGGAGCTACAGGAACTGCTGGAGGCCCTCCGCCTTGCAGAGCGGACGCAGCGCTTGGCTCAGATGGAAGCTCAGGCGGGCTGAGGAGCTTCTGTTTTGACCGGTTCCCCACTCAGGTCAGCTGCGACATGGAGGAGGCTCATGAGCTCGCTTAGGTCCAGGAAAAACTGTTCTAAGCTCTTCACGTCTCCTAAAGACTCCCAGACGTTGGGCTCAAAGAGGTGAGAAGGAGCTGTGAGACCCAGATATACCTCACTACCATGGCTGGCATAATAGATCATCCGATCAGGATGTCGCTCTCTAAATTCCATAAAGCCCCGAATCAACTCTGGGGTGAGATAGCGTCGTACTGCAGCCCCAGAGTTGGCATACACCGTAAAGTGTTGGTCAAAGGCGGTATTCTCGGTCGTGAAAGTTTGTAAACGGCCTGGTTGGTAAAGATCTGCCTCTGAAAGACCTTTGGGGAGGATGTAAATATCACCTACGCGAGCTTCCGGACATCGTACATGCGAAAAGAGTCCCTCAAAAACAGGCTCGTATCTTTTTTGACCTCCCTCTCGTACTTGGGTAAGCGCATGAACTTCAGAAAACTCTAAAAACGACCCATTCTCCAGTTGGAGGAAGCAGTAATCATCTCCCTCATATTTATGGACAGGCTTACCGAAAAGCCGGCTTTTCACAAATGTGCTCGCTGAGATGTAACGATGCGGTATGTAGTGCAATCGCTCGTCAACAAAGCGTACAATGCCTTCGATTACTCGACCTTTGAATAAATTGTAAAACTTTCGGCTGCTTAGGATTTCCCGCCAAAGCATGTAGGCAAGGAAGAAAAATATGAGGGCATTGAGAATAATAAGAGGGACCAGATACTCTTTCCCCATCCAGCTTGAGGTAGCCCAGATAGCCAGAGCTGCCATAGGAACAGCTACTACCCACACAACGATGGCACGGGTTATAGTCCCTTTACGGGCTGATTCCGCAGCCGCCAACTCTCGGGAGAGCTGCTCCGAGAAAAACTGCCTAAACTCATTCAGTGTCTTCATAAGCCTTAGTTATTATAGGTTTGTATTTTATGCTTCGCAACAAGTATCGTGCCAGTACTTAATAAGAACAGGCTCCCCTGTCTGGGCTGACAAACACCTTCTTTCATGCTTAGGCAAAGGTACGCATTTTTTGATTCATCCAAACTTTCTCGGGCTCCTTCGAGTAGATAAGAGAGAACGTATCTCTAAGAGAGGGAATCAAACACATCATGTGAAAAAAAGACTCCCTACTTTTGTGTAGATGCAGTGGAAACTGGCCTGGCCCCTTTTGTGGATCGGGATGGGATTGTGGGCCCAGGGGTGGGAGCCTCTTCGCGACTCTCTCCTTATCGAAAATGAGCGTATTGAATCGCTTGAGTTGGAGCAGCGACCGCTACCTACCCTTCCGGTGCTTACCTCCCCTGGCTGGCGGGCAGATAGACTCGATTGGGAAATGGCTCCTCGCCCCATTACTACCCCCCCTTCTGTTCTGCAGCCTATCCGCCCAAGCTGGACCAAGCGCTCTCCCCTCCATGTGAGATATGGGATAGGGCGCTTTTGGACTCAGTCGGTCCAAGGGAGCTGGGGTAGGACTCGCGACCTAAGGTCGGACGAAGGCATAAGTTTTTCACATATCTCCACTCCAGTGGGGCATGTAGAGAAGGCACGTTGGGGATATAGTTATCTGCAAGGGTGGATAGGACGCTACACTTCCCAATCCCTGTGGGAAGCTACGTATCGAGCAGGATACGAAAAGTTCGTGTACTATGCTCCTTATGCGGAGAGATGGTCGGGCTTTACGGAAAACCCCCCATTAGAGGATAGTTTGCGGGGGCACTATGGTCGGCAGGAGCTGCGATTTCGTGCAGAACATCTGCGCTGGGGAGCCTTGCAGTTTTCTACCCGTCGCTTAGATTTTCGAAGGGGTACTCCAGAGTGGCAGGCCACTCTTCAGCTCTCTTCTCCCCGCTACAAACTACCAGTTATAGGGACAGGCCAAACGCAGTTTTTCGGATTTCTGGAAGGCCAGCGCCATTTCCTCCTCGTCGAGAGTATAGCGGAGCGGAGTCGCCCTTCCGCATTTCTCCGAGCGGGGATACGGGCAGGTGTGGCAAAAGATTCCAGTCGTCACTTTTTTATTACACCCATTGTGTATGGTGTATATCTTCGTTTTCCAGAATGGTTCCAGCCGTACATTCAGGCACAGGGAGATATCAGGCCACTGACGTATTTTTCCGCTTCAGAACTTAATCCCTTTCTTCGTCGAGAAAGGAGCATACTCCCGCTCACACGAGAATGGATCCGGTCAGAAGCAGGGATAAGAGGTAAGGGACAAGGATGGGACTATCGCATCGCAGGAGAGTATCGCTATGCCCAGAATGTTCTGCTTTTCAAGCCCGAAGGGACGTTTTTCATCCTTCGTAGCATTTCTTCTTTTCAGAGTATGGGGGCTTTACTGGAAGCCGTGTATGCACCGCTTGCTAACGGGCCCTATGGGGAGCTTCGAGCGAGCTATCGATACTGGTTTTTGCCCTCGTCCACTCGTTACTACAGTATGTCCCCCTGGGAGGTGGTCGCTCGGGGGGGATATCAATGGGAGGACAAAGCAGCCTTTTCTCTGAGCTGCCAAGCCATCGGCCCTCGCTATCTGACCGATACTGTGCAAGCAGCTCCTTTTGTGGACGTATCGTGGGAAGCCCATGTGCGACTGTGGCCTTTTTTGAGTTTCTTTGCACAGATGAATAATATCCTTAATCAACGCTTTTATCGATGGTATGGCTATCGAGAGCGTCCTTGGGACATCCAAGTCGGAATCTGGCTTAAATTAGGCTAATCTATGAGCACTGCCGCTCAAATAGACTTTCAACTCTACTTTTCGCTGCTGGCGACGGACTTACTACGCTTTTCTATCCCTGGAATAGGTTCCTTCGTGTGGCATGTGGAACGTTCCCATGTAGACCCCAAGGCTGGTACGGTGTCACCTCCTCGTCCCTCGCTCAAGTATGAGCCGGGATACCGCTATCAGGGGGAAACGGTGGCTTTTTTGCGCGACCACTTTGGCATAACTGAGAATGAAGCTGAGACACTTCTGAGAGAAATCGGACGGTTGACCTCCACCTATCTGAAAGCCGCACCTGAGCTCGAGCTTTGGCGGCTGGGGAAGCTCAAGCGAATCGGAGGGACGTACAAGGTGGAGCTTGTCGAAGAGGCTCATATTCCGTTTGCTATCGAATTGCAAGAGGTTTCCTTACGAGCTGGTGCAGTCTCTGCTGTCACGCCTCTCTCTACATCACCAGTTTCAAGCGAAGAGGGGAAATCCCGCAAAGAGAAATCCCGTGCTCGCCCGATAGAAGATGAGGCCTCCCCTGCAGGCTTGGTAGAGAAGGCTGCTCCTTCTTCTCAGCGGCGCAGATGGCTTCCCCTTCTCGGGGGGGTTGCCTTGGTAGTTGCCTTATTGGCTGTGGTTACCTTTCTCCTTCTCAAGAAGCGCAAGCCTCCTCAGCCAGTGGAAATCTCTCTTTCTGCCCGTAAGGCTCCTCCCTCTCAGGATAAAACCACACCTGTTGCTGCGACTCCTCCTCCCTCCCAATCCAAGGACGCACCCCAGGTGCCGCCCCCCTCTGTGGAAAAATCTTCTTCCGCATCTCCGCCTAAGGCCGTAGAGAAGTCCGCTCCTCCTCCTGTAAAGTCCATTCCTTCGGGGCCTAAATATTACATTATCGTGGGTTCCTATCCTTCTCGAGCGGAAGCGGAACAAAAGGCAGCCCAGTTTAGCGGATATAAGGTCGAATATCTCCCAGGGAAGGAACCAGGTTGGGTCCGACTCAGCATCTACAGCTCCACCGATAAAGGAGAAGTTCAAGTTCGGTTGCGAGAAATAAAGGCGCAAGTTCCCGATGCCTGGGTTTTTGCCGCTCCTTAGTATGTGGCAAGGAGATGGCGAAGCTTCGCCCCATTTGTTCTGCGCGTTTTTATCATATTGATGGAGGGGGATTCATATCCTCCAAGCAAAGGTCGATTTCCATCAGTATTTCTGAGAGAAGGAGAGGGTAATCCGGCCAGGGGGAGGTAGTGGGGTTCTCCGTTTTCTCTTGTACAAAACGGAAGAGCTCTTCCCCTCGCAGTCGGTGAATATATACTCCTTCTCGCACTCGGCGGAGAAGAGGCAGTGCTTCTGCTGGGATTCGAAGGGTTTTGTGGGGGGGTAAGGAGAGAAATAAGCGTACCCACCTTCGCGCCTGATGTAGAGGTACTCGAAGCAGGTTCCCTACCTCCTGTAAAGAATAATATCGCTTAGTGGAGCGCATGGGTCTGTCGTGAAAAAGCCTGCTTCCACCTTTGTCTTTCTGCGAAGGAGAAATGCCCCCACAGAAAAGGGAGGGGGTCTACTGTTTCGTGGTGTACCCAAACTTCATAATGGAGAAAAGGAGCTCTGGCCAGGGGGATACGGGTGACAGTGCCGATAAGGGTGCCTATAGTCACCCACTGTCCTACTTGTACCCTCGGATTGACAGGATAGTAGGCTGTGCTTAGGGTGGGAGTGTGCTGTATATAGATCTTAGCAGCATCCCCTCCATTTTGGAGCTCCACTCGTGAGATGACGCCTTCTGCTGTAGCCCATATAGGAGATCCTTCTCCTACAAGGAAGTCTATTCCTTGATGAGGATAGGAGTTTCCCAGTATGGGGTGGATGACCTGTCTCTTAT
>JANZYW010000109.1 GCA_026413325.1 Bacteroidia bacterium | reverse complement strand
GTGGGATTCGGCGCAGTGCTGGTCTGGCCATTTCCAAAATCCCACTGATAAGTCGCAGCCCCAGAAGAAGTATTGGTAAGCGTCAGCGTATTCTGCTCGGGTAAAAGAAGTGAGGGCGGCTGGGCAGTGAAAGCAGCGGTGGGAAGCGGAAGGATTTCTACGGTGCGTTGGAGCTGGTCTGTACAGGTGCTGCTGACCTGGGCAGTAAGCGTCACCGTGTAAGAGCCTGGCGCAGTATAGGTATGGGTAGGGTTCCTATCCGTGCTGGTAGCCCCATCTCCGAAGTCCCAACGGACACTCACGGCATTTTGAGAACGGTCTGTAAAGGCGATAGGCGTACCCAAGCAGAAACGGAGATTTGCATCTGGAGCGAAATCCGCAACTGGCGGTGCACTCACAGTGAGAGAGAGAGTACCGCTGCTGTAAACTGGATCGCTGCTGGAGACTTGTACTGTATATGTGCCAGGAGGGGTACCAGCAGGTACCGTACAGCTGAGCGAGCCGCTCACGCTCGTGCCAGGGGTAGGACAACTAAAAACGACATTGCCCCCGCCATCTCGTACCTCCACTGTGAAGGTATTCCCTGGATTGAAGGTGACACCCGAGCTGGTATAACTCACACTAAAGGTCTCTCCTGCACACAAAACCGAAGGAGAGAGGGTGAGCGCAGAGAGCCCTTGACCTTGTACTTGTACTGATACATTACAGGTGCCTGTACAGCCTGAGGCTACATGCGTGACAGTGAAGGTGGCCGTATACGTACCTGAAGCGGGATAGGTGTGATTGATAGCGTGAGGGAGGGTCACTCCATTTTGGGTATAATCTGGCGTACCATCTCCATTTGCATCCAACAGGATATTGAAGACCCCTCCTGGGAGGCCATTGCCAGCGAGGGTGAGAGAAGTGGGCGTCCCTGCAAGGGCAGGCGTGGGATTGTACCCACACGTGAGACCGCTGAGATTAACCACAGTGAGGTCTGCTGTATCGCTTATCACTACGGGAGAGGTGCTCACTACTCGTACTTTGTAGGTACCCGATGGAGTGGCTGCAGGTACGGTGGCGACGATCGGGCTTGCAGCTCCTACGCCGATATTCTGTGGGGTAGCGAAAGACCCACTTCCGTCGGAGAGCTGTACTCGGAAGAGATTCCCCGCATTGAAAGTACCCGAAGGCGTGAAGGTTACCGTGACGTTCCCCCCCGCACAGACAGATGCAGGATTGACACTTACGAGATCGATAGTATTCCCCGTGGGAGGCTGGACAGTGACGGGGACTTGACAAGTACCCGTACAGCCTGAGGCGGGGTGGGTTATCGTGAAGGTGACGGTATAGGTGCCTGCGGCAGCATAGGTGTGATTGAAGCTGTGGGGGAGGGCTGCCACCCCATTTTGAGACTGAACGGGGCTCCCGTCCCCCGGATTCATTTGGATGTTGAAGGGACCAGCAGGTAGATTCGTTCCATTGAGGGTGAGGGTTACAGCGGTGCCAGGCTGGGTGGGGTTTGGATTTGCACTACAGGAGAGACTCTGCACATTCACCACAGTAATGGGAAGGGTATTGCTATTGGTGACAGGATTAGTATTAGCCTGGACCCGAAGGGTATAAGTACCACTGGGCGTGGTAGCAGGGATAGCTAACGCAATGGGGCTGGCCCCCGAAGCAGAAGCAACGATGTTGTTGGCTCCATCTAAAAGCTGTGCCGTGTAGACCGTGCCTGGAGGAAAGTTTTGGGCGGTGTAGGTGACCGTGAGCGTACTCCCCGCACAGACCGGGTTGGGAGTCGCATTATCTAAGGTGAGAACAGGGGAAGCAACCACCCGCTCGAAAACCCGAACAGCATCCACGGCGAGGGGAGGGTCTGAGGCGGCCGTAGTGTTATTATTTACGAATCGAAAGGCTATCCATAGATTGGAAGGACGAGCGATGGGTAAGGTGATCGTGTCGGCCTGCCAGGTCGAGCGATTGCGGAGCTGAGCTGTGCTCGTCACACTGGAGGTAAGACCAAACCAGGGACCTGTAGGTCCAGTTGTGCTGTATAAAACCTCCCCAAACGACTGCGCTCCCCCCACACACAGCCAGAAGAAGCTCAGCTGGACGGGATTAGTACCTGCAGGGATACTAATACCCCCAGGGGCACTGTACTTGGCAAAATATATCTGGCTTTGATAGCACTGCCCATCTGCTGCCAAAAAAGAGGCTGTAGGCGAAGGAGGAGGCGTACATCCCTGACTAATGGAGTTGGCCTCATTATAGCTCACATGGAGGAAAGGAGAGTTGGGCGCCCCAGGAATGGCAGCGGGCTGGGAAGGGATGGCAGGAGTATTTACATTCACACAAGTATTACAGGGCAGAAAAGGTGGTAACCCCTGAGGGACCGTAAAAGACTGTGCACTGTAATGGGCCCCCACCCGCCAGAGATTGTAACCAACAGGAGGAGCTACCCCTCCCATGTCATTTGTATTAAGACTCCAATCTGCGGGTATCCCACTGTTGAAGTCCTGCTGATAAAAAATCGTCTGGGCCCATATGCCCGCTAAGAGGCCTAAGAGATATCGCATGGAACAAAGGTATGACTTAGCTTTCCGGAAATCCGACTTTCCTGCTTGAGTCGCAGAAAATCTTTATCCACCTGCGAATCAGACGCCCTGAACGGCTCGTTGTCCACTCAGGACTAAATAGGACCGGGATAACCGAAAGGATTTTGAATCGTATCAATGCCTAAAAAAGACCTCGCTCATAGGGACTAAACGGCTTGCAGAGATACCAATTCTCAAGCTATGATAAAATATCGATCGGCAGATGGGTGCAAAACAGATGCTTCCCATCTCGCATGACGTAGAGGCCCTCTTCCCACCCCCCTTGTTTGAATGGGAAGCGAAGAAGGATACTCGTACAGCGCCGTATTTACCACATAAAAGGTAGCATTCTGTTTGATGAGGGGCCAGTTCGGCTGGGCAGCCCCCAGGAAAAGAGAAATACCCCCACCCAAGCGGCAACTCGAAGCACTCGAAATCTACGAAATGGCATCCCGACTTTATTTATATCCCTTGGCCCTATCTGACGGATTTTAGAACTTAACCCACGTGGCCCGGCAAGAATCCGAAAGGCCCGTCTGAAAATCTTGATAATAGTATTCTATCGTGAGGGTGCGTCGAGCCCCATCTCGCCATCCCGACCCCCATATCGTATAGCGCCGATTACAGCTACTCTGACGTGCGATCTCTACTCGGTCTCGACCGATGAGCCGCCCTTCGACTCGCAATCGCTGCCCTTCACAGCGGATATCTCCAAATCCTTCGAAATATACCACATCCGGGTAGACAGTGGAAGGGGTAATCTGGGCTTCATACTGCGGAATAAACCCGACGACGGCACACCGATCGTCGACAGTATAGTTTCCTGTCCAACTGTCCGTCCATTTGATTTCGCATCGTCCTCCTTCGAAGCCGGCGGGGCAGCTACAACGCCCTCCGCGACAGGCACCACCATTTAGACATGCGACCCCCTCGCAAGAGCCTCTTCTACATCCGATAAGGGTCATCTGAGAAATAAGTAGCACAAAGAAACCTATCGCCCAAAGAGTTTCCCGTAAGATTCGAGGGAAGACTACATAGCTAAACATAATCGCAAAGGTAGCAAGCAGCATGCCATATCTGTTCAAGGTTTTTTTACCTTTGGCTCGATATGTTTTTCCTACGCCTCGGGCTTGTATTTCTTGCGAGTGCAGCTTATTTGCATTCCCAATCGCTTGCTGAGTTAGCGGCTCGCAAAATGTACGTAACAGACTCACTCAATCGGCTTGCCGCTATGGGCATCCCCACCGGCCCTCCACTGGGTGTGCCGCTGCCTCTCACCCTTTCCGAATCGGATTGCCAGAATGCCATCAACGTATGCCAGCAGACTTATACTTACTCTGCTTCGCCTCCCAACTACGGTGCTATACAGGAGCTCGGAAACAATACTTGTCTACTGAATGGAGAGCAGAAAACCGCTTGG
>JANZYW010000108.1 GCA_026413325.1 Bacteroidia bacterium | reverse complement strand
TGTGTATAAGAGACAGGTTCTATCTCGGCAAAACGCCGCGCTAACACCAGGCGAAGCACCTCGGAATCTCTGATCCGGGAGAGTAGGCGCGCAACGTGGGGATCTACCAGCAGCCGAGCCACATCGACAGGCAACGTGAAGCTTTCTACCTTATCCTGCTGCTTCGTGATCAGCTCGATATTTTGGTATGTCCAAGCACTCAGCATGCGCTGGATACGAAGGGTGTAGTGAAGCATAGATACCGCTAAAAGCTCCTGCGGCTGCAAGGATGAGCCGAAAGCTGCCCGCAGAAAACGATTGAGGTGATACATCACCTCAAAAGAAGGAGCATTGATAAACACTTGTTGCTTAGAAATGCTGGTAAGAGCAAAATGATGGAAAAGAAGCGAGTATAAAGCGGGCTTACTCAAAAGCAAAGTACCTTTTTCAGAGCCATGCCGAAAAGCATTAGGAAACTTTGAGAAAGTAGGAAATATCCACTTGAGCCATCTAAATTCCACCTCTACAAGTTGAAAATCGCGCAGCCCTGAAATTGGGCAAATAGTACCCCTCTCGACTTGAAATATCTCGCTCTCTCCGAAGCGATAGGCAAAAGTTTCTACTTTTTCGCGATCGCTGTGATGAAAGAGGTTTTGATAGTCACCATTGTTTCCAAATAGCCGACCGGTAATGCCATAATAGGTTTTTCCTTCAGAGGAGGTAAATGGCGCTTTTTCATTTACCCGTGCGGGACCATTCAGCCGAACTTCATGTTGGATGTACCACCAGTGCAGCATACGAAGGCCCTCTATCTCTTTTGGGAGGCCAGCAGGGCGACGAAGGGCATTTCGCAAAACTGCATATAACCGCTTCCCATTTACGGCTCCACCGGGCAAGAGCAGTTTCCTTTGAATGGGCTCAATCCCACCCTCTACCTCCAGCACCTGAAGAAGCCCCAGCATACCCGCATTGAAGAGCCAGTGGGCGGGCAGAATGAGGCCGCTTGCGCTCATATCTCCTCCACGATCTCCAGCATGCCGAAGCCTTGGCTGCGTCGAGCCCCTATACCCGCCCGATAGAGAAGGTGGAGCAGCGCCGGAGGGCCTGCCAGCGTAAAATGCCCCCGATTAGACGTCATATACTGCCGATAATGCCAGACGGGCTGCGCTTGTAGCTCGCTAAAATCACACCCTTCCCAGTTTAGCTCGAAGCGCTGCCCCAGAAACTGAGTGCTTAGCTCCCCTACCAGAAACTGCAGCCCTTCCAAAAACCCCTCCGAAGCAGGCGTCAAATACCGATGTGAAGCTCCTCTCGCATTTACCAAAAAAGGAGACAACGTGCGAAAACGCACCCGCTCCGAATGGATCGCTTGCCGATACGGCTGCAAAAGAACCCGTTGTATAGCAAATGCCCACTGTTGCCGCCAGGTGTGCGGCTGAAGTCGACGCGCAAAACGAACCAGCACATTTGCTACCTCTGCACCCAAAGCCAAATCGGCAAATGAGAGATTCCATATCGCCACAGAGCCTACCCGTAAATAGCGCCGCTCCGATACGTCCCCCTCTACCAAGGGATCCTTGGCTAATCTCGGAAAGTACACCGCAAAGGTGAAAGGCTTCTCTTGCCCCTCTCGATACAAGGTCCGATACGTAGCCGGCGCATACCGCTTCAGCGCTGCTTTCAACAAAGAAGCGATCCCTTGTCGATAATCCAGCGGCAGCAAACCTGCTTGAGAAGATTCAAGCTGAAGATGTACACTAAGTCGCATCTATGGTCAAAGATAAAGAAAACATCGCCTTCTTTAGCCCTTTTCCCGCAGAGTAGTTTCCCACCTGAGCCCTTCGATAACCCTCAGTCTCACACAAGGTAGCTCATGAGATAGGCTCTTACAAAAGTTTTTTTCCTATATTCCCTCATGGCTTCGTTTGCTTCAGTTACAGGTCATGAGGTGGGATCTTTCGCTGCCTGCCCTCGACAGTTTTGGTTTAGCAACCGAGGCATCCGCATGGAGCCTTTCTCAGAGCTGGTAGCAGACGGGAAGCTCCTCAGCGAAAAAGCCTATGCCTACCGGGCCAAGCGACTGCGTCAAATCCAGATCGGACGCATCAAGGTAGACCTGTACGATCCGAAACGCCGCTTGGTCTACGAGATCAAGCGCGCTCCCCGCCTACTCTCAGCCCACCGTATGCAACTGCTTTTCTACTTGTACTACTTAGAGAAGCTCGGCTTCCCCGACGCAAAAGGCTATCTCGTCTACCCCCGCCACCGAAAAAAGATTTTGGTCGAGCTTACCCCTTCCGCCCGAGAGGAACTTATCCGACTACTGGAAGCTCTCCAGCAAGTCCGCCATCAGCCAAAGCCGCCTCCCCTCCAGCGCAAATCCTTTTGTCGAAAGTGCGCCTACTATGACCTCTGCTGGATTCGAGAGCCCCTCACCCCTCACTCCTCCAAAGAGAGCCCTTGAGGCCCTTTCTCCAGCTCCTCCGGTGTAGGATAGCTATATACTTCTATGCCGAAGCGTTCAGCGGCTTCCCGAGCTTTTGGATGTATCATCGGAGCGATGATCATCTTCCGCTGCACCTCCCGCCCTTTTTTCTTCTCATAGAAAGCTATCTTGCGCAGGAAAGTAAATACATCGGCTTTGCTAACAGAGGCGCTAATCTCTGCGATAATCACTCGTCCATCATAGATAACCAAGTCCAGCTCTACTTGATCCGGCCTGCCAAAGACCATCCCCTCTTCATCCCATGCCTGGAACCTCTCTACCTGCACATTCATCTCTTCTTCGAGGAGTGCTCGTATGCCTGACCGGAAGCTGTCTTCGGCAGCATAGCCCCACCTCGCACCGATAGCACCGATCATGCTGTCTAAACGGCGATTGAGCCGACGCAGCTCCTCTCGAACGGACTTAAACTCAAGCTGCACCGCCGCCCACCGATTATCTGATTCTACCTTCAGCTCCTGCCACTTACGCTGGGCCTCTTCCCAACGCGCATCTGACTGCTCCAGTACCTCCTGCCACTTGCGCTGCATCTCCGCCCACCGAGCATCCGATTCCTCCTTCAGCTCCTGCCACCTGCGCTGCATCTCCGCCCATCGAGCATCCGATTCCTCCTTCAGCTCCTGCCACCTGCGCTGCATCTCCGCCCACCGAGCATCCGATTCCTCCTTCAGCTCCTGCCACTTGCGCTGCATCTCAGCCCAGCGGGCATCCGACTCCTCCTTCAGCTCCTGCCACCGACGCTCCCCTCCCTCTCGCAGACGAACGATCTCTTCATAGAGCCTCTCTATACGACCCTCCGTCTGCTGACGAGGTGCAAAGGCAGAAGAAAGCGACTGCTCGATATAGGCCCGTATCTCGGGCTCTTTGAGAAACTCCTCCACCAGACGCTTAGCTTCCTCCATGGACATGGGCAACGCCACGAAACAAAGATAAGAAATCTTCTCTATCTTACCCCGATGAAGAAAGCTTTTTACTTCACTACAGCGGGCAAACTGCGCCGCCATCAAAATACCCTTCTCTGGCATCCGAAAGGAGGTGAACCTCGCCACCTACCCATCGAGACAGTCGGAGAGCTATACTGGATGGCTCCCCTTCGACTGGGGAGTTCTGTCTTGCGTTTCCTCGGAGAGCGCCGCATCCCCGCTCATACCTTTAGCCATTACGGCCACTACCGAGGTACTTTCTTGCCGAAAGCCTACATTCTCTCTGGTACCGTCCACCTCCAGCAAGCTCGCCATATCCTCTCCCCGAAAAAGCGACTGTTCATCGCCAGACAGATAGTCCTCGGGGCGATCGGAGGGATGCTGCGGAACCTCTCCTATTACGCCAATCGAGGCAAGCCCCTCTACCCCCTCCTCGAAGAGCTAAGAGAGTGGGAAAGGCAGGCCCAGGCCGCCGCTTCTCTCTCCGAAGTAATGGGAATAGAGGGGAGCGCTCGGCGTGCTTACTACCAAGCCTTCTCTCTCATCCTCGAAGGCTGGACCTGGAAAGGAAGGGTCAAACGCCCCCCTATCGACCCCATCAATGCACTCCTTTCCCTCCTAAATAGCCTCACATACGCCGCAGTAGTGGGC
>JANZYW010000107.1 GCA_026413325.1 Bacteroidia bacterium | reverse complement strand
CAGCATCCTAAGGTAGAGCGGGTAGTGCTTTTCGGCTCATGGGCGGCTGGCACAGCGAAGCCCTACTCGGATATAGATTTAGCCGTATGGGGCCTCTCTCCCCAAGAAGCCGCTCGGATAGCCTTAGACTTAGAGGAACTGCCCTTTCCGTATAGGTTTGATGTGATAGCTTATACCGAAGCCTTGCCGTCCCCGCTCAAAGCTGCTATCTCCAGGGGGCTGGAGATTTTCTCTAAATAAATAATATTAAGCCCTGAGAGCTTAGAAAGGGTCCTGAGAAAGTACCCTGTTCATGGGGGCGCCCCTTCTTCTGAGCATACTTTCCGCCTTGGACAGAGTTTGCATACTGGCAAAGGCTCCCAGCTGCAGTCCTGAGGGGATAACTTCCTAATGGGTTGAGGGGTTCTGGAAATTAGACTGCAAATAGGGCTACCTAATGTCCCTTCAGAGGGCGCCTACAAAAGACCACTTCACCTACTTTACCAAAGTTCTCAGTTTTTGGATAAAGGCCTTACCGATAACTTACTGGGTCGTGCCATGATCAGCAAAATTTTATATTGTCTTACTTCACTTTCAATGAATAAAAATCTTGATGAAAACCAGAATATGGGTTTATTAGCTAAGCATCTAATACTATGATTAAGAATTTTTTGACTTGCATCTGGTTCAACTAATAAATCATTTCCTCTCTGAAGAATGCCATTCCAGTGGCGGAAAATGGTACTTCGCCGCGTCCTACCAGATTCCGACCCCTAAGTGCGTTTCCTTGAAGTGCCAAATCAGCCCCTTTGATCTAATGGAAAACTGCTAAATTTGCTTTGATGTATTATCTGTCGTTGGTCCTTATTCTCTCGCTGGGCGGCTATCTGAAAGCACAAGCGATTTCTGACCTCCGAGAGCCACCTCAATCGTGGGTGTTCCATCTGGAAAACCGAGCTGCTAAATCCCTCCCTGCCTTGGCTGCAGAAGTAAGTCGGGCATTTCCCCTCTTAGCCCAAGTCCTTCTTTGTGAGCAGCACGGTTATTTAGTGTGCATTCCTCGTGAGCCCGTGGCCTCCCAAGTGTATGAACGGCTCGGCGAAGACCTACACACCTACCTTAGACAGCAAGGCTTTATCCCCTATCTAAAAGAAGGGGCCCGAGTGGTAGAGCTGGCTCAGGACTGTGACCAACTTGTCAAACCCCTCTTAGCCCGATAGCTTATGCGTCAGTGCCTGAAGGCAGTTATTTTGACCACCCTGGTGTGGGCTCAGCCGCCTAACGACAACCCTTGTGGGGCTATCACCTTAACCCCTCAATCAGGCTGTACATATGTCAATGCTAACCTTCAAGGAGCCACGGCGACCCCAGGTGTCCCCAATCCCTCTTGTGCAAGCTATCAGGGAGGTGACGTATGGTTCACATTTACCGTACCTACCAGTGGACGAGTGGTCATTCAAGTTAATAGCAGCTTTGATCTCGGAATGGCAATCTACTCTGCCCCCAACTGTAATGGGCCTTTTACTGAAATAGAGTGCGATGACGATGACGGACCGGGGCTGAATCCTACTATATGCCGAAACGGTGGAAGCCAGACTGGATGCAGCGGCGTGGATCCAGGGGTCACTTGTCAGAGCAACTCTTCTCTCACGGCGGGTACTACGATTTGGATACGCATATGGCGCTACAATAATGGCAACCCCGGTAATACACCCTTTCAAATATGTGTTATTGACTGTGGCAGTGGTGGTGGAGGAGGCGGAGGAGCATGCGGTGCCTCTAACTACAACGCTACCACTTGTCCTTGCCCGCCCCCTGCAGGAGGCAGCTGGTGCGGTCCTGGCTGCACAAGCGCAGGAATCACCATGGATGATGTATACTCCCCAAGCTGGATTAACCTTCCCTTCAATTTCTACTTTGGGGGAGCCACCTATAATCAGCTCCTAATAGGTGCAAATGGCTTAGTCGTTTTTCCTCCCTCGGGTTTCACTCCCGGAAGCTACGACAGTTGGTCATGGGGGGGTTATATAAATGATCTATACTCCATTCAGTTCCAAAACGATATCAACCCATTCTTGGGTGGTACAATCTGCTATCGCACCATTGGTACTCCTCCTAATCGGTGCTTCGTAGTCCAATATTGTAATGTGCCTCTTTTTGGTTTGGCTTGTACCGGCCTAACCTTTACTGGGGAGCTGCGTCTCTGTGAGGATGGAGGCATTCAAATCAATATAAACAACAAACCTACCTGCACTGGATGGAATAGTGGCGGGTGCTTTATCGGTATCGTGGGAAACTCTAACTCTGATGTAAAGATTATACATAATGCCCAGCCTTGCCCCTCCCTTACGAACTCATGCTATGCTTTCACTCCCCCAGCCTCGTGCGGCTCTGCGGTGGGCTGTACGCCTCTGGGTGTCGTTTTAGAAGCATTCGAGGGAAGGTACGATTCTTATGGCGTGCATCTAAGCTGGCAGAGTGCTGCAGAAGAGAGCGTCCGAAATTATCGCATAGAGCGCAGTGTGGATCTGCAGCGATGGGAGGAGATAGCTGTACTTCCCGCCCGAGGCCGAGCCTCAACTTATGCCTATTTAGACGTAACCTCTCCGCGCAGCTACAGCTCGGTGTATTATCGCCTACGAGTAGAAAGTGAAAAAGAAGGAGATCAGATTTATGGACCTGTGGAGGTAGTCATAACTGCAAGACGCCCCACTCGTCCAGAGCAAAGTATAGTTCGGCACGGAGAGCCCCTTCGCTTCAGGATAGGTAACGGTGAAATGGTGCGAGTACATATATTTGATGGAGGAGGGCGTCTGCTCTTTGAAGATACTTTTTGCGGCCCAGGTGAAGCTGAAGTACCTTATTCTCTCTTAGGTAGAGGATTGATTACAGTATGGGTAGAGGTTGTAGGGGGAGAGCGGGCTGCTTACCGAGTCGTCGTACTGTGAAAGGAAGTTCTCCCTTTGCTCCTCATTTCCAAAAGGTTCCGTAATAGCAATCCCTTTTCGAGCTCTTAGAGCGGTAAGTTTAACCGGGTGGCCTTAGGGCTACCCGGCTTGCCTTTCATATGATAAAGGGTAGGTAGTAGAGATTTCCTATAAGGTATGCCTATTCTTGTCGTTTTGAGGTTTGCAAAAGACGAGGCGGCCTAAAGGAAAGCCTCCCCGCATAGGTCTTGAACAAGCCTTCTTCAAGAAAGGCACAAACCCATTTGTTAGGTAGCCTTTCGGAGTTGGTAGAGGAAGGGGGTCTCTGAAGAAACTAAATTCAAGCAGGATGCCGATAGGCTCTAAATCAGGCAGGTGAGAAAGTCATTCCGATGCAGGCATGATTAGGGTGAGAAACCTAAGGGCGGCAATCAGGAGGGCTACCTGCGGGCACCCGTCGCATTGAGTATCAAAGCGGCTTTGGACTCTCAGGCTTGCTAAATGCTCCTCGTATGGGGCTCTAGCAAAGCTGAGCAAGATATCTCAAAGGGATAAAAGCTCCGTTGCCAGTTTTGATAGCGTGGTTTTCTTTGGGAGGCTCTGGTTCTTTTAGATAAGCTTTACCCGTCCTGGCAAAATGTATAGGGAAAGAAGAAAGGTGAAAATCCATTTTTAGTCGCTCTTGGGAGATAGAGATAGGTCACCTTGCATTGTCCCAGGCTGAAAGCGTGAGAGAGGAGAAGCGATTGGAAAAATCCCCAGAGGAGCCCTATAATTCCGCTCCTCTGGGGATGCCAGAGTTTGCTACTGCGCTACCCAGCGCAGATGATGGCGCTGCCCGCCTTCTATTCCTATACCCTCCCAGTCTCAACCCACAGCTATATGGAGATAAAAGCCCTCTCACTTAGGGACAATACATCCACCAGTCCCGGGGGTAAGTATTAGGGCAGGTCTTACCAAAGCCCCCAAAAAAACGCCCTCCAATGACTGCACCAACAAGGTTGTTCCTTTGCCCTCCTGAAAAGGTGGCTATCGAAGACCAGGAGTTTGAAGCCGGGTTATAAAGGTAAAATTGATTCGTACACACATTACCACCTGGGGTATGGAAACCAAAATTGTAGAACATTCCATTCATACTCACTCCCTTCCCCTCATATC
>JANZYW010000106.1 GCA_026413325.1 Bacteroidia bacterium | reverse complement strand
CCCTAATGCAGAAGAGGCAGTGCTGATCCCATACTTGCAACAAGAGGGAGCAGCACATTGCCAAAGGGTATCTATGCGTCTCGTGGCGATGTGGTAGCGGATAACAACACTGTTTCCGCTTATGATGAAGTGCGGCTCGGGTAGAGGCCGATAGAAAAGGCTCTGGACGCTTCCTGATGGAGCCAGAGTATCCCAGGTCTCTACGATGTCTCGGCGAGGATCCACGCTACTGGGGTATGCTCTTCTGAGCAAAAGCCTATTAGGGGTGCCACAGCCAGAGCTAAAACGATCTACAAACCAGACCGTATCTCTGGATATCGAGGCAGCGAGAATGGTCCCTATTTGTGCCTGGGTCCCCGAGCCGTTACAAGGAGGAGATCCTGGAAGTGTGTTTCCTCCCACTCGCAGGAGCAGAGAATCGCGAATATCAGGGGTAAGCTGGAAAAGGCCTGTACGAACCCCATTTCGGGCAAAGAGCCGCATTTGACCCTCCGCATTCAGGGTGAAAACTCCACCGAGAAAAGGACGAAACCCTCCTCTTCGCCGATAGCCGATTGAATTGGTTCCTGAGGTACCGCTCTGTGCTCCCAGGACAATTTCATCGTTTGCACTGTATACATCGATAGCTCGAATGCGAGCACTCCGCTCCCCAAGCAGGAGACGGCCACTAAAGGGATTCCATACCAGCTGGTAAGGAGCAGGAATGTTTCCCCCCGTGTTGGCCGCAAGTACGGTATCTAACCCGTAGTCTCGGCTCCCAGTAACGACACCAGTAAATCTCCACCATCGGCGGATGACGCGAAGGGTTTGGTCAGTAAGATTAGCTCGATACAGCCGGACGGAGTCGGTCGTTTCCTCCAAGAGGTAGAGCATCTCGCTGAAGCTCTCTCCGCTGAAAGGCTGCCACGGAACGCTGGCAAGGGCGACGATGTTCCCCTCAAATCGGACCTGCCGCATGGGGTAAACTCCCGTATGAGCCAAAGGATAGGCTGGATCTTCGGAGCCAATCAACCGAGAGACAAAATGAAGCCGATCGGGATTTTTCTCATATAGGTAAGGGGTCGTGCTCCCTGGGACAGTCATCCAGACGGTATCGAGTACATCTACGAAGTCAGGAAGGTAAGGCCCCCCGCATACCGCTGTAAGGAAATATCGGCCGGAGGGTACACGTCCTAAGAGAGCATAAAACGGCGGGGCATGCCAGGGGTTCTCTATATCCGAAGACCATCTTATCCCCCACGCGCCTATTGCTTGCCAGTGGTGAGCGAGGGGGTATCGACGGGAAACCTCCTCTGGCATCCATACTGCGATGTAGGCAGAGTCCTTTGGGAAGCTGCCATAGCATGTGTGCATCCCTGGGGAGCCAAAGATGTTGGGTGCACAATGGCTTCCCAGCGTTGTAGGCGAGCTGAGTCGGTACCAATCTAATCGGCCGACCCAATACCGATTCTGTCTATCCGCCCCGAAACCTTTCGCTGTATCCCTACCAGCAGGGTAGGTAGGCCACACTAAGAACGTATCGCTTCCAAATCCCCATCCGTAAAAGTGCCCATATGTATCTCTATCTAATCCTGTCCACAAAATGCGTCCCCCTCCTGTAAGCCCTCCCCACAAAGGATGGAGCCCCGTGAGCCGAGGCTCGCTGCTGCCAGCTCTCCAGTGAAGGCCTGCGAGGTAGCCTCGAGCGGAGTTGGTAGGGCTCAAGGGGGCATATGAACTGGCAGTCAGGATGAGTGCATTGGGTACAGCGGGAGAAAAAGTTCCTGTCCAGAAGAGTCGCTCGCTTCCCTCTCCTGTGAGGCTGAGGGCGACTGGTACCTGTCCATGCGGATAGAGGGGGGTGAAATGGTAACGATGGAAGGTGAGCTGCCCTGCTGCATGTATCCACTGTCCGAAGTGGAGACGATTTCCTCCTGCTCCAAAAGGTCCTCCTATCGGTTGGTAATCCAGCGAGTCGCTCCATAAGAGCGTCAAGGTGTCCCCACTCCAAGCGCTGTGAAAAACGGGAGGGGCTTGCTCACCCGCCATACCATCAGCATAAGAAAGAATAGCTTGTCCCGTGTTGGAAGGAGACAAATCTTCTGCATCGAGGTTCCAGGCCAAAACCTTCATAATGCCGCCTGGGTATGGCAGAGGAAAAGAATTGGCTCCTCCTGTGGTATTATCTCGCCAGTCATAGTAAAGAACGGGTCCCTCTGCGCTGAAGAGCCAGATCAGGTTGTTTCCCGAGCGGAAAAGATTTCTCCCATAGGCAGCTCTGGGCAGGGCATGACTTCTCACAATGAGAGCATGTCCGCCGTACAGTGCGAAGGTATCGAACTGCATGACAAAAGCGTAATAGGTGGGAGCTAAGGGATAGGTGGGATCTGAGGAGCCCACCCCCAGAGTGGGTGGATGACCCGCTCGGTACCCCCCCGTATTTGTGAGCTGAAAAGTACCCGAGAGGAAAATCCACTCTCCTTGTAGCACCAGTGCATACGGACTCGCCCAGAAGATGCTTGAGTTACCAGTTGTTTCTTGTATCCAGTTAGCAGCATAGAAAAGGGGAGTGGGCCTTCCTATGCCTTTTACCTTGACTACCGCAGCTGCTGCAGTGGGTATAGTTCCGATTATCCCTGATAGGGTGAGGAGGCCTCCGTTGATGTAGCCCGCTCGTAGGTTGGAAAGAGGCCCCGTAGGAGCAGAGATAGCCAGCGCGACGAAAAGGCTTTGTCTAAGCGTGTCGACAATGAAATCAGCTCCCCCCACGTCGGCATTGTCAGCAAAGAAAAAAGCTGCCCACAGAAACGCTCCTTGCGTCGTATAAGCCGTGAGGAGGGCGATTTGTCTCCCATCTGCTACTGTTCCCGAGAGATTGAGATTCACGGATGGGGGGAGGGAGAGCACGACGGAGGAGCCTCCCGGGGTATCTCTCAGTGTACAGAGCGAGTATACGGTGTCTCGCAGCACGGTAGTTTTCCCATACAAGCGACGGTTAGCGTCGGTGGAGGTAGGCAAGAGCGGTACTTCCGACATCACAAAAGAACCCTCGCTGCTGTGGCGATGCCAGCGCCACGCAGTGGCGTTCTGTGCAGTGATTGTGCTCCCAACAAGCCCGAGTAGAAGGAACCGCATTTGAGCAAATATACTATTTCAAGTAGAAAATGAGGAAAGCTTTTCCTCCAAAAGCGAAATTTAGTTTTGATTCAGCACTCTGCTTATGACCTTTTCTGGGCAGAGAGGGTAGGCATAGGGCTCATCTTGCTGTGGAGTAGGGCCTCGAGGGCTCGCAGCTCATCTCGATACCGGGCTGCAGTGAGGTACTCTTCTGCCTCGGCGGCTTCTATCATGCGGCGTCGGGTTTCTTCTATGAGCGTCTGTAACTCAGCTGGGCTCATTTGCGCCATACCGGGGATTTCTGTGAGAGGAGGAGCAGTTTCTGTTTCTGCGATTCGGGTTTCTCGTTTCCGGCCGGCGCTCTGAGGGATTATCCCGTGTTTAGCGTTGTAGGCCAGCTGTTTCTGGCGTCGGCGCTCGGACTCTCGCATGAAGCGCTCCATGGAGTCTGTAATACGGTCCGCATACAGGACTACTTCGCCGTGCACGTTGCGAGCGGCGCGTCCCGCTATCTGGATGAGAGAAGTTTCTGAACGGAGAAACCCTTCCTTGTCTGCTTCTAAGATCGCTACCAGTGAAACCTCTGGGAGATCCAGTCCTTCTCGTAAAAGGTTGACCCCCACGATCACGTCTATCTCGCCTTGACGAAGTTTATCGATGATTTCTACTCGTTGGATGGCGTTCAAGTCGGAATGGAGATAGGCGGCGGGTACCTGCACTCGGCTAAGAAAATCCGCTACTTCTTCAGCCAACTTTTTGGTGAGAGTAAGAACGAGAGCCCTTCCCCCCTGGCTTTGATGCGATCGAATCTTGTCCAGAAGATGGTCTATAGCTCCTTCCATCGGGTGTACATGGACAGGTGGGTCGACGAGGCCTGTAGGCCGCACAACCTGCTCCACGAATGCGCCGCCCGTTTGGCTCATTTCGTAAGGACCAGGAGTAGCACTTACGTAGATCACTTGCTCTACTAAGGCTTCAAACTCTTCAAATCGCAAGGGACGGTTATCTAAAGCAGAGGGGAGCCGGAAGCCGTACTCTACCAGCACGAGTTTGCGGGATTGATCTCCTCCGATC
>JANZYW010000105.1 GCA_026413325.1 Bacteroidia bacterium | reverse complement strand
GGCTCGGAGATGTGTATAAGAGACAGGTGTATGCAGAGGAAGAGGTAATCCCACGTCGAGCGAGCCTTATCGTATTTATAGTGGGGGTAGGAGGGATCATAGCCGTTCCTCTCATGAAACTCCTTTTCCATGTGCCTCCCTTCTTAGCGATGCTCCTTTCGATGAGTCTGGTTTGGCTCACGACAGAACTCTTTTACCGAAGGCTTCGTCGGAAGGTAGATGAACCGACCCGATTGCGGGTGGCTTCTGCTCTCGAGAAGGTAGACACTCCCAGCTTGCTATTCTTCTTAGGTATTTTACTTGCAGTAGGGGCCTTAGGGGAGATTGGTGCGCTGCAGTGGGCCGCTCAAGCACTGGATCAAACGATTGGTAACCTGGATGCAGTGGTATTTCTCCTGGGAATGCTTTCAGCAGTAGTAGACAATGTACCATTGGTAGCTGCAGCCATTGAGATGTATCCTCTCTCTCTCTATCCAACCGATCATCGCCTATGGGAATTTCTGGCTTACGCTGCTGGGGTCGGCGGAAACCTCCTCATAATAGGCTCTGCAGCAGGGGTGATAGCTATGGGAATGGAGAAAATAGAGTTCTTCTGGTACTTCAAAAGGGTTTCTTGGATAGCCTTTTTGGGGTATCTGTCTGGGGCTATATGCTATGTGTTTCTCGCATGAGGCAAGAGGCAATCCGCAGCCCTTTCACTGATATTTTGAAGCAAACCCAACATCGAGACTTTCCCCGAGATGAGGACGAAAATATGCTCGTAAGCACCAGTGCTGGGAATGGGGGTGAGTTTATCTTCTCCAGCTATTTTGTTCGCTCACTTGCGTCGAGGACGCACTTTCCCGAACGAGTCTGATATATCCCCTGTTTCACTGCTGTACACCCTTTCAGGTCCTTTTTCACGAAAGAGGAAGGGAAGCACACGCCTCCCTTTCTTTGCTTTCAGTCTGTCGTGAGAAATTCCCCCTGCTTGAGGGGGAGAATCCCCATAACCATTTTAGGCTTTTTTTGCAGGGCAGGTACTAATGCCGAAAGGGTAATATAGGAGACACCGTCCCACGAGTCCTGACAGGAAAATAACGGCTCCAGGGATAGCAAGCCACCAACCCTGAGAATAAAGAATGCCCACTATGACGAGAGCTGCACCGACAATGAGTCGGAGGTACTTGTCAATCCCGCCTACATTTTGAGTAAGTTTCATGTTTATTACAACCTATTTTTTCCTCGATAAAGTTCCTTCCTTCGCTGAAGCTCTTCTTGGATCCATCGGAGCTCCCGTCCGCTTTGGTCTGACAGGCTGGAGTTCTCTTCGGCTCGTCGCGAGAGATAAGGGAAGGCCTGTCTTATGGGGCCATAGGGAACGTACTTAGCGACCCGAAAACCAGCCTTGGCCAATCCAAAAGAAAGGGGATCAGCCATCCCGTAAAGCTGGGAGAAGCTAAGATGAGGATGATCAGGGGGCCAGTTGTGTAGGATGGCATGCTGTACGGCTTTCATGCAGCTGGCGCGATTATGTGTAGCTATGCAGAGGCCGATGCGGTCGATATGCTCCAAGCATTCCATGAGAGCGGCATCGTAGGCGATGTCGGTTCCTGCTTTGGTGGGATGGATAGGGTCTGGGTAGCCTCGTTCCTGGGCTCGTTTCCGCTCTTTTTCGACATAGGCGCCGCGTACCAGTTTTATCCCGAGTTTATAGGATTGGGCGCGGGCGATAAGCTGCTTGAGATAAGCTAAGCGGTCTCGACGATACATCTGGATGGTGGTGTAGAGGAGTACACGGTCTGTATTGAAGCGGCACATGTAGGATTCTACGGTATCGTCTATGGCTTTTTGTAGCCAGGACTCTTCCGCATCTACCATGAGGGGGATTTGAGCTTGAGCGGCAGCCTCTAAGAGCTGAGAGAAGCGGTGATGAAACAGCTGATGCTCTTTTTCTAAGGTTGGCCCTAGCTTTTCTCCAGCACTGAGCTTCTCCCAAAGGAGGGGGGAGGCGAGCGCGGTGAGTTTGATGGCGACGAAACTGACCAGATCAGGGTTTTTCTGGGCAAATGCTATCATTCGCTTGTACTCTGCCAAAGCGGCTTCTTGATGTGAGGTTTCTGAAGAAGCTTCTACAGCATAATCCAACATAGTGGAAACTCCATGGGCATGAAGCCGCTTGAGGAGAGGGAGGCTTTCTTCCAGGGATTCTCCTCCGAGGAAGAGTCTGCCTAAGGTTTTCTGCAAGAGAGGCTTGAGAGGTATCCCCCATCGCAAAGCGGTAGCCCCAAGGGTATTTGAGACTTTCACCAAGGCTCCATACCGTAGAAGTCGAAAAAGAAGATAGGCCGTACGCAGCTCGGCCGTATCTCGGTACGCATACCCTACGGCGGTATCGTCCAGATCTACCCCTGTCGTGGCGTGCAGGATACTCATAGTGATTGTAGCGAGTGAAGCTGTTCTAAAAGAAGGTGCCGACGGGCTTCGGTGTCCGCCCGCTTTTTCTCCTCTCGGGCGATGACTTCAGGAGCGGCTTTCTGGCGAAAGGTAGGGTTACTCAGTTTCGCTTCCAGCTGATGGAGGAAGTTCTCTACGTGGGCCAATTCTTTCTCCAGCTTCTCTCGAAGGATTTCCCAACTGATGCCGCCTTCGTTTACTTCAATAAAATAAACTTCCCGTTGAAAGACAAGGCGTAGAGCGGGTCGATCCAGTGGTTTCTGCAGAATGGTCCAGCTTCGCAGGGGGAGAAAGTGTCGAAACCAGCCCTCTACCTTTTCGAATAAACCAGGACGGTCTGTCTGTACGCTGAGGTCGAAATCCGAAGAGAGGGAGAAGCTCTGTCGAAGCCCCCGTAGGCGCATAATCGCGTCTTGTGCGTATGCAACTGCATCTAATAGCTCCTTTTCTTCTTCTTTCAGAGAAGAAAGGGTCACTAAGGGGAGAAGTCCGACGCTCTCTTTTTCTTCTTTTCCAGTGAGCGCATGCCAGAGCTCCTCAGTGATGTAGGGCATGAAAGGGTGCAGGAGCTGGAGGAGGATAATGGCTTGCTCCTCTACTTTCTCCAGTAAGTCCTGTGGAGGGCCTGGTTTGAGGGCTTCCAGATACCAGCTACAGAAATCCTCCCAGATGCCTCGGTAGAGGGTATGAAGGGCTTCGTAGAAGCGGTACTCTGCCAACCGCGCTTCCACCTCATGCTGGAGAACTTTCAAACGCAGGACGAACCATTCATAGGCCTGCTGTTGAAAGGGAAGAAGAGCCTGGTTAGCTGCTTTTTCTCGCCAGAGAGATAGGAGACGGAAGCTGTTCCATAGCTTGTTGGCGAAGTTTTTCCCTTGTTCGCACAGGGCTTCGTCAAAAAGGAGATCATTCCCGGCAGGTGCGCTCATTACGATGCCCATTCGTACGGCATCTGCCCCGTATCGAGCGATGAGGTCTAAAGGGTCTGGTGAGTTTCCCAGGGATTTGCTCATCTTTCGCCGCAGTTTATCCCGTACTATGCCATGGAGGTACACCACGGAGAAAGGTTTTTTCCCGGCGAAATAGTATCCTGCCATGATCATTCGTGCTACCCAGAAGAACAGAATTTCTGGAGCTGTGATCAAGACTTGCGTCGGATAATAGTAGCGGAAATCGGCATTATCGGGGTTCTCGAAGAAGTCAAATACCGATAGAGGCCATAGCCAGGAAGAAAACCACGTGTCTAAGACATCTTCCTCTTGGTGAAGTTTTTGTGGGTCATACCCCTTGGCTGCTGCCTCTGCTTTTGCTTCTTCTTCAGTTGGGGCTACGAAAAGGGTTCCATCTTCTGCATACCAAGCGGGGATGCGATGTCCCCACCAGAGCTGGCGAGAGATACACCAGTCTTTGACATTTTCCAGCCAGTGCCGGTAGGTGGCTAAAAACCGCTCGGGTAGGATTTGAATTTCTCCCTGCTCGACCGCTTGCAAGGCCAGCTCTGCCAGCGGTCTCATCCGTACAAACCACTGGTCGGAGAGGCGCGGCTCTACTACTGCGTCCGTGCGTTCAGAATGCCCCACATTATGATGATAGGGCTCTGTTTTTTCCAAGAAGCCTTCTCGTTCTAAGCCTTCCAGGATACGAAGGCGAGCTTCTTCTCGAGATAAGCCCGCATAGATGCCTGCTTGGTCATTGAGATGACCACTCGGCGTCAAGATATCCAAGACAGGAAGGGAGTGGCGGGTCCCGAT
>JANZYW010000104.1 GCA_026413325.1 Bacteroidia bacterium | reverse complement strand
ACCCTCATCCGAGCTGAGTTGGAAGCGGAAGCCGTTCCTTATGCAGCCGTACTGCCAGGACAAGTAGGGTATATCGCTCTCGTACAGTTTACCCGAGATTGTGCAGAAGCCTTCCGACAACGCTTAATACAACTCAAGGCACAAGCGGCTCTAAAGGGTTTGATCATAGACCTGCGGGGCAATCCTGGGGGCCTTCTCAGCGAAGCATTGGAGATTCTGAACTACTTTTTGCCCAAAGGCGAACTCCTATTAGAAACGAGGGGGAGGATGCCAGAGGCCAATCAGAAGTACTATGCACAGATGCATCCTTTTGAACCTACTCTCCCCCTCATCGTGCTCATAGACGAGGGGAGTGCTAGTGCTTCTGAGATCGTAGCGGGGACTCTACAAGATCTCGATAGAGCTGTCGTAATGGGGCGCCGCTCTTTTGGGAAGGGACTTGTCCAGGTTGTACGTCCCCTTGTAGAAAATACTCAAATGAAGATAACCGTTTCTCGATATTACACACCGAGCGGCCGGTGTATCCAGCTCATAAAAACGGGGGGGGCCGCCCGAACTTTTCGCACTCGGAATGGCAGACTGGTCCAGGAAGGCACAGGTATCACCCCCGATATAGAAGTAGCTTCTTATCTCCCTTACACCTTTCGGGAAAAAGTGGAGCCGTATTTCTTTTATTTTCTTGCCCAACATCGGGATCAGATCCCGCGGGACTCTGCCAGCTTGAGCGTAGAGTTACCCTCCCCTTCCTTCGTGCAAGCTCTGATTGATTCCCTTCGTCCTTATCCCAGTACGTATGCCCAAGAGGCGGAGATGCTGTTGGGAGAGTTTCAGGAACGGATAAAGGAGTCTGCGGATGTTTCACGGAAAGTGCAGGAGCTTCAGGAGGTGCTGCAGACCTATCGTCTTGATCAGTTGCGTTCTTATATGGAATCTATGCGTGTGCTGGTTGGGCAGCTGCGAGCTTATCATGGGCAAGGCCTCCGAGGGGAGTATAATTTTCTCGTCGCACGCGATCCCCTTATTCAGCAGGCGTGCGAGCTCCTGGTGGATATGCCTCGCTACGAACGAGTCCTTCGGCCATAGAGCTGGCGAGCAGCCTCGTGTAGCACGATGCCGCCCGCTACCGCCACGTTCAGACTGTGTTTGGTTCCGAACTGAGGTATCTCTATGGCCTTTTCACAATAGGGGAGTAGCTTCTCATCGACGCCGGAAAGTTCATTGCCTAAGATTAATACCCAAGGAGGAGAGGGCCATTCCATCTCCCATAGACTGACGCTTTCGTCCGTGTGTTCGAGGGCGAAAATATGCCAGCCCGCACTGCGGAGGCGCTCCAGAATCGAGGGAAGTTCAGCTACTTTTTCCCAGTTCACGCTGTTCTCGGCTCCCAGTGCGCTTCGATGAATCTCAGGATGAGGAGGGCACGGCGTGATGCCGCCGAGTAGCACCCGCTCTACTCGAAAGGCGTCGGCACTTCGCAGCAGGCTTCCTACGTTGTATCGGCTCCGTACGTTATCGAGAGCAAGCCACAGGGGAAACTTGGGGGCTTCTTTATAGGACTCGATAGATAACCGCCCCAGCTCTTCTATGGAGAGTTTTCGCATCGGATTTTTCGGAGGCAAATGGGTTCTTTGCAGGGAGGGTGACAAAACTTCACGAAAGGCCATAGTATATGCGACATGAGCCCTATTCTGTGACGGGTCTCGACAGCCCCACAATCTATGTAGAAGCAATCACAAGAGCGCAAGAGTAAGGGCCAGTAGGCCTCTCCGTCGCCAAGGCAGAGGTCTAAACGTGCTCCTATAATGGGATAGCCATGATTGCCCCCGATAATGCAGGTGTTCGGTGGGAGCGTATCGTAGGCTTTTTGTACTGCTTTCAGGTGCTTATAGGGGAGATAGGATTCACTTGAGCTGCGTAGGGTGTGCTGATAGGTATTCCTGCCTTGCCATAGCAGCATCCCCCCACCGATCCCGACGAGAAGAAAGGCGGGAGCCTGAGCAAAGATGCGCTTCCAGGCTACCCACAGGGACGGCAAGAGAATCAAAACGAAGTGTCGCTGGTCCACTATCCCCACCCTGCCTTCATTCATGCTCCAGAGGTAAAGAGCACCCTGCGTGAAGGACATGAGCAGTAGGAGGATTTCTATTTTTTGGGGAACCTCTCTCTGTCGGAGCCAGGTCAGGAGGGCTGCCCCTATTAGTACTCCCCCCGCATATCGCAGGAAGGTAATTTCTTCCAGTGTCCTCCAGAGCCAGTCCGCCGGCATAGGCATATTCCGCAGCTCAAGCCCGGAGGCTCCTGCAGGGTCTTGCAAGTGATTCCAAGTGAAATAGACGAAAGCAAAAAGACTTTGCACGGCCGCACTCCCAATAAACAGAAACCCTTCTCGTCTCTTCCCCTGCAAGATATTCCACATCCCCCATATTCCTAATGCGGCTCCTGTGGCCAATCCTGTATATCGAACGAGAAAGAGGGCCGGTAGAGTGAAAAAAAGAAACCCAAGCCAATAAACTCTGTGGGAGGCATAGTAGCGGTAAATACACCCTACCGTACAGATCCAAAGGGGCAGGAAAAGATTTTCTGAAAGGATCATCCCGATGCTCCAGGTGAAGTTAGGTGGCCACAGGACCAAGAAAAGCAGTTCTGCCTCAGCTCGGAAGAAGAAAAGCAAACACAGATAGCATAAAGCATACAGCAGGACATTGAGCCATCGACTTACGTAGAAAGGTTCCTCCCCTGTAAGTTTGCTTGCCGCCGCTATCAAAGCGGGATAGCCAAGCGGCCACTCGTTTATCCATCGATACGAGGCTGGCTCAAATATAGGGGTAGAACGCAACCCTTCTCCTCGAAGGAGAGAATGGGTCATCCTCAGGTAGTCCATCCCATCAAACTGTACCCGACGTAGCCCGTACTTCTCCATGAGAGAGAGGGCATCCCAGCTTACTATGCCGATTTGAAGTAATACCAGCAGGCGCAGAAGCCACCGGTAGGGAATGGGCATCACCCTACATGGAGATCGAGCCTTTCCGGAAATCCGTTTCCCCTATCCGGACGTTCACGAGGGCTGGCTTACCGCTGGCGAGGGCAGCTGAGAGGGCAGAAGGTAAATCTTCGGTGTTTTCTACATAAGTCCCCCACCCTCCTAATGCTTCTACCATCTTGTCGTATCGGGAAGGAAGCAGCTCCGTTGCTATCGCTCTACCATAAAAAGGTATCTGGGCTCGTTTAATCTGAGTCCAGGCTGCATCGTTCCCCACCACTCCTATGAAAGGAAGGCCGAAACGTACGGCTGTATCGTATTCCATGCCGTTGAGGCCAAAGGCTCCGTCTCCGAACACTACCCAGACATCGCTTTGAGGATAGAGAAGTTTGGCAGCTATGGCATAAGGAGCTCCCGCTCCGAGTGTACCCAAAGGCCCTGCATCCAGCCACTGTCCCAGGCCCCGAGGTCGAACCGTATAAGCCGCACTTCCTACGATATCTCCTCCATCTCCGATGACGATGCTATGTGGTGTAAGTAGTTTGTCGATCTCCATGCACATCCGTAGGGGATTCACTGGTAGGGAAGATGCGGCTGCTTCTGCGTCCATCTGGGCTTGTCGGCGGTTTTCTCTTGCCTCTAAGAGAGATTTCCAAGGAGCCCAATTATGGGAGGGGGGGGTAAACAGCCGGGCTAACTGAGAGAGGAAGTCACCCGGATCTCCCCATGCGCTCACCCGACCAGGCCGATTCCGCTGCAGCTCTGCAGCGTCGCGATCGACCCGTATCAGCTGAGCGTGCTCGGCGATGCTGAGTCCATAGTTTAGACGAAAGTCTAAAGGGACCCCAGCTAACAATACGACGTCGGCCTGGGCAAGGGCTGTTTTTCGAGAATGGAGAAAGAGGAGGGGATGATGCGCCCCCAGGGCCCCCCTCGCCATCCCGTTCGTGTAAACAGGGATACAGAGTGACTCAACCAGCGATCGAATCTGGGAGGCATACGGAGAAAAGAGAATCTGACTTCCAAGGAGGAGAACGGGTCGTTCTGCATCCCTTAAGAGAGAGACCGCCTGCTGCACACTCTCCACTGTCGTAGGGGAAGGGCTGATTTCCCCTGAGAGAGACGATTCTACAGGGGTAGTCTTGTCAAAGAGAATATCCATCGGACATTCCAGGAAGACAGGACCCATTACACCGGAAGTCGCCGCTGTAAAGGCCCGTTGGAC
>JANZYW010000103.1 GCA_026413325.1 Bacteroidia bacterium | reverse complement strand
AGATGTGTATAAGAGACAGCCTGTGAGCCGCTCCCTTCTAAGCGAACCCTCCAGTAATAGACCACACTATCTCGAAGCCGATACGGCAGCTCCCATCGACCAAATGTCGTAGTGCCCTGCACACGGCCACTTTGGCGTAACAAGGGAGAATCAAACCGATAACTGGTATCTATCTCAAAATAATAAGCCTGTGGAGCACTCACACTCTGGTTGTAAGTAGCAGCCACCAACGCTATCGAATCTTTATTGATCACAGCAAAAGGCCATGGATAGAGCGGTAGCGGCCGAGGTGAACGGACAAAAAACTCTATTCGAGTCCGATTGTTGTCCTCCCGTATTTCGTTTATAATCTCATCGTACGCATCGACAAAAACCTCGATTTCGTTCACCCCAGCCCATTCTCCTGCCGGAGCGGGAAGGTTTACCTCGAAGCTATCCACACGAGCAAAAGGGGCTCTCCTATACAAGTAGGTGAAGCTTTGACCTGTCCCCACGATCCGATGCGTGACCTGGACCCAGAAGCTATCCGAAAAAGAAATGCCCAGGTTATGATATCGCAGCTGGAGTCGGAAGGTATTCTGCTCCGCAGAAGGCTCGAGCGGAATGACCCTCACATCTCCCTCCGCTATAGCCAAATCGGGGTATCGAGGACCAGCTAAACGAACACAGGGATCGCCCAGTAGCGGCTGCCCCGCTAAGTGATAATAGTTAAAAGCCGAGGGAACGCCTAATGGTCCAAATACCCTCCTAAAAGTTTCTCTCAATGCATTTCCCACAGGTATACCCAGAGAATCTCGAAAAAGCACTTCGTACAAACGACGCGTTTGCTCTCCAAGAGGCCCTATAAATCCAGTTCCAGAGAGAGAAAGGTACCAAAGGCATCCCCGACCAGGCTCCAAAAGAAACCGCTCACTATGAATCTGCGAAAGCGTCCCTATCTCGTCAAAGTTCCCCTGGTAGCAGCCATTCACGATAATGAGGGGAAACTTCCCCCAGTTCTCATAGTCAACGGGCTCATAAAAGCTCACATCGAAAATATCCGCGCCGGAGTGACCAAATGTTTGTAGAACGACAACCCCACTATCTATGCGTTCCTTTATAGTAGGGCTCCCAGGAGGGGCTTGCATGCCACTGCTCCGCTTCTGGTAGTAGAGAACCTGGCCCTGATAAGGATTGCCTTCAAAGACTTGTTGACAAGAGATGAGCTGAGACCCAATCAGAGACTGCTCTATCGACTCCTGCCCTCCTCCCAAATGAAGCGCCCACTTTAGCCAGGGCGCATAGGTAAGGGCCTCATAGCTCCGAAGTTTATCTATGTAGGCATAGCCCTGGTTATCATTCTGTACGGTAACACGCCCGATCGGCACCTCCGGTACCAAAGTGCCATCTCCATAAAAATCCGACACATACCCCCAATCTGAAGCAGGATAGCCGAAAACAGGCACCTTATGATACGAAGGAGGGGACTGGTTGTAAGGCAAGCGATACAAACCGACGCCATCCCCCCATAGAAGGACATACCGAGGACGAACTGTCCACCTGTCCAGCGCCCATCGAATCAAGTTGCGAATCGCAAGTGGGTGATTGATTCGCCCCCATCCAAACTCATCATAAATCACATCTGTATAAGCGATGAACACGCTATGTGCATTCGTAGGATGCGTTTCTCGGTACTGCTTGTAAGCCATCGCAGAAGCCGACAGGCTCCGATGCGTGATTAGGAGAATATCTGCTCCAGAAGAAGTACTATATCCTTCGAGGACCGCTGGACTAACTCGCGGCTGTGAAACGCTGCTTCCCCGCACCAGATACAGAGGGAAGGTGTCAGCTATAGCAGGTAAAGGAAGATACCAGACCCCTCCGCTTTCCGTAAGACGCCAGCGCAAACCATGACGAACATCATATGCCAAAACCGAATCACCCCCACTTACCGGTAATCCACTGAAAGTCAGCGTGAGGGGAGAAGCGTCGACTTTTTTCACTCCAAGTTGGAGAAAGGTATCTGAAGGGGTAAAGGCCCCCCCACGTGGATAGGTGATAGCAACGTAGTGCAGCTGTTCTCCTCGATAGCCTTGTGTACCACTGGCACAGGAGACAGTAAGGGGATTGGTCAAAAAGGAAGTAGGAACAGTGAAAGTGGGCCGAATATAATAAGGAGCTGTAAGCGAAGCAGAATAGGCAAGATAGGTGTTGATCCGCCATTCAAGCGCTATTGTACCCCCATAGCTGAGGCTCGCATGAGAAAGCTCCACGGAAAAAGTAGGGGCAGCCGAGGGACGGGGAGAAGGAAGGCTATAGCTTCGATTGAGAGGATTCAATCCTGCTCCTCGCCCCTCTCCTGCGATATACATGGGGTTATTGTGCTGCTCATACCCCCCCAGGAAAAGTCCGCCAGGGCCTAACCAGTAACCAGCCGAATGGAAGCTCTCTACATAACGCCACCAAAACCAGTCCTGCTGGGGATGTGCAAGCACGGCAGGATCGCTATAAGCACTTAGTCTCGGTCCACCTCCACTGCTCCAAGTGAGGAAGAAAGCAGAGGTATCATTGTGGTTTAGGGGCATGAGCGGATTTCCGTGGAGCCCCACATAGCGCCGAAGCTGGTAAGGATCTCGAAATACGACAGAGTCAGGCTCCCCGTCATTTCGATAGCCTACGAACTCGATGTAATCTCCGCCCTCAAATATACCATCTCCCCCATCTTGGACATAAATAGGAATATCCTGGCCCCGCCAAAAGAGCCGAAGGGAGGAAGAAGGTATCCCCGAAATCCCTGCCTGAACCGCTGTAACCCGATAAACTCCATCCTTGCCTACGAGCAGTTTGACATAAGAGACCCCTGGAGCAAGCCACCCATTTCCATATTCATACCCTTGAGCCACCAAGCGTGCCAGCAAGCCCGCCGCAAGGAGAGAACGCATATTTTCTTCAAAGATACAACAAAAACCCCCATCAAAGAGAGCGTCGGGCGCGCTGATGGCAATAAGGAAACTTGGAACTTTTCAGAAGTTTTTTGGGTTTCCCTCCGCATGCGCCTTTTTGGCCCCACCCGCTGGGCAACTCAAAACCGCATCACCGTCTATGCCCTCACCGTCTTGATCACCCTAATGGGCATCGGCTCTTACCTTACCCTTCCCAAAGAACTGTTTCCCGACCTGGTTATCCCCACTATCGTCGTCAATACCGTCTATCCGGGCTCGTCTCCCACAGACATTGAAAATCTCGTCACTCGCCCTATCGAGAAACGGTTGAAAGGTATCTCTGGGATAGAGAAAATCAATAGCTACTCCCAGCAGGATGTGTCGACCATCGTAGTGGAGTTCTCCGTGAGTTTAGACCCGAAAGAGTGCAAAGACAGGGTAAAAGATGCTGTCGATAAAGCCCGTTCCGATCTACCCACAGACCTACCCCAGGAACCAACTGTTACGGATGTGGACTTTTCAGAAATCCCTATTCTTACCATAAACCTGGCGGGTGAGTATGCGCCTTCCCAGCTAAAAAAGTTTGCAGATGAGCTAAAAGACCGCATCGAAGCCCTTCCTCCCATCCGAAGGGTGGATATCATAGGAGCCTTAGAAAGAGAGATTCGTGTGGACGTCGATATGACCCAGCTCCAAGCCCACAATCTCGCATTTAGTGACATAGAAAGTGCGATTAGCCGAGAAAATGTACTCATCTCAGCAGGAGAAGCCGACCTGGGACGGCAAAAACGTACCCTCCGATTAGACGCGCGCTTTCGTACGGTAGAAGAGATCCAGAACCTCATCGTTCGCTCAGGCTTCGGTGCCCCGGTGTATCTGCGCGATGTGGCTCACGTCTACGACGGCTACAAAAAGAGAGAAAGCTATGCGCTCCTGGATGGGAAGCCCGTACTTACTCTTAGCGTCATCAAGAAGGCTGGAGAAAACTTAGTCGAAGCGGCAGACGGGGTTTTTGCCGTCGTAAGACAAGCTCAAAAAGACTTTCTCCCCCCCGATTTACGGGTCGTAATCACCAATGACCAGTCTGAAAGAACCCGCGTTCAGTTAGATGACTTGATTAACACTATCATCATTGGCTTCATCCTCGTTACTGTCGTAATGATGTTTTTCATCGGTCTCGAAAATGCCCTTTTTGTGGGCCTATCCGTTCCTCTCTCCTCCTTTGCAGCATTTTTACTTTTCCCCACCTTAGGCTACAGTCTCAATCTCGTGGTCTTATTTACTTTCCTTCTCGCTCTGGGCATTGTCGTGGATGATGCTATCGTCGTGGTTGAAAATACCTATCGTATTTTCGATAACGGAAAGGTTCCTATCCTCCAAGCGGCACAAGTAGCTGCTACAGAAG
>JANZYW010000102.1 GCA_026413325.1 Bacteroidia bacterium | reverse complement strand
GTATAAGGTGGCATTCAACGTCTTCACAAAGTGGACAAGAGGTTTGAGAAGGGGAAACTCTTCTGATTGCATGTTGCTCACCCAAAGAAAGCGTTTAGGGGGGATGGAGAGGGGAGCAGGTAAAAGTAGCACTGGGATGGGCGCATTTTCCATTATATCCCACAAGGCAGTGGTGCCAAAAAATCGTTCCCACCGTTTTCTTTGCTTGAAAGCAGCGATGAGAAGAGAAAAGTTTTCTCTGCGCAGATACTGAGCGATTTCTTCTCCTGGAGCGGCCACCTCCTGGCTTTCTATCACATAGTCTATAGAAGCACCCGCAGGGAGCTTCTCCTTTAGAAGGGTACAATAGGTGGTGAGTTTTTTTTCAGCTTCTTCTCGGGCTCTCTCGAGCTGATGGAGAAAACTTTCCCCTCGAATGGGAGAGAGTCGCAGCTGTTCTGGGGTAATGACGTGATATAAACGAAAATGTCCTGGCAAAGTGATGCCGCGCAAGAGGCTCGGTAGGCTGTACAGGATCTCCTCTTCGTTAGAAGAGTCCAGAGAAGCTGCCACCAATACATCAAAGGAGTTTTTTCCAGTCTGGGACATCATTGAGCTGATTTGCATAGTATTTCCAGATTAACCTTCCTTCATGGAATAGAAACGTAGCATGCAGGAGAAGAGGATCTGCTTTAGGGCGGCCGTTTCGCAGCCCTCTTCTCCATAGTTTCCACATATGTAGAAGGTTAGACGGATTGATCTGAGTCAATACGGAAGCACGACGTACCTTAAAGAGCTTGTAAAGCCGCAGAGAGGGGTCAGCGATATGGGCTGCGCCAGGAAAAAACCGTTGAAAGAAAAGTTTCCCCTCTTCTATGGTGTTGGGATGCACAAAAATAAGGGCAGGCTTTACTTTATCCCCCCATTTCTGGATAAATTCTCTGATGTCTTGTACCAGTCCTTTACAGTAAATACAGTCTAAATGCCTAAGAAATTGAAGCCAAACGAAGGGACTACTATGGAGGACCCCTGTGAGAGTTGTATCGGGTAGGTTCTCTCCTTCCAGGGGTTCAGTAAAGTGGTGGAAAGAAGCCTCTGTCACAAGAGTCTGCATGCGATAAAGCTGGTATCATCTTCCAAGGGGAGGTCCTCTTTATGTTTCTCTAAAAACTGGCTGAGCTGGGATAGAACCGTCTCGGCAGAAGTGGGAGTGAGAGTGGAAAGCAAATCTTGGAGCTTGTCTAAACTGAGAGATTCACCCGTGGGAGAAGGTTGTTCGATGAGACCATCGGTATAGGCCAGCAAGGTGTCGCCGGCGCACAAGGGCAAAGTAGAGGCCTGAAGAGTCTCAAAAGGGGGCTGTCCGGGAATATGGATACCCAACATGGTCAGATTGGCGGGGAGTGGGATAAGATCCCCTCCCCGCAGGAGAAATGGCGGGGGGTGACCAGCATTGAAATAGTACAAAGTCCACTTGCCTTCTCCCTCCAGTTCAATAAGGCCCAGAAAAAGAGTTACAAATCCAGTGTCATCCTCTCCATACAGCTGGAGCAGCCGCCGATGAAGCTGAGCGAGAAGGGTGGGGAGGGGAACAGCGAGTTCTGCTAAGGTGCGGATTTGCCCCTGCAGATTTGACATAACCAGAGCTGCGGAGATCCCTTTCCCGGAGACATCCCCGATGTAAAAAAGGACCCGCTTGTCATCCAGTCGAATGAAGTCAAATAGGTCCCCGCCGATACCTTTATGAGCTAAGTGAAAGGTGGAAATATCCAGGCGGGGATGAATGGCAGGATTAGCAGTGGAGAGAATCCGACGCTGGATCCGAGAAGCCAGGGCGATCTCCTGTTCGTAAGCCTGCTGCTGCAACTTCAGGATTTCGGCTTGCCGCTGTTGCTCCTGAAAGAAAGTATTTTCTAAATAAACCGTTATAAGGATACCAATGATCTCGAGATAGAGAAGGTCACTGGTTTTTTCTTCTTCTGTATCGGCAAATCGGCCTAAAAGCCACCAAGCCCTTGGCTCGACGATCCGCACGCGAGCAGTGGGGCCTACGAATCGACCCAACGGCATCACGATTTCCACCCCCATATGCTCCAAAAAACTCCCTGGCCGAGGTACATTGGTTGTGGTATAAGTAGTGCACTCTCGGATGGCTTCTTGAGATATGCTGGGAAAATTATGAAAATAGGCTAACTTGGGGATATGGTTGGGCGTAAAAGTGTGGATATAAGCAAGTCGCTCTACCCCGAATCGACTTCGGAGGATGGACGCAACGGAGATCAAAAGAGCCGTATCGCGAACCTTGGGGGCTAATAGGCGTACCACTTCCTGGAGAGCTTCGGCTTCTCCTCGCTTGGCCTCCAGCTCTCGGATGAGCTGATGAGCTGAAAACCCAGAAGAGCTCTCAGAAAGGGTTGCGCCCATAACCAGTGAGCGAATATACGGCAAATACCGTTCCGCTCAGCAATCCGCCTGCTAAAAAGGCCTGAAGCTGCCCTTGGGGAAGAGTAAGCCACTGGATCGCTTCAAAGAGGAGCCCTCCTAATCCTATGTGGGGGGCGCTGGGTCCTAATCCCACAAAGCCTAACCCCGCCTCGATAAGAGCTGCGGTGGCAAAAGTTTGGAGTAGCTGCGCATGCATGACAGGTCGTAGATTAGGAAGTACATGACGCCACAAGAGCCGGAAATAGTCCAGCCCCAGTGCCTGTCCCGCCTCTACAAAAGGGGCTCTCCATAGACGCCTGACCTCCACGCGGGTCAAGCGAGCGGTGTCCGTCCAGATACTGAGCCCGATTGCACCTACAAGGGTGAGCAGAGTCTTCCCACTCAAAAATGCCAATACTACCGCCCATAGTAAGGTGGGTACGACCCAGAATGCTTGGGCGACGAATGAGATGAATTCATCTATCCAGCCTGCTCGGCTTCCGGCCAGCGTACCCAGTATCACACCTAAGGCTACCCCGACGAGAGATGAGCCCCCAGAAATGAATAAAGTTATACCCCATGCCCTAAGCAAGCGAATACCTACGTCTCGTCCCAGCGGGTCTGTACCCAGCCAGCTTCCTTTCCAAGATGGGGCACAGAGGATGCAGTTTTTTTGAACGGGCAGAAAATAAGCTATCCCAATCAAAAGAATACACAGGCCCCCAAAGAGAAGCCATCCCCGCACAGTGGAGGTGGCGGGAATCGAACCCGCGTCCAGTCAGGGGTACCTGAGGAAGCCCTACATGCTTAGCCCTTGGAGTGCTCTTGAGAAGGGTCCTTCAAGGGCAAAGGAGCTCCTTCTCAAAGTCCCTTAGAGTCAGGTGAAACCGGGACCTTTCCACCTCGAGCCTGATACAGTCCTGCGGCAGGAAGTTCTGCCTCAGGCGGGGCGTCCCTTCCGCCGGCTGCCTATTGATTAGGCAGCGAGTGCGTAAGAAGTTTCGGCACTTCTTGGATACCTGTCCTTTTGAGAGGAGGACAGCCACCCCGCATGCGCTTCGCTCGTTCCCCCAGCTGTCAAGTCCAATCACCCCCGAAATTGTGAACGCAAAAATACGATTTTTTGCTCGAAATGGAGTCGCTTTACCTTTGCCGTGTGATCCCTTTTCCTCCCAATAAAAGCCTTTTATCCCTTTTTCTGTCAGTGCGAGAGGGTTTTTTCGGCGTATGAAAGGAGTTCCGAACGAACATTCTGTAGCTCAGCGTTCTGCAAGGGGTACTTTTTGGAGCATGGTATCGAACGCTACGGGGCTTTTGACAGGGCTTTTTACCGCTCCGCTGTATGTTCAATATCTTGGAGAGGCGGCATATGGCTCCTTACTATTGATAAGCGTTATTATCCTCTACGCCGAGCTCGTAGATTTGGGCATCAGTGGTGGATGCCTTCGGCACACATCTGCGGCACTTCGCTGTGGGGAAGTGCACCGGATCCCGGGACTTCTCGGCACTGCGTGGCTCATACAAGTAGCCATGGCTTCCGTAGGGACGGTAGTTCTGATTGGCTTTTCTTCATGGCTGATGCGGAGTCTTCTACAGATTCCTGATTTTCTCTTAGCAGAAGTGATTTTTGCTTTTCGATTGAACGCAGTTTCTTTCTGGTTGAATTTCGTGAGCGGAATTCCCGCTACGGTAGCAACTGCGTGGGGTAGATTTGATATTTACGGGAAAGTATCTGCTATTTCTTTGATTCTTAAGGCAATAGGGGGGGTAGGAGCTGCAGGATTGGGGTTTGGATTGGTAGGAGTGGGGTTCGTATCGCTATTTGTAGACTCCTTTGTTTTAGGATATAATCTTTGGATGGCTAATCGGTTCTTTTCGCTTTTTCCATGGAGACTAACATGGGATAAAAAGTCTTTACGAGATATACTTCTATTCGGAAGAGCAATCACTCTTACAGCGGTCTTTCAAAGGGTGATGGCACATTGGGAAAAGATTCTTTTGGGGCGGTACGTCTCTGCCTCTATAGTTCCCTATTACAGCATTCCGCACTCTATTCC
>JANZYW010000101.1 GCA_026413325.1 Bacteroidia bacterium | reverse complement strand
TAGCCTTTCTGAGCTTCGTACGAGAAGTTATAGACTTTTTGAAGCGGGTGTACCGCAGCTACCTGGGGCAGAGGTAGAAGCACAAGGTATAGCGAAGCTTCTTGGTACGCAACCTGTAATAGGGCAGGAGGCCACAGAGAGCTTCTTGAAGTGTCTGCAGTCGCCGCAGGTGCTACATGTAGCCACGCATGGATATTTCACGGAGGGAGGGAAAAACCCCTTGTTGGCCGGTGGGCTGCTGTTGGCACAAGCAGTGGTGTGGGATAGCTTGTTTCCACCTCTGGGTGTAGACGATGGACGCCTCACAGCCCAGGAGGCCTCTAACCTGAATCTTCTCGGTACGGAGCTGGTGGTGCTTTCTGCATGTGAGACGGGTTTGGGGGAGGTGCGGGGGGAGGGTTTATATGGTCTGCAGCGAGCGTTTTTAGAAGCGGGTGCTCAACGGGTCATTACGACGTTGTGGCAGATAGATGATGAAGCGACGCGGGAGCTGATGCTCAGTTTTTATCGGGGTTGGGTGAAGCGGAAGCGGAGGGAGGGGGTGGATGAGGTTTTCAATCACACTTTGCGCACATTTCGGCAGAAGTATCCCCATCCCTACTACTGGGGGGCATTTGTTGTCATGCGGTGAGGTTTAGATTACCACTACATGATTGAGAAGTCTCCTTTTTCTCTGATACGGTAGAAGCGAGGGAAAGCTACGGCCTCTCTTTACTTTTGGACATGCGGTATTTGGGTTTTTTACTGGCCTACGAGATTCTCATGGCTCAGACGGATTTGCTGCATGTTGCTGACAGCCTTTCTTTTCGAGGGTACCAGCCAGGTGCCATTGCTTTGTATGATTCTCTTCTGCACCACTTTGAATCTCCTGATTCTATTCGTCTACGAGCTTGCCTGGGAGCTGCGAGAGCTGCCCTGGAGCTTCGTCAGCTGGAAAAAGCTCTCAATCTGGTAGAAGAGGCAAAAAATCTAACCCTTCGACTTCGGGATACCTCCTCTTATGTGCTATCGCTTATTTACGAGGCAGCTGTCCTTCGTCAGCAGCGGCATTTTGACGAGGCGGAAGCCGCACTCCTCCAAGGAGAAGCGCTTCTGCATAAAAGAGGTGAACAGACTGTATCGCTCTATGGACAGATCCTTCTCCATCTGGGACTCTCCTATCACGAAAGGGGAAAGCATGAGGAAGCACAGCGACAGTATCTTTTGGCTAAGGCGTTTTTTGAACAAGCAGGTTTGAAGAGACACCTGGACTATCCTCGTACACTGTATAACCTGGGGGTTTTACTGGAAGGGCAAGGCAGATATGCAGAGGCAGAACGGCTCTATATAGAGGTAAAGGAAATCCGCTCCCAACTTTTGGGAGTGAACCATCCGGACTATGCTCGAATCCTCCACAGCTTAGCAGTCGTAGCCGAGGCCCAAGGACGCTTCTTGGAAGCGGAAAGACTATATATCGAAGCGAGAGAAATCCGTGCACAGATATTGGGAGAGGCACATCCTGAATACGCCCTCACTCTCAGCAACTTAGCAAATGTATACCGAGCACAGGGTCGGTATGTGGAGGCAGAGAAGATGTACTTAGAAGCAAAGAAAATCCAATCCCAAACGATAGGTATCCAGCATCCTGATTACGTGAGGACTCTGAATAACTTGGCTGTTACCTACACTTCCCAAGGCCGATATAGCGAGGCAGAGCGGCTCTTTATCGAGGTAAAAGAGCTTCGAGCTCGTATGGTGGGAGAAATGCATCCTGCCTATGCTACCGTTCTGAATAATCTTGGAAATCTTTACTGGACTCAAGGGCGGTATGAGGAAGCTGAACGCATCTATCTGGAAGCCAAGCGGATCTGGCTGCGAGTGGTGGGTAACAACCACCCTCACTATGCCGCTACCCTCAATAACTTGGCAGTTCTCTATCAAGCCCAGAATCGGTATAAAGAAGCAGAGACATTACTTGGTGAAGTGAGAGACATTCGGGCTCGAGTATTGGGAAGAAACCATCCCCAGTACGCTACCTCTCTAAATAACCTGGCGATTGTTTTATACAAACAAGGGCTCTATGCACAAGCAGAGACTCTGCACAGGGAAGTGAAAGATATCCGAGCCCGAGTGCTGGGTACCCATCACCCCGACTATGCGACTACCTTGGACAACCTTGCGAATGCTTGCCGAGCCCAGGGTCGGTATGAAGAGGCGGAACGGCTATTTTTAGCGGCAATGGAGATACGAGCTCAGGCCTTGGGTACTGAGCATCCCGACTATTATCACCACTCCCTCTATAACTTGGCTTCATTGTATCGTGAGCTAAGGCGGTATAGCGAAGCAGATACCCTTTGGAAAACCGTGGTTCTCAGACTATTCTCCCGCCTTAGGAGTGATTTTCCGACCATGCCTGCCGCCTATAGAGAGAATTTATTGGAAAATATTCTATATCCGCCCCTTTTGAGCTTTCAAACCTATACTGCAGAAAGGGCGGAGGCGAATCCTTCTATAGGAGAGTTGGGATATCGGGCTGCCCGTAGCTTCAAGGGCGTTCTCTTGACTTCGGTAGAAACGATGAAGCATCTGGTGGAGAATAGCGCTGACTCCATAGCCTATCAGCTTTATGAAAAGTGGCGGCATTTAGCGGATCAATATGCTCTTTCGCTGCTTCATGAGGAGTATGGGGAAGCAGACTCTGTACGGAAACTCCTCATTGAGCGAGAGCGGTACCTCATAGAACGCCTCCCTTCTATCAGCGATTATCTCCCTGATCCTGCAGGAGAGCCCTTATTTCCCCCCTTACGGAAAAAAGAGGCTTTGGTAGAGGTCGTTCGTGTGCCTTTAGAGCGTGCAGATTCTGTCCTATACCTCTTTTATATTCTCCTGCCTGGGTATAAAGAGCAGGCCCTCTACTTGCACGTGCATAGAGTGGACACTGTATGGGAAAAGCAGGTATTAGACGCATATGAGATCTTTCGCTCCCCTTCTAAGGCCCTATCAGGTCTACCTCATAGACTTCTGTGGGGTTTTATAGACTCTGTATTGCCGGGACAGATTCGGGTGGTCTATTTCTCTCCGGATGGGATATACTATCGGGTAAATGTAGGCTCGCTGTACAATACAGACAGGAGCCGATTCGTAGCAGACCGGTATGATGTGCGATACGTAGCGACGAGTCGCCGTCTTTTGATGCGAAAGAACCCTTCCCCTTCTATCGCTCCGATTGTGATAGGGAATCCAGCTTTTTATGCTTTTCCCGATAGTGTAGGAACGACTCGTGTAAGGATTTATCGAGGTTTTCCGTACGGGATACCCCCTCTTCCAGGTGCGGAGAAAGAAGCTCAGGTAGTGGGTAAGTTCCTTGGGGTAAATCCTGTCGTTGGAGAAGCGGCAACAGAAGACTTTGTAAAACGGATGCGTTCTCCTCGAGTGCTGCATGTTGCGACCCATGGGTATTTTACAGGCATAGGTAAAAACCCAATGTTAGAGGGAGGACTGCTCTTAGCTCAAGCAGCTGTATGGGATAGTCTATACCCTCCTCCAGGAGGGGAGGATGGCCGCCTCACTGCACAGGAAGCTTCGAACCTAAACCTATTGGGGACGGAGCTTGTTGTGCTTTCTGCGTGTGAAACGGGCTTGGGGGAAGTGAAAGGAGAAGGGTTATATGGACTTCAGCGGGCATTTTTAGAAGCAGGGGCGGCTCGGGTCATCGCCACGCTGTGGCCGATAGATGATGCTGCCACTCAGGAGCTGATGATTGGTTTCTACCGATGTGTGCGCAGGAAAAGGGGCGAGGAAAGAGTAGATAAGGCTTTTGCAGAGACGATGAAAGCATTTCGGCGACGGTATCCCCAGCCGTACTATTGGGGGGCATTCGTAATGGTGCGGTAAGTCTACACCAGCTCATACCGCCGCAGTATCTCTGCCAGGTCTGGATGGGTGCGGGCGTACTCTCGCAGCGATTGGACTAAGCGGCTGAGTTTGATTGAGTCTTTGCGTAGTTCGCTCACCTCTTTCTCTACAGGTTCTAACGCCTTTCGCCTGTCCCAGAGTATGAAGCCAATGAGGCCTGCGATGGAGGCCAACATAAGCCCTATCAAGCTCAGCAAGGTGTAAAACTGCGCATCTGAACGGCTCTCCATACGGGCAAGCTGGGAGCGTAGCTCTGCCATCTCCTGCCGATATTGCTCTTTGAAGGCGGTAAGTTCAGTTTCTACCCGTATCAGTCTATCTCTATCAGCCAGCGTGTAAGGCACGGGCTGGTTGGCTGGCTCCTGCGCCCATAGCAGCATACCCAGTAGTAACGTTACCCCTCTCACTCCATCAAAGATACTAAATCTCACACCAGCTCGTACCGCCGTAGTATCTCCGCAAGGTCGGGATGGGTGCGGGCGTATTCCCGCAGTGATTGGACTAAGCGGGTGAGTTTATCAGAGTCTTTTTGGAGCTCTGCGACCTTACTTTCCACAGGTGCTAAGGCTTTCCGCCTATCCCACAGGAGAAACGCTATAAACCCCACCAGTATCGTTAGAAGTGTGTAGAACTGCATATCGCTTCGGTTTTCCATCCGAGCCAGTTGGGCTTTGAGCTCTGCCATCTCCTGTTGGTACTGCTCTCGGAAAGCTGTCATCTCCTGTCGATACTGCTCTCGGAAGAGAGCCATTTCTTTCTCCACACCTGCCACCCGCTCTTCTAAGCGGATAAGCCTATCC
>JANZYW010000100.1 GCA_026413325.1 Bacteroidia bacterium | reverse complement strand
GGGTAGGCTCAGCTGGGAGGCTTTTCTGGCGGCTATCGAGCGAGGTGACCGCAAGTGGGGTGTGTATGTAGCCCCTCCGCAGGGGCTCTTTCTGTGGCGGGTCCGCTATCCAGAAAGCTGTTTATCTTTGCTCGAAAGCTATGGGTTCCTCAGGCCTTCGGACCGAGCTGTCGCAGCGGCAGCTCCTGCGCCAGAATCTCCACCAGATTCAGCTGGCGCGCCTGCTGGAGGTCCCAACGGAGGAACTGGATAAACATATCCAGGAAGAAATCGAAAAAAATGCGGCCTTAGAGCTGGAGGAGGCATCTGTGTCTCTGCCAGAGGGACCTTTGCTCCGCAGCAGTGGATGGGGAGGAGAAAGCCCCGATGGAGAAGAAAGCTCCCCTGAGTTCTCCACAGGAAGCGGGGAACCTCGAGAAGACTTTTATGGACCTTTTAATTTTAGTGGGGTACGCACGCTCTATGATTACCTAAGTGAACAGCTTGCCACCTTGGAGTTCTCTCCCCGTGAACGCTTGATAGCAGAATACATTATCGGCAACTTAGACGAAAAAGGGTATCTTACCGAAGCTATCCCTAAGATTGCGCGACATCTCTCGATGGAGCCCGCATTGGAAGGGCATCTTGTCTCGCCGGAGGAGGTAGAGCATGTTCTTTCCCAGATACAAAGGCTTGAGCCTGCAGGTATAGCCGCACGGTCCGCTCAAGAGTGCCTTCTGTTGCAAGCTCAGGCGCTTCCGGAAGAGGATGGACTAAAAAAGTATTTTCTAAGGCTTTTTCAGGAAGATTTTCCTCTTCTGTCGCAGGGAAGGTTTGATAAAATACGTAAAAAGTATAACTTGAAAGATGAAGAATGGTCTCAGTTTTTGCATAGGCTCCGTTCTTTTAGCCTCAACCCTGCTGCTGGTTTTTCTGAGGAAACTGCTCCCCAAGTGACCCCAGATTTTGTTCTTCGCATTCAAGAGGAAGGAGTGCTGCGGGTGGAGCTGGTTCGCTCTCGCCCCGTTCGTCTGCGCATCAATCCGGAGTATCGGAGGCTTTTGGAGCAATATACCCGTAAACGAGGCGTAGAAGGAGAAATGGCAGAGGTTATTCAACATGTCAAAGAGAGGGTGGAGCGTGCCGAGCGGTTCATCGAGCTTCTCAAGCAGCGAGAAGATACTTTGTTGCGCACAGCGCAGGAGATCGTACGTCACCAGCGTACTTTTTTCCTCAGTGGTTGTAACGAGCGTTTTCTTCGCCCGCTTATCCTACAGGATATAGCTGAAGCAGTAAAACTCGATATCTCCACCATTAGCAGGGTCGTAAATAGCAAGTATATCGAGACGCCCTGTGGTATCTATTCGTTGAAATACTTCTTCTCAGAAGGCGTCCGTACTCGGGAAGGAAAGCGCATTTCTAACAAAGCGATCAAGAGCATCCTGAAGGAGCTTATCCAGCAAGAAAACCCTGAAGACCCGTATTCAGACGAGCGCCTCATGAAGCTACTCCAGCAGAAAGGGATCGAAATCAAGCGGCGTACCGTGGCGAAATATCGGGAACAGCTGGGCATCCCCTCAGCGAGGGAGAGAAGGCGCTTACCTCCGACTTGAATGCTAACTTTGCCACCATGGCTGCTTCTCCCTCTTTGAAACGAACATTCCTATTGGGGCGCTCCTCAGAATGTGATGTAGTTTTGCAGCATCCTGAGGTATCGGGTAGACATGCACTTCTAATCGTGCATCCAGATGGTTCTATAGAAGTCCAAGATGTGGGCTCGAAGAATGGAACTTTTGTAAATGGGGAGCGCGTAATGACAAAGAAAATTCAGCATGGAGACGTTTTGGCTCTTGGTTCCTATCAGTTGAACTGGGAAGAGATCCTCCTCAATCCCCCTGCTCCGGTGGGAGGTACTGATAGCCCCACTCGCATGACTCGAGTTCCCACGAGCGGTAGAGGTATCGCTCGAACGCTGCTTTTGGTACTTATCGCTGTGGTAGTTGTAGCCCTTTTGCTTTATTTCTTTGTACGTCCGTGGGTGTTTCAAAGCCAGTAAAGCTCTCTTCGTCGGTGACAGCGCAGGAGGCGTGGGACCGATGCATGGAAGTCATCCAGAACAATCTGGGCTCGAATATCGCTCCTGTGCGTACTTTTCTCGGGGCTGCTCAACCTGTTTCTCTACAAGAGGGGGTACTCACGCTCCGAGTCCCAAGTCAATTTTTTTATGAGTACATCGAGCAGCACTTTTCTACGATTATAGTTAAGACTTTGCGGCGTCTTTTAGGGCCTAAGGCTCGTTTGGAATATCAAGTAATGACTGCAGCGGAAGCGGCTCCCATGCGTCTCCCCTCGCAAGAATTACCTCCCCCCACGGTGTTTCCTGGTTTGAGAGGCGTTCAGCCCTTTCCTACCAATCTCAACCCGAAGTATACTTTCGATAACTTTATAGAAGGAGAATGTAATCGCCTGGCTCGTAGTGCTGCCATGAGTGTGGCTCAACGTCCTGGCCAGACAGCTTTCAATCCTCTCTTTATCTATGGAGAGGTTGGACAGGGCAAGACCCATCTGGCTAATGCGATCGGAAACTATGCCCGTTTTCTTCACCCCGAGAAGATCATTCTTTACTTAACCGCAGAAAATTTTACTCATGAGTATGTAGATGCAGTTCGTAACAAGAAGGTAAGCGAGTTTCTGCAAAAGCTTCATTCAGTAGACCTTATTATCGTCGATGATATTCAGTTTTTGATAGGAAGGGAGAGTACACAGGATATGTTTTTTCATATATTCAATCATCTTCATCAAAATAGTCGTCAGATTGTCATCACAGCGGATGTATCGCCGCAGGAGCTGCGGGGTATGGAAGAGCGCATTACTTCCCGTTTTGCTTGGGGTTTGGCGGCTCCTTTGTACCCACCGGATTATGAGACCCGTCTTTCCATCCTTCGTTTTAAGCTGCAACAAGAGGGGGTAGAAATCCCTGAGGAGGTCTTGAGTTACCTCGCAGAGCATGTACACAGTCACGTTCGGGACTTAGAGGGGGTAGTGATACAGTTGCTGGCTGAAACCTCCATCCGCCGTCGTGAGCTCTCTCTCGCTCTCGCTCAGGAGTTAGTGAGCCGCTTTAAACCTCTCCGTACACGAGCAGTCACCGTAGAACAGGTGGTTCGTGCTGTTTCTAACTACTTTAAGATCCATCCTGAAGAGCTGCGAGGGAAATCTCGTAAAAAGGAAGTGGCTTATGCACGGCATGTGGCAGTCTATTTGGCCCGAAAGTACACTCGTCATGCCCTCAAAGCGCTGGGTGAGCAGTTTGGTGGCCGAGACCATTCTACGGTCTTGCACAGTTGTCAATGGGTACAAGAGGGACTTTCGATGAATCGGGAGCTGGCTCAGCATGTACAGGATCTGGAGCGCATCCTTTTTAGAGCGTCTTAGCGAACTGGGTTCGGTGGAACAGAAGGGGAGGGGATGGATCTTGCGACTGTCCCGTCCTGAGCAGTGGGCAGAAGTCGCTTGGCTTCTCAAGGAAGAGGGAAAGGTAGATTACTTTTTATCCCTTACTGCTACGCATCTTCCGCCGCAGATAGCGCTTCGATACGATCTGAGGAGCCTTCTTTGTCTCACTTTTGTCACGGTGTTTTTCTCTGTAGAAGAAGAAGAGGAAGTCCCCTCTGTGGCACAGGTTTGGCCAGCTGCAGACTGGCACGAGCGGGAGGCTTATGATTTAGTGGGGGTACGCTTTGCTGGGCGGAGTTCTCTCACGCGTATTTTGCTTCCGCAGGACTGGCAAGGTCATCCCCTTCGAGTAGATTATGCACCCCCCGACAGCTACAAAGTGTTTTCTCTTCGATACGAGCCCCCTCATGCCGAAGTTTGATCAGCATTTCTTGCGTGATTGCTCGTATGCACGACGGATCGCAGAGGCGGTCCAGCCCATCGATGGAGAAACTATCCTTGAAGTCGGGCCTGGTCACGGAGCTTTGACGCAGTATCTCCTCACCAAGCCCTTTTCGTATGTGGGCATCGAAATCGATCGCTCTTGTATAGAACGCCTTCAATCTCTCTATCCAACCTCGAAGGCAGTATGGGTCAACGGAGACTTTTTACGAGTCCCCATGCCCGCCGCTGAGGCATTTTTTTTCGTCAGCAACCTTCCCTATAGCATTTCTGGCCCAGCACTTTTTCGGATACTGGAATATCGGTCTCGCATTCGAGGGGGCGTTCTTATGCTTCAAGCAGAGGTAGCCCAGCGCTTATATGCGAAGCCAGGGGCACGTCCTTATGGCAGAATATCCCTTCTCTTTCAGAGCGTATATCGGGTTCATCGTCTTCTGAGGGTGCCTCCAGGAGCCTTTTCCCCTCCTCCGAAGGTATGGAGTGAAGTCGTCGTTTTTGAAAGACAACCACATATTTCTTTAGAGGAATGGGATAATTTTGCTGATTTTGTACGAAAGGCTTTTCGACAGCCCAGGCGTACGCTGAAGAAAAATCTTGACCTTCCGGATAATGGGGTATTCCAAGCTTGGGCTTTGCGGCGTCCTCATGAGCTTTCCATCGAGACTTTTATCCAGCTATGGCGCTCACAGTAGGCCCAGTTCGATTGGCAGATCCTCGCTCGCCGTGGAATGGGCAGAGGGTGTACCTGCACATAGTACCTCAGGGGATCGAGAGAGTGGAGTCCACATCGGCTGAAACAGATGTATGGGTTTCTCCAGGATGGGTCGACCTTGTGGCTTGGACGAACCAGCCGCAGATCCCGACAGCAGAGAGCTTTTCAGAGCTGGCAGAAAGAGCCAATCGAGGGGGATTCACCACTGTGGGGGTAGGAGGCTGGTGGGGCTGGCATGAACCAGAGCTTCTTGTGCAGCTTCGGTCGAGCTGGGAGCTTCTACCCATAACCTTTCTCCCTCTTGCCAGCTGGGCTGATCCCCGAGGACGTATCGCTCCTGTTGAGAGCCTACGGGTAGAGGGAGCCTTTGGATGGACACTTC